>NZ_JAQFEN010000012.1:0-83020 GCF_027689445.1 Gemmiger qucibialis | reverse complement strand
ACTTTTTAAGATTCTCCTCGGATAATTGAATATCTCGGATAATGCGCTCTTTATCAGTTCAACAAATTGTGATTTGTAGAGTTACTTCTCTCTACATTTAATGCCATAGTTTCCTCGACTTCCAGAGTCATATCCACGATATATTTCATGTTTAATTCCATCTATAACAACTTCATCATCTGCAGTAAATTCATATAAAAATCCGTTATCTTCACAATATTTGATAATTGCCTGCTGTGCTTTTGCAACAGTAGGATAAACAGTGCTATCTTCATAAGGAATCCAAATAGATTTTTTAAACAATTTCAACATGATAATAACTCCTTTCAATGTTTGTAAATTCAAGTTTATCGGTCTGTTTAATCATATCATATGGCTACAATATATACAAGAACAGTCCCGGCAGACATTACTGCCGGGACTGAAACTGTTTTACGGACACCCTCCTTTGCACCGGTTCTTTTTTTTCTATAATCAGGCTTCTTCTTCCGCAAAGTTCCCAAGGGCTTTGGCCTGCTCGATGACTTTGGCTTCCAGCATCTGGGGCAGGGTTTCGTAACGGACAAAATCAAAGGTGAACCAACCGCGGCCCTGGGTCAGCTGACGCAGGAAGGTGGTAAAGTCCTGCATTTCACTCATGGGCACTTCGGCTTCCACAACCTGCTCGCCGTCCTCGTCCGGGTTCATGCCCAGCACGCGGCCGCGGCGCTTGGTTACTTCGCCCATGATATCGCCGGTGTTGTCGGCGGGTACATGGGCTTTCAGGGTGCCGATGGGCTCCAGCAGAACGGGGCCGGCTTCGGGGATGGCGGCCTTGTAGCTCAGCTTGGCGGCCATGATGAACGCCATTTCGCTGGAGTCTACCGGGTGATAGCTGCCGTCCAGCAGGGTGGCTTTCAGGCCAACCATGGGGTACCCGGCCAGAACGCCGTGCTGGGCTGCCTGACGCACACCCTTTTCCACAGCAGGGAAGAAGTTCTTCGGCACGCTGCCGCCGAACACGTTTTCGGCAAACTCAACGTCCTCACCCGGAATGGGCTCGAACTGGATCCACACATCGCCAAACTGGCCGTGGCCGCCGGTCTGCTTCTTGTGGCGGCCCTGGGCCTTGCAGCTCTTGCGGATGGATTCGCGGTAGGGCACGCGCGGAACTTCAAGCGTGATCTCAACGCCAAACTTGTTCTTCAGCTTGGCAACGGCAACTTCCAGGTGCTGGGTGCCCAGGCCGCTGATGATCTGCTGCTTGGTTTCGGGGTCAACGGTAAAGGAAATGGCCGGATCTTCTTCGATCAGGCGGGCCAGTGCGCCGGAAACCTTGCCCTCATCGCCCTTTTTGGCAACCCTGACAGCCATGCGGTAGCAGGCAACGGGGTAGCTGGGGGCGGGCAGGGTGACAACACGGGCAGGATCGCATAAGGTATCGCCGGTCTTGGCGGTGGCCAGTTTGGCAACTGCGCCAATATCACCGGCCACAATGGCGGGGGTGTCGGTCTGTTTTTTGCCGCATACGGTCAATGTTTTGCCCAGGCGCTCCGGCTGGCCGGTGCGGGCATTGATGACATTGCTGGTTGCGCTCAGCTTGCCGGACAGAACCTTGATAAAGCTCAGCTTGCCCACAAACGGGTCGGCAACGGTCTTGAACACATAAGCGCAGGTGGGGGCGGTGTCGTCCACGGTGATTTCAACCGGCTCACTGTCAGCGTTTTCGCCAACAACAGCGGCGGTTGCGGCGCTGGGCAGCAACTCCTTCATGTTGTACAGCAGCATATCCAATGCCTGCAGGTTGACGGCACTGCCGCAGAACACGGGGGTGATCTGGCCGGTGCGCACGCCTGCGGCCATGCCGGTAACGATCTCTTCGGTGGTGAACGGCTCGCCCTCAAAGAACTTTTCCATCAGGGTCTCGTCGGTTTCGGCAATGGCTTCATACATAGCCTGGATCAGGCCCTCAAAGCGGTGGCCGATATCGGGCAGGTCGATCTGCACCTGTTTGCCGCTTTCGTACTTGAATGCCTTCTGGCTGAACAGGTTGATGTAAGCCACGGTGCCATCGTCCAGGCGGGCAGGCACAACACAGGGGCAGATAGAAGGGCCGAACTTGATTTTCAGCTGTTCCAGAATCTTGAAGTAGTCAGAATTTTCAAGGTCAGATTTGGTCACGAACACCATGCGGGCCTTGTTGTTTTTCAGTGCCAGTTTATAGGCCTTTTCTGCGCCGACGGTAACGCCGGAACGGCCAGAAACACAGATCAGGACACTTTCCGCAGCGGTGATGCCCTCGGCAGCGCCGGTTTCAAAATCAAACAGGCCGGGAACATCAATCAGGTTGAACTTGGTGCCGTTACTTTCCACGGGAATCACGCTGGAATTCAGCGATGCTTTGCGGCGTGCTTCTTCGGGGTCAAAATCGCTGGCGGTGGTGCCGTCCTCAACACGGCCCATGCGCTCAGTTGCACCGCTCAAATACAGCAGGGATTCGGTCAAAGTCGTTTTGCCGCAGCCTGCGTGGCCGGCCACAAGAATGTTGCGAATGTCCTTACTGGCGTATTCCATTGTCTTACAAACCTCTTTTCGCGCCGGGATAAGCTCTCCCCACCCGGCATATGTATTTATTGTGATGTGGTATGCTCCACATTTGGCATGTTTTTACTTTACCACACTTTTTGCCTAAAATAAACAGTTTTTTTGAATATTTTTGAAAATATTTGTGAACGAATAATGAGCGAGCAGGCACGGCGCAAAATTGGTGCGTTGGTGCGTGCAATGGCAGGGCGCTGCCGCCGCCGTGATTTTGCCATAGCAGGAATAGAAATCCGTTCCGAGGGGTACCGCACAATTCCTGCGCTGTTTGGAATGATGCAGGTTTGCTGTCAGCTTTTCTGCCGTTCCAGCCGCACAATGGCCACGGTGATATCATCCTGGCGCGCCCCACTGCGGCGCACAGCGCTGGCGGCAACGGCTTCGGCGGTCTGCTGCGGGCTTTGGCCCAGCCGGGTGCTCAGGGTCAGCTGGTCACACAGCCAGGCGGAGCCATCGCACAAAGCACCGTCGCTGACCATCATCACGGTGTCGCCCACATCCAGCGTTAAGGCGGTGGAACGGCCCGTTACGGTGGGCAGCACCCCCATGGGCAGGCTGGCACCATCCAGCGTGCGCACAACGCCTGCCCGGCATAAAAAGCTGGGGGCCGCCCCCGCTTTGAACAGTCCGGCCCGCCCGGTGTACAGGTCCAGCGTCAGCAGGTCCAGCGTTGCACCGCTTTCCTGCCCTGCGTTTTTCAGGCCCAGTGCCACGTTGACCAGCCGGGCAGCGCTTTCGGCGGCAAACCCGGCCTGCAGCAGCTGGGCCGTCAGTTTGGCGGCCATCTGGCCGTCCACGGCGGCGGGCTTGCCGGTGCCCATACCGTCACACAGCAGCATCTGGGCGCGGCCTGCACTGTCGCAGAATTGACGGCAGGCATCCCCGCTCACGGTTTCCGGCGGGGCAGGGCGGCTGGCCAGGCCGAACACGGCGCGGTAGAGCGGGCGTTCGCCAAAATGCAGCATGGTCACGGTGCGGCAGTTGGTTACTTCCGGTGGATCAAAGTCCCGGCGGCAGATGCGGCCCATTTCCTCGGCCAGGGCGCGGCACTCGCCGGGAGTAAAGCTGGTCCGGGGCAGGGTAACGGCGGCGGTAACCCGCCCGGCCAAATCAGTCAGGACGGTACATTCCAGTGGTTCCAGCCCAAGAGAAGCAAACAACTGGGTGGTGCGGGCTTCGCGCCGGGGGTCCGGCAGGCCAGCCCGGCCCAGGCGGGCGGCCATTTGGGCTAAAGCTGTGGCCATGGCGCTGTACTGCTCGGTCAGGGCGGTGCGCAGCAATTCGGCGCGGGCGCGGGTCTGGCGGCGGCTGCACCATAGCCGGTAACCGTGGCTGACGGTGGCACACAGGTCCGCCGGGTGGACGCAGGTGGAAAGCTGCCCCGGCAGGTCCTCCAGCTCCACGCGGCCGTTGTGTTCCAGCGCGCCGCGCAGGGCGTACAGCCCATCCATGGCGGTGGAATACCCCTGAACCCAACAGGTATTGCGGCGGGCGCAGTTCTGACACAGGTGCTGGGCGCAGAACTCTACCACATAGTCATAGCTTTCGCCGCGGGGCGGCATCTGGCAGCTGCATACAGCGTTCACTGTTTCGGCAATGTCGGATAAGGTATCCGCCACGCCGGAAAGTTTGCGTGCCGCGCTGGTCAGGCTTTGGGTGCCAACCGGTGGGGCAGGCGGCGGAAACACCGCCCGCAGAGCCTGCTCCGGGCAGAGCAGAAAGCCCAGTAGCCCGGCCCCGGCGGCAAGACCGAGGGTGAGTACGCCGGTCAGGTTGGGGGCGGCCAGCGCCCCCAGCGCACACCCGGCAGCAAATACGGCGGCCCCGCTGCGGCGCTCGCCGGGGCAAAAGACCGCTGCCCCCAGCCCGCCCGCAGCCACGGCCAGCGCGGCAAAACAGAGCGCCGGGGCGGCAGCGGTCAGGGCCATGGCAAGCACAAGAGCCAGTACGGCGGTGTGCTCCAGGCTGCCCGCGCAGGCACAGCACAAAATGCAGAACGCCGCCCCCGCCAGCCCCGGTGCAAACCCCGGCAGGGCAGCGCGCTGCAAACAGGCGGCGGCCATGGCGGCCCACAGGCAGGCCCCGCGCGGGGTGCCGATGTGGAGCTTGTGGATGCCCAGCCCCACCAGCACGGCCAGCGCGGCGGAGCACAGCAGGCTGGCCGTATCCGCCGGGCTTGCGCCGCCCACCAGGGTGACAAGCCCCTGTTCCAACAGCAGAACGCCCACCCCGCAGGCCGCGCCGGGCAAAAAGCCGGTCTGGCCCAGCTGGCGGCCCACAATGCGGGCGGTCAGCGCCCCGATGCAGGCCCCCGCCAGCTTCAAGGCGGTATCCAGCGGCTGGAACAATAGCAGCCCGGCCAGGCAGCCCAGCGCGGCGGCGGGGGCATATGTATTGCCGCAGCCCAGCAGCAGGCCAAGGCCAAAGGGCGCGGCCCCGCCGTAAACCTGCCCGGCACTGAGAAGCAGCCCGGTACCGCAGGCGGCAAGCTGCCATATCACGGCGCGGTTCAGCCCGTGCAAAAGCGGGGCGCGGGGCAAGGCAGGCGGTGCCGTTTTGGCGTTGGCGGTGCGCACAGCCTGCCGGATGCGCGGCGCGGTGGATGATGTGGCTGGTGTGTTTTGCATGGTGATCCCTCCCTCAACCATGCTGTGTGCATGGTGTTATTATTGTATCGGAGGGCACCCGCACTTTTTGCCGCTGTGCGCAGAAGCCCCAAAACGCCCGGTAAAGGCGGAAAAACAAGCTGACTTCGACGGCAAAAAAGCATTGCGGACAAGCCCCTGCGCAAAGCAACAGCCCCACCCGTAAAATGCGGGTGGGGCTGTTGGAAATGAGTGCTTTGAATTGCCGGAATGATTATTCGGCGGCCTTTTTGGCGTCGGCTTTCTTCTGGAACTTTTCGTTCTGGATGATAAAGCGCTCGTGGGTGGCGCGGCCAACTTCGCCGGCGTCGTCATACATCACGGCGCTGAAGGTCAGCTTGCGGCCGTCCACGGCGGTCAGTTCACTTTCACAGCGCACCATCATGCCAACGGGTGTGGGGGCGTTGTGGGCCAGTTCCAGCTTGGTGCCAACGGTGCCGCAGCCGGGGTCCAGCTCCGGGGCAACGCTCTGCCAGCAGGCTTTTTCAACCAATGCGGCAAGGGCGGGGGTGGCGAACACATTCAGCTCACCGCTGCCCATGGCGGCAGCGGTATTGGCGGCGGTTACGGCAACGCTGGCGTTGCCTTTGATTCCGGGATTCAGCATAGTACAATACTCCTTTTATCAGCAACAATTTTGCGGGGGCAATATGCCTTTTATTATACACGCTTTGCTGCCGTTTGAACAGCATATCTGTTTGACGCGGCAAAAAAACAGGGGTATAATATCTTCTAATACAAAAGAAGTAAACGCAGCCCATCAATGCGCTGCGCTGCCCGGCTTTGTGTTTTGATCGAGGAGAATAGAATGGAAGCAGCCAATAAGATCGCCATTATTACCGATACCTGCTGCGATCTGCCGCAGGAATATCTGAAAGAATACCCCATTTTCTGTGTGCCGCTGGTGGTGACAAGCGGGACCGAGAGCTACCGCGATAACATTGATATTACGGTAGAAACGATCTATGCCCGCCAGAAAAACGAGAATTTCAAAACCAGCCTGCCCCGCCCGCAGGATATTGAGGATGTGTACAACGCGATCGCCCGCCAGGGCTACACCCATGTGATCGTGCTGATGATCGCAGAGTGCCTTTCCAGCGCCAACAACCTGATGCGCCTTGCCGCCGAGGAACACCCGGAGCTGACCGTGAAAGTGTTCGACAGCAAAAGCGCCAGCATCGGTCTGGGTGCACTGGCGGTTCAGGTGGCGCGCTATGCGGTGCGCGGTGTGGCGTTTGACCCGCTGTGCGAACTGACCAAGCGGCTGATCGATGACACGGTGGTGTATTTTTCGCTGGATACGCTGGAGTACCTGCAGCGCGGCGGCCGCATTGGCCGCGCCACAGCGCTGGCGGGGGGACTTTTGCAGATCAAACCGATTTTGACCTTTGACCGCAAGGACGGCATGATCTCCACCGCCGCCAAGGTGCGCGGCCGCCGCGGTGTGCAGCAGCGGCTGATTGAGCTGGCAACGGAGCTGGCAGCCAAACACCCCGGCGAGGAGTATAACCTGGTCGTGTGCGATGGCAATGTGCCGGAAGAGGGCGCAGCGCTGGAAGCAGCTCTGACCCGCGCGCTGCCCAACGGCCACCGTGTGCTGCACGGCAAAATTGACGCCACCCTGGCCGTACACCTGGGGCCGAACCTGCTTGGCGTTGGGGTGCAGTTCCTGAACAGCAAGCTGCCGGCGTAACGTGGCCAGCAAAACAATTTAAAAAATAAAAACTGCCTGTACCGGGCGAGCGGATGCTCAATAGTACAGGCGGTTTTCGTTTTTATAGCGGGAAGAACGGGGAAGATAATAAAAAAATAAGTAAGGTAGGAAAAGGAACCCGGACGCAGGCTGTGAGATAAAGTGCCCGGAACACCGAGTGCTGCGGCCAGCCCCAACTTTGTCGGGCCCCACTACGCATCATTCCGGGGGCCTTATCCCACAGCCTGCTGGCGAGTGGCGGGGATAGGAGGATGGGAAGGAGACGAAATATATACAGGACAAAAAGGAAAAGGCAATCTTGCGAAATGGATGGCTGGATTTATCAGTCAATGGAAATCGTCTGGGCAGTGGGCTGCGGCTTTACATACTTGGGCAGGGTGATAGCTAGCACACCGTTGTTGTAAGCGGCACGCACTTTGGTGGTATCCACGCCGGTCACATCAAAGCTGCGAGTATAGCTGCCAAAGCTGCGCTCGCAGCGCAGGTAGCTGCCCTTTTTCTCGGCGTTCTCAAAATCGCTGTGTCGCTCAGCCTTGATGGTCAGCACTTTATCGTGCAGATTCAGGGCGATATCTTCTTTGCGGAAACCGGGCAGGTCGCACTCCATCACATAGGCATCGCCGATGTCACGAATGTCCGTCTTGAACTCTGCAAGGCTGTTATCGCCAAAGAAAGAACGATCAATATCCTCAAAATCGCGGAACGGATTGTAGCGGCGGTCTATCAGCATAGCCATAAGTCATATCTCCTTAAACATATCCATAAAGTTTTTTATCAGTATTGGCTCAGCAGCTCCGACACCCTTGGGAGCGGTGTCGTTTTCTGTTGACGAGTATTACAGTACACTATAATTATGAATAAAATGTGAACTGTGCGTGAATTTTTAGCAGTCTTTGTATATGAGTGCTAAACGCAGATAAAATTTACAACTTGACGATGAAATTGAAATGCAAAACAAAACATAAAGAAAATAGCACATCTTTTTCATTCTGCCCAAAACGGGCAGGAAAAGGCTTGAAATCAGGAATGGGGCGTGGTATCGTTAAAGTGTTATCTTGTATGATATAGAAAATAAACCAAAAGATAAAAGGGAGGTGGGGCCATGCAGGAGCTTGGCCGAATGATAAAAAAGCTGTGCAGCAAGCTGTTCAGCCGCATTGTAATTACCGGGGTGCTGATTTTGATCCAGGCGGCATGGTTCTGGTCTTTGTTCACAAGCCTTTCCAGCTATGCGCACTGGCTGAACCCGCTGATGATAGCCTTGAGCGTTATCATGTGCGCGGTGCTTATCCGGCAGGATTCCACCGCGCCGGAGTTCAAGATCAGCTGGATGGTTCTTTTCATGATCATGCCGGTGCAGGGCGGTTTGCTCTACCTGCTGTGGGGCGATAAGCGCCCGGCATTCCGCCTGCGCAAAAAGCTGGATTGGGCCTATGACCGCATCCGCCCACTGCGCCGCACGGACCCTGCGGCACAGGCCATGCTGGAACAGGCCAACCCCCGCGCGGGGCGCACCGCAGCTTACCTGCGGGATTTTGCCGCTTACCCGGTGTATTCCGGCACCAACGTCAAGTTTTACGCTTCGGGAGAAGCGGTCTTTCCCGATCTGCTGGAAGCGCTTGAATCAGCACAGGAATCGATCCTTTTGGAGTTCTTTATTATCTCCAAGGGCAAAATGTGGGATGCCGTACATGATGTGCTGCGTCGTAAAGCGGCTCAGGGCGTGGATGTGCGGATGATTTATGACGATGTGGGCTGTGCCACTGGCCTGCCCGCCCAATACTGGAAGACCCTGCAGGTGGAAGGGATCCAGGCAGTGCCGTTTAACCCGTTTGTGCCGTTGCTGAACTTGGTGATGAACAGCCGTGACCACCGCAAGATTGTGGTGGTGGATGGAAAAACCGCCTTTACCGGCGGTTTTAACCTGGCGGATGAGTACATTAACCAAAAAGAGCGCTTTGGCTATTGGTGCGATACCGGCGTGCGGCTGCAGGGCCCCGCGGCGTGGAGCTTTGCCACGATCTTTCTGGAGCTGTGGGCCAGCCAGCGCCCCGACGACCCCGGTCTGGATGCTTACCGCGAGGAGCAGCCGTTCCCGGCGGAAGAGCCGACGATCGGCCTTGTGCAGCCCTACAGCGACAGTCCGGTGGACGATGAGAATGTTTCCAAAAATGTCTACCTGGACCTGATCACCCAGGCGCAGGAAACGCTGTGGATCACCACGCCGTACCTAATCTTGGATAACGCCACCATGACGGCACTGCGCCTGGCCGCAAAGCGCGGCGTGGATGTGCGCATTTATACCCCCGGCATCCCGGATAAAAAGATGGTTTACCAGCTGACCTGCAGCTACTTTGAGCCGCTGATCCGCTCTGGGGTCAAGATCTACACCTTCACGCCGGGCTTTCTGCACGCAAAAACCTGGCTGGTGGATGGCAGGATCGCCGTGGTGGGGTCCATCAATCTGGACTACCGCAGCCTGTACCTGCATTTTGAATGTGCCGCCCTGCTGTATGGCTGTGCCGCGCTGGCCGATGTGGGCGAATTTATGATGCAGCTGGAAAAACAGTCCCATCTGGTAGAGCTGAAAGAATGCCGCACCAGCGCGCCGGGCCTGATGGTATCCGCCTTGCTGCGGCTGCTGGCACCATTGTGCTGATAGAGCTGACTCTTGTGTTTACCCAGTAGGTAGGGGCGCTCACGGATTTGCTTATGGCATCCACCACAAGGTTTCGGAACGGTCAAGACCGTTCCCTACAGAGTTTGTTGTAACAGGTGGCAGATATTTGTGGCGCATCCCCCACCGTAGGGGCGCACATTGTGCGCATGCTTCGTGTTCCGAGCCACTCTGCTATGCGGGCCGATGATGAGCAGCGGCCCCTACAGATTGCTTGCAATGCTTGCGGCAAACAATGGGTTTTCTCCGGCAGAATGTGGACGTTTGCACCCCAGCATGCACCAAACGGGAAAGAACAACAGATAAACAACAGTAGTACAACAAGGCATGCGCTTTGCAGTGTTCCTGAAATGACAGAAATGATTTCAGAAACCTGTGAAGCGCATGCTGTTTATTTTTACCCCAAAACGGGCAAAAAATGTTGACAGGATGCACAAGCGCAATACATAAAAACTAATAATCCTGCACAAAAGCAAAAGCACAAACTAAAATTCTGAAATTATGTTACAGAATTCTGTTGACAACTTGAGGTTGTTGTGCTATGATGCAGATGTTCCCAAAAGGACCTGCTGCACTGGCGGGAACAAAACCCGGCGGGGGCTGCCACCCCTGCCAGAAAGAAGGGATGCTTTGGAAAAGATCACGGCAGAGCGCGTGCTGGCGGAACTGGCAGAGATCGCGTTTGCCGACCTGGGGGCCGAACCTGCCCCGCCCGTAAAAGTGGGCGATAAGCTGCGTGCGCTGGAGCTGATTTATAAGTATCTGGGCCTTGGCGATGGCGCTGCAGCGGAGGAGCCCGTTGTGATTGTGGATGAAGCACCCACCGAGCAGGAGGTGACGCCATGAGGGTGCGCATCCGGGATGTGGTAGCGCCGGTGTTCTGGCCGGTGCACCGCGCCATTGCCCGCGGCACAGTTCAGGAACTGGTGGCCAAGGGCGGGCGCGGCAGCGGCAAATCCAGCTATATTTCCATTGAGCTTGTTTTGCAGCTGCTGCGCCACCCCGCCTGCCACGCGGTGGTGCTGCGCAAGATCGGCGGCACGCTGCGCACCAGTGTGTATGCGCAGATCCAGTGGGCCATTGGGGCGCTGGGGCTGGCAAAGCAGTTCCGCTGCACCGTCAGCCCCATGGAGTGTACTTATCTGCCCACAGGGCAGAAGATCCTCTTTTTTGGCACCGACGACCCCGGCAAGCTGAAAAGCATCAAGGTGCCATTTGGAGCCATCGGCCTGGCCTGGTTCGAGGAGCTGGACCAGTTCGACGGCCCCGAGGAGGTGCGCAGTGTGGAGCAGAGCGTGTTCCGCGGCGGCAGCTTTACCCTGGCATTCAAAAGCTTCAACCCGCCGGCATCGGGGCGCAGCTGGGCCAACCGTTATGCGCTGGAACAGCGCCCCGGCAAGCTGGTGCACCACTCCACCTACCGCGACCTGCCGCCCGCCTGGCTGGGCGAACGCTTTTTGGCGGATGCCGCCCACCTGGAACAGACCAACCCCACGGCGTTCCGCCATGAATATTTGGGCGAAGCGGTCGGCTGCGGCACGGCAGTGTTTGGCAACATCCAGCTGCAAACCCTGACGACCGAACAATGCCAGAGCTTTGACCGGGTGTACCACGGGGTGGACTGGGGCTGGTATCCGGACCCCTGGGCCTACAACGCTGTGCATTACGATGCCGCCCGCCGCACCCTGGTGATCTTTGACGAGCTGACCCGCCGCCGCACCCCCAACCGGGAAACCGCCCGCCTGCTGCTGGACCGCGGACTGGACCGCACGGCGCTGCTGACCGCCGATGCCGCGGAGCCCAAAAGCTGTGCGGACTACCGCGCGGCGGGCCTGCCGTGCCGGGCGGCAGTCAAAGGTCCCGGCAGTGTGGCCGCCGGGATGAAGTGGCTGCAAAGCCTGAACGCTATCATCATTGACCCCGTGCGCTGCCCCGAAACTGCAGCCGAGTTTACCGGCTATGAATACCTGCGGGATGCGCGAACCGGGGAGGTGACCAACGCCTGGCCGGACGCCGACAACCACCACATTGACGCGGTGCGCTATGCGCTGGAAAGCGTGTGGCGGCGGCGCGGCAGCTGAACCCACAAATAGGAAAGAAGGAATGGATTGAAAAGTTACTTGGAACAGGCATTCGGCCGGGGAGATGTGACCTCGGCCCGGATGCAGGCGGCCATCCGGGAATGGCTGAACCTTTATTACGGCACCCAGTCCCCCGGCGAGGACGCCGCCGACCGGCTGGCGGTGCTGGTGGTCAGCAAGCTGTGCCGCACCGTGTTTGCGGAGTATGAAAGCAGGACCGCCGAAGCCCTGGCCCCCAGCCTGCAGGCGCTGGATGCCGTGCGAGTGCAGGCCATGCAGTACGCACTGGTTGGCGGTGAATGCCTGCTGAAACCGGTGCTGCATGGCCGCGGGTTTGACTTTGTGCCCATCCGGCGGGACTGTTATGCACCCCTTGGCCGCGATGCCCACGGCGCTTTGACCGGCGTGGGCACCATGGAGGTGCTGCGCCACGATGGCCGCGGCTACCTGCTGCTGGAGCGCCGCACCGCCGGGGCGGACGGCCTGACCATCGAGACCCGCTTGTTTGAGCTGGCGGGTGAGGCGTTAGGCCGGGAGGTGCCGCTGGCAACGCTGCCCGCCACCGCCCAGCTGCAGCCAAGTTTGCTGCTGCCGGGGGTGCGGGGCGTTGGTCTGGCTGCACTGCGCACCCCGCTGCTGAACTGTGTGGATGGCGGCCCCGACGCCGTGGCGGTATATGCCCCTGCCGCCGGCTTGATGCACAGCGCCGCCCGGCTGGAATACCAGATGCGGCAGGAGTTTGAAAACGGTGCTTCCCGTGTGTTTGCCTCGGAGGACCTGCTACGGGAGGATGGCTATGGCCGCCGCACCTTGCAGGATGATCTTTTCATCGGCCTGCCGGATGACCCCGCCAACGTGGGGGTGACGGTGTACAGCCCGCAGCTGCGGGTGGAACAGTTTTTGGCCCGCAAGCAGGATATCCTGCGCAGCTGCGAAAGCCTGATCGGTTTCAAGCGCGGCATTTTGAGCGAGGTGGAAGCCGCCGAGCGCACCGCAACGGAAATCACCTCCAGCGAGGGCGATTATAACCTGACCATCCAGGAATTGCAGGCTATGTGGCAGAACGGTGCCGGCCAGGCGCTGGAACTGTGCGCCGCGCTGGGCAAGGTGTACGGCATGCCGGACCTGAGTTTTGACGCCGGGAAAGACCTGACGATGGACTGGGGCGATGGCGTGCTGTTTGACCGCACCCGCACCTGGAACGAGTACATGAGCATGGTAACATCCGGCCTGCTGCGGCCGGAACTGGCCCTTGCCTGGTACTTTGACCTGCCCCATGCCGATGCCGCCCAGCTGGCAAAGATCCGTAAGGAGCTGATGCCGCAGGCAGCACAAGCGGCTCCCGCAAACAACGAAGAAAAGAAAGGAGAAACCCAGATTGGAGCATAAATCGACAACCCCCGCCGCACAGCCGGTGCAGCCCGCACCCTATGCCGCCGGAACCGGCAGTGCCCCGCTGCTGAACCGTGAAGCGGAATTTGCCTGCATGAGCTACCGGGAGCGCCTTGCCTTAAAGCATAGCGACCCCGATACCTACCGCCGCCTGCGGGAAAAGTAAGCGGGACGAATAGACTTGCCGCAGACCGTCGAAAAGTGATTCGTAGGGGCGCAGTGTGCGCCCGCATGCTCTACAAGGCAAAAAGGCAAAATTTGAACTTTTCGATAAGCTGAACGGGTCAAATAGACCCGCAAAAATTGATTGATTAAAGGAGAAATTCTATGGCAGATACTTATACCAAAATTGCTGATTTGATCGACCCGGAAGTGATGGGGGACATGGTGTCCGCCCGAATCCCCAAAAAGCTGCGCGTGGCACCCTTTGCCAAGGTGGATGATACCCTGGCCGGTGTCCCCGGCGATACCATCACGGTGCCCGCCTATGCCTACATCGGCGATGCCGACATTGTGGCCGAGGGCGAGGCTGTGACCATTGAAAAGATGACGACATCCACCCGCAAAGCCACCGTGAAAAAGGCCATGAAGGGCATTGGCCTGACCGATGAAGCGGTGCTTTCCGGCTACGGCAACCCGGTGGGGGAGGCCAACACCCAGCTGGCCATGGCCATTGCCGCCAAGATCGATAACGACTGCATGGATGTGCTGCAGACCGCTACCCTGACCTATGACGGCTCGGCGGGCATTATCAGCTATGCGGGCGTTGTGGATGCGGTGGACGCTCTGCAGGAAGAGCAGGCCACCGAAAAGGTAATCTTTGTTCACCCTAAACAGGTGACCCAGCTGCGAAAGGACGCCGAATTCACCAGCACGGACAAGTACCCCGCCAATGTGCGGATGTCCGGCGAGATCGGCTCCATTGCGGGCTGCCGTGTGGTGCCCAGCAAAAAGGTGCCGCTGGTGGAGGTTGGCTCCGGCAAAACCAAGTGCTATGCCTGCCCTATCATCAAGCTGGAAGCCGACCACGACAACGAGGACGAGGTGCCCGCTCTGACCATTTACCGCAAGCGCGCGGTGAATGTGGAAACCGAGCGCAAACCCAAGATCCGCACCACCGAGATCACAGCGGACGAATTTTACGTTGCCGTGCTTTCCAACGAGGCCAAGGTGGTGCTGGCAAAGTTCAAGGCCTAAGGTGTATCTGAAAACAAAGGGCAATACCGCATAATTCTAAGTGCCGATACGGCGAGCGAGGTACGGCAGATGCTAAGCCAAAAGCGCAGATAATACTGGATGTCTTATCGAGCATTTTGGCAACGCAGATGCCGTGCCGCAGCCGCCGGAGCGGTGCTTAAGCCGTAAGGCGGGAATTGTGCGGTGTTGCCAAAGAAAATCCTGTGAGAAGGAGGAATGCCTTTGCCGGATTACGAATTTTATACCGCCAGCTACCTGGGCGAAAAGATCCCGCAGGAAAGCTTTGCACGCTTTATTACCCGCGCCGCTCGCCAGCTGGAGCGCTACAAAAGTATGTTTGATGTGCGCCCGCGCGCGGGCCTGCAGGAACCGGAAGCCTGCGCCCTCTGCGCCATGGCGGATGCAATGTATGCCTTTGCGGAGGAGGACAAGCGCTGCCGCGTGGTGAGCGCCAACGTGGGCAGCGTGAGCGAAACCTATGCTGCCCCGCCGGAGCTCTGCGCCGAAACCATCCAGAGCCGGGAAGGTTACCTGCGTGCCCTGGCGCAGGACTACCTGGTGTTTGGCCGCTATGCCAGCGGCGGGGTGGGCTGATGGCCGCGCCCTTACAGTACCCCCTGTGCTGCCAGACCGTTACCTTCTACCATGCGGACCCGGCGGCACATACCATCACGCGCACCGTTGTGCAGGGCGTACACTTTGATACCCGCCGCCGTGAAACCGCGGCAGGCGGCAGCGGCCCCGCAAGCAGTGCGGCCACGGCGTTTTTGCTGGTTATCCCGGAAAAACATGCGGCGTTTGGCCGGGATTATACGCTGGAACCCCATGACCGCGTGCTTGCAGGCATCGGGCCGGAGGTGAGCTACACCCAATGGCTGGATTTTACCCCCGCCAAAGTGCCGGGGCTGGCCGCTGTGCAGTATGTAGACTGTAAAACAGCGGCCGGGCAGGCTGCCCATGTGGAAGCGGGCGGCTGGTGGACCCGCTCCGGCAGCGGCGCGCACAGCCTGAGTAACTGACCGGAAAGGGGGAGACAAAGCGCGTGAACGAAACCTATTTTGAACAGTTGCTGCAATGGCTGGCCCGCTGCCCGGCTCTGACCGGTATTGATCTGCGTGTGGACGACCTGCCCCCGGCGGCGGGCACCGGGGCGCTCTTCCCCAAAGGAGTGGAGCAGACCGACCGCTGGCAGAACCTGCTGGGGCAGGTGACGGCCCGCCAAAAAATGCAGCTGGTGCTGCGCCTGAACCTGCCCTTTGTGCCGGGGGATGCGAATCTGAGTGCCCAGACCGCCCGCCGCCTGTTGGAACTGCAGGCCTGGGTGGCGGAGCAGAGCGCGGCCGGCTTGGCCCCGCAGCTTGGCAACGCTGACCCCGTACAGGAGACCCTGACCGCCGGGGCCGCCCGGCTGGAACAGGCCAACGATGAGGGTAGCGCAGTTTACACCGTTACACTGACGGCACACTATACGATGAAATGGAGTGATACATTTGAAGATTGAGCGCAAATATATGGCGCACTTTTTGAACGCGGCGTTTGGTTCCGGTACCGCCAGCTATTGCCGCTTGGGCAACGACCTGGAAGAATATTCCCCGGAACTTTCCGCCAATGTGGAAAAGAAAAATAATATCCTGGGCCAGACTTCGATCACGATCGACAGCTACCAGAAACAGGGCGAAGTGGCACCCTATTATGCCGAGAAAAACGACCCGCTGTTTGAAAAGCTGCAGGCCATTATCGACGGTGACCTGACGCTGGATGACCTGAAAACCGACATTGTGGAGGTTAAGCTCTGGGGCGAAGCATCCGCCAACGCCTACCCGGCCATCAAGGAGGAATGCTACATTGAGATCGTCAGCTATGGCGGTGATACCACTGGCTACCAGATCCCCTTTAATGTGCATTATACCGGCGTAAAAACCAAGGGTACCTTCAACATTAGCACCAAAACCTTTACGGCGGCGTAAGGCAGAACAGGAGGATGGATGATTTTACACAATGGGGATGTTTTGTTTGGCTGGCCGCTGCAAAGCCATGTGATTACCGCTGGGTGGTTTTATAATGACGGCAGCCTGCACCGGGCGCTGGATTTCCGCGCCGCCGTCGGCACGCCGGTGTATGCCGCGGCAGACGGTACGGTGGAAACCGCCTACCGCTGGAATGGCCGCCGCACCCAAGGGGATACCAACAGCTATGGCAATATGCTCAAGCTGCGCCATGCGGATTACCGCGGCGGCCGGCTGGAGACGCTGTACGCCCATTTGAGCAAACTCTGCGTGGCCCAGGGGGAGACGGTATACGAGGGCCAGCTGATCGGCTACAGCGGCGATACCGGCAACTGCTACGGCGCACACCTGCATTTTGAGGTGCGGTACAAAAAACGTCGGGTCCACCCGCTGAACTGGCTGGATGCAGATTTTGCGGCGGCATCTACCGCGGTGCGGCTGGGCGGCTACCAGAGCGTTGCCCGCCCGGCAGCGGAAAAAACACAGCCGGTCCAAATGCAGACGGTAACGGTGGGGCCGATTTCCAACGGGGACGCTGCCCGGCTGTATGCCCTGTGCGGGGACCTTGGCCTGGTGGAATCGGGGCTGTACCACGCCGCCTATACGGAGGTGTGAGCAGGATGGAAGCAATTCTGGTGGCGCTGATCACCGGCGGGCTGAGCCTGCTGGGGGTGGTTATCACCAACATGATGGCTGCCCGCCGCGCGGAACAGCGGATGGTAACGGCCCAGGCGGTCACGGATGCCCGCTTGGAGGAGTTGACCCGCGAAGTCCGCGCCCACAACAACTTTGCCCAGCGGGTGCCGGTGCTGGAAGAGCAACTGCGTGTGGCAAACCACCGCCTGAGCAACCTGGAAAAGGCGCATACCCCCGCATAAAAGAAAAGCATAAAATAAAAAGGAGGAGACCATGGATCTGACAACTTTTGGTATGGCAGGGGTGGCGGCGATTACGGTTATCTGCTACCTGGCGGCAACAGCGGTCAAACAAACGCCGCTTGCCAATAAATGGTTGCCCACCATCTGCGGCACGCTGGGCGGTGTGCTGGGGGTGCTGGCCTGGTGCGGAAGTGTGCCGGACTTCCCGGCAGGCGACCCATTGACAGCGCTGGCCGTGGGCATTGTTTCAGGCCTCGCGGCAACCGGTACCAACCAGTTGATCCGCCAGCTGAAACAGCCGGAATAAAATAATAGGGGGAATTACCCTATAAATAGTTGAAAATCCCGCCGGGAGCTGCGCATATGGCTCCCGGCGGGATTTTGCTTGATTTGCTTGCATAATTTGCGCCAACGCCTTATAATGAGTAATATCTATGATGGGAGGGGTGCGCATGGCGCAAATTACGCCGGAACAAACAACAAAAGCCATACACCCGGTATTGGGAATTATGGGGGGCCTTGGCCCGGCGGCGAGCTGCTACCTGTACCAGATGATCACCGACCATACCCCCGCCCAGAAAGATCAGGACCACATTGATATCGTCATCTCCTCGCGCGCGTCCACCCCGGACCGCACAGCCTTTATTGTGGGCAAAAGCAAGGATGACCCCTTTGATGTGATGGAGCAGGACGGCATCAGCCTGGTGCGCTACGGTGCTACCGTGCTGGCCATTGCCTGCAACACCGCGCATTATTTTTATGACCGCCTGGCCGCGGCCCTGCCGGTACCGGTACTGAACATGCCGCGCCTGACCGCGGCGGATGCCAAGGCGGCCGGGTGCCATAAGCTGGGTATTCTGGCAACGGACGGCACCCTGCTGGCGGAAACGTATCAGATCGCCTGCCGGGATATCGGCCTGGAATGGGCCGCCCCCGGCGAACAGGCCCAAAAGGGCATCATGTCCATCATCTATGATGAGATCAAGCAGGGCAAGCGCGTAGACATGCAGCTGTTTAACGCAGCGGTGGATGACCTGCACGCCCAGGGGTGCGATATGGCGGTGCTTGGCTGCACGGAACTGAGCCTTGTGAAGCGGGACGAACACCTGGGACCGTTTTTCATCGACAGCACCGAGGTTCTTTGCAAGCACGCCATGCGCGCCTGCGGCGTGGAGCCGGTGGGATTTGAGGATTGAGCTAGGAGTTAGGAAGTAGGAATTAGGAGTTTTTGCAGTAGGGAAAACAGAGCGGCTCCGGCCTAAGAGCTGCCTGCGGTGTCAGCCTTACCTCAAATTACGAATTCCGCATTTCTGATTGCTAATTGCGCATTATCGTTTTTATTCCGGGAAGGAGTTATTATAAATATGGAAAACAAAAAGTTTTACATCACAACACCCATCTATTACCCCAGCGATAAGCTGCACATTGGCCACAGCTATACCACCGTGGCCTGTGATGCACTGGCACGCTACAAGCGGATGCAGGGCTATGACGTCATGTTCCTGACGGGCACCGACGAGCACGGCCAGAAGATCCAGGATAAGGCCGCCGCCAAGGGTGTAACGCCGAAGGAATACGTGGATGCCATTGTGGCTACCGTCAAGGATCTGTGGAAGACCATGGACGTCAGCTATGACCGCTTTATCCGTACCACCGATGACTATCATGTCAAGAGTGTGCAGAAGATCTTTACCAAGCTGCATGACCAGGGTGATATCTACAAGAGCACCTATAAGGGCATGTACTGCAAGCCGTGCGAAAGCTTCTGGACTGAAGCCCAGCTGAAAGACGGCAAGTGCCCCGACTGCGGCGGCCCTGTCTATGAGGCAGAGGAGGAAGCCTACTTCTTCAAGACCAGCAAATACGCTGACCGCCTGCTGAAATATTATGACGAGCACCCGGATTTCATCCAGCCCGCTACCCGCAAAAACGAGATGATCGCCTTCATCAAGCAGGGCCTGCAGGATACCTGTGTATCCCGTACCAGCGTTTCCTGGGGCATCCAGGTTCCGTTTGACCCCAAGCACACCATCTATGTGTGGATCGATGCACTTTCCAACTACATCACCGCACTGGGCTATGATAACGATACCTACCACGACTTTGATAAGTACTGGCCCGCTGACATCCACATGGTCGGCAAGGAGATTCTGCGTTTCCACACCATCATCTGGCCTGCCATGCTGATGGCTCTGGATCTGCCCCTGCCCACCAAGGTGTTTGGCCATGGCTGGCTGCTGCTGAACGGCGGCAAAATGTCCAAGTCCAAGGGCAACGTGGTAGACCCCGTCAAGCTGTGCGACCGTTACGGCGTGGACGCTGTGCGTTACTTCCTGTTACGCGAAGTTCCGTTCGGCAACGATGGTGCTTTCACCAATGAAGCCCTGATCAACCGCATCAATACCGACCTGGCCAACGACTTGGGCAACCTGCTGTCCCGTTCGGTCGCTATGTGCGAAAAGTACTTTGGCGGTGCTGTGAGCGCCAACGGCCAGGCCGATGCCCTGGACGATGAGCTGAAAAGCCTGACTGCCGCCCTGCCCGGCAAGGTGGATGCCGCCATGGATGCTCTGGATGTACCCACTGCACTGATCGCCATTTTTGAGGTTGTGCAGCGCGCCAACAAGTATATTGACGAGACTGCCCCCTGGGTGCTGGCCAAGAGCGAGGAAACCAAGCCCCGCCTGGAAGCTGTTCTTTACAACCTGTGCGATGCCCTGCGCACCGTTACCGTGCTGATGCAGGCTTACCTGCCCAACACCGCACCCAAGATGGCCGAGCAGCTGGGTTTGAGCGACCTGAGCTATGCCGACCTGGCAAACCATCCGGCCGAATACCATGTGCACAAGGGCGAAGCCCTCTTCCCGCGCATTGACGTGAAGAAGGAAATCGAGTATCTGGAAGCTGAGGACGCCAAGCAGAAGGCTGCTGCCGAAGCCGCCGCTGCCCCCAAGGCCGAGGAAAAGAAAGAGGAAGCCGTTGCTGAAATCACCGACCATGAGCCGGAGATCAGCTTTGACGACTTCTGCAAGGTGGAGCTGCGCGTGGCCGAAGTGCGCGCTTGCGAAAACATGAAAGAAAGCAAGAAGCTGCTGCACCTGACCGTGTTTGACGGCGAGCGCGAGCGCTGCATCCTGTCCGGCATTGCCAAGTGGTATAAGCCGGAAGATCTGATCGGCAAAAAGATCGCCATTGTGGCCAACCTGGCACCCCGCCCGATGATGAAGGGCAAGTATACCAGCGAGGGCATGATCGTTGCCGCTGACACTGCTGACGGTGGCTGCGAGATCGCTTTCTACAGCGATAATGTGCCCACCGGAACGAGAGTACACTGAGGAAGGTAGGAGTTAGGAAGTAGGAGTTAGGAATTTTTGGGGCGCAAAGGCCGTTTTGAATTAGCAATTAGATTTGAAACTGCCAGATAGCCTAAATTAGGAAAAGTGTATCAGAAGATAAAACAAAATGGGAAGGCGTTTGGAACACTCAAATGGCTAATTCTGCATTGCTGATTACTAATTAACTCCCGCTTCCCCCAAAAATTATGACAAAATCTTCCTCTCCCTCTCGTTTGGATGCCTTTTTTGGCAACCCGGCGGCTGCGGTGGGCATGGCGGTGGTGTGCAATGTGCTGTGGGGGTCGGCGTTTCCGTTTATCAAAATGGGGTACCGGCTGTTTGCTATTGACGCTACCGATACCGCTTCCATCATGTGCTTTGCCGGTGTCCGCTTTATGCTCAGCGCGCTGCTGGTGTATGCCGGGGGCGCGGCGCTGCGGCGCGGGCCGCTGCCCATGCCAAAGGGCAAAAATCTGCTTTCCTGCTGCGGGCTGGGCCTGTGGCAGACTGCTGCACAGTATACCTTTTATTATTCCGCCGTTGCCCTGCTGACCGGGGCTATGGGCGGCATTCTGAACAGCACCCAGAGCTTTATGGGGGTTATCCTGGCACACTTTTTGTACGGCAAAGCCGACCGCATGACGCCGCGCAAAGCGATTGGCTGTGCGCTGGGGTTCAGCGGTGTGCTGGTGGCAACTCTTGGCAACCACGGCAGCGGCAGCCCGGCGGGCGTTGCCTATATGCTGATCGCTTCGGTGATTTTTGCACTGGCCGGGCCGTGGAACAAAGCCGTGACCCAAAAGGTGGATTCGTTCACTGTCTCCTGCCTGAACCTTGGGGTCGGCGGTGCGGCGCTGCTGGTCATCGGCCTTGTTCTGGGCGGCAGCCTGCACCCGCAAAGCTTTGGCGCTGTGCCGGTGCTGCTTTTCCTGGCATTTATCTCCGGTGCCGGTTATGTGATCTGGGCACTGCTGATGAAAAACAACCCTGTTTCCCGCATTGCCGTGTTCGGCCTGATCATTCCGATCATGAACGTTCTGCTCTCCGCCATCCTGAACGGCGAGCCCCTGTTCGAATGGCAATACCTCGCCGCCCTTGTGCTGGTGTGCGGGGGAATCTATTTGGTTAATAGGCCGGCAGCAGGGAAGAAAAAGGAAAATTAGGAATTAGAAATTAGTAATGAGAAATTAAGAACAATGTTTGGCAATTTCTAATTGCGAATTCCTCATTCAACGTAAGGGCAAAGCTATGACCAACATCTTCGATACCCACGCGCATTATTCGTCCCGGCAGTTTGATGCGGACCGGGATGCAGTGATGCGGGCGCTGGGGGAAGGCGGCGTGGTGGGCGTGCTGGAATGTGCAACGCATTCCGGCGATGCCGCTGCGGTGCTGGAACTGGCCCACAAATATCCTTTTGTACATGCCGCGCTGGGCATCCACCCCGAAAGCCTTGGCGAGGAGGACGCCGCCACTGTGGCCACTTACCACGGGGACTGGCGGGCCGAGCTTGCCGCCATGCGCCCCCTGTTTGATGACCCCGCTGTGATCGCGGTGGGGGAAATCGGGCTGGACCACCATTGGCCGCTGCCAGCGCAGGAACAGTACGACCTGTTTGAAGCGCAGCTGCAGCTGGCGCAGGAGCTGGACCTGCCGGTCTCGGTGCATGACCGCGAAGCCCACGCCGAAATGTATGAGCTGCTGCGCCAGTACCGCCCCCGCGGGGTGCTGCACTGTTACAGCGGCAGCGCTGAGGACGCCGCCTGGCTGACGGCGCAGGGCATGGCCCTTGGATTTGGCGGCGCTGTGACTTATAAAGGAGCCAAGCGCGCGGCCAAGGTGCTGGCCATGGTGCCGCACGAACTGGCTGTGCTGGAAACCGACTGCCCCTATATGTCCCCCGAACCGGTGCGCGGCACCCGCAACGACAGCCGGAACATTGCCCATGTGGCAGCCAAGATCGGCGAGATCTGGCAGATGGATGCCCAGAGCGTCCTGGATTTGACCGCTGAAAATGCAAAACGCATCTTCAATCAATAAGGCAGCGCTGCACCAAGCTGTGCAGCCTTTGCCGCAAACAATTTATCTGGAGGAATCACCATGAAAGCACGCATTCCCAAACACCGCGAATTTATCATCGACTTCCCGAAAGAGGTTTCTCAGGAAAAGGCAGACGAAGGCTGGGAGAAGCTGACCGCCCTGCTGGAAGATTACAAGAAGGCCCATAACGGCCAGAGCGTTTACTCCCCGACCTTCATCGAGGACCTGGAGCCCGCCGTGAAGGAACTGCAGGCAGAGTACGGCTTTACCTACACCGTTGAAACTGCAAAATAATTGCTGAACCCGCTGCGGTCCTTGTTGAATGCGAGGATCGCATTTTTGTTATGGCAACACCGCACAATTCCCGCCTTGCGGCTTAAACACCGCTCCGGCAGCTGCGGCACGGCATCTGCGTTGCCAAAATGCTCGATAATGTCGGGTTGCGGTACCCGCATCGTGCTTCGGGGGCAAAAGCCCCTCGCACTCTGCGACCGCTGCCCCTGCTTCGGTTCGCTGTTTCCGCCACTGGCGGCGCTCACCTTTGCAGCATCCAGTATTATCTGCGCTTTTGGCTTGGCATCTGCCGCACCTCGCTCGCCGTATCGGCACTTAGAATTATGCAGTATTGCCTTATAGAATTTATGGCAGGAAATCGTATTCTTCCTTATGGTTTCTACACAATTCAGCCGTAAACTGAATGTGTAGCAAACATAAGGAGGATGATGAGATGCTGCAAACAACACACAAAGGTCTGTCCGGCACGGCGCTCAAAACCATTGCGCTGGTACTGATGCTGATGGATCATATCCACTACTTTTTTGAGTTTACCGGATGCATCCCGGAATGGTTCAGCATGCTGGCGCGCCTGTCGGCACCGCTGTTTTTGTTCTGCACGGTGGAAGGCTTTGCCCATACGCATGACCGCAAGCGGTATTTCTTCCGTATCTGGTGCATCGGTGCGGGCATGGCGGCGGTGCAATTTTTCATGATCTATGCCAAGGCGTTCCGCCGCGGGGATGGCTTTTACCCGCAGAACGCGATCTTCCAGGATTTTGTTCTGCTCTGTGTGATCTGGCAGGGCATCGACTGGGTGCGCGCCAAAAAGTATGGGAAGGGCATTGCCGCTATCGCGGCAGTGGTCGGCTGGCCGTACCTGTTTGCTGCAGTGCTGGGAATGTTCCCGCAGCTTATGCAGAGGCCGATTGTCAGCACCGTGCTGGCGTTTGTCATCACCAGCCCGGTGCCCATGTGGACCAGCATCACGGACGGTGGTTGGGGCTACCTGGTTAGCGGCGTGCTGCTGTATCTGCTGCGGAACCACCGCAAAGCACAGGTAGCTGTGTGGGCACTGAACAGCTTTTTGTGGGATTTTGTGCTGGTGTACCTGCAGCTGCGCGGTCAGCCGGGGTTTGAACTTTCCCAGATGTTTACCACCTATTACGAATGGTTTGGCGTGGCCGCCGCGGTGCTGATGCTGGCTTACAACGGCACGCGCGGCAGCGGGCATAAACAGCTGTTTTATTGGTTCTACCCGGCCCATGTCTACCTGCTGTATGGGGTGTCCTGCCTGGTGTATCGCCTGATTGCATAAAAAGGAGGAAGATGTTATGGCGCATATTCTTGCGGTTGATGATGACCCGGATCTTTGCACACTGCTGAAAACGGCACTGGAACGGGACGGCCACGCGGTAGAAATCCGCACATCCGGCGTGACCGTGACGGAAAGCCTGTGCCGCTGGGCGGACTGCATCCTGCTGGATGTGATGATGCCCGGCGAGGATGGCTTTGCCACCTGCCGCCGCATCCGCGCCATAACGCAGGCACCGATTTTATTTTTGACTGCCCGCACCGATGAACAGTCGGTTCTGACCGGCCTTGGCATTGGGGCGGACGATTACCTGACCAAGCCGTTCCGCGTGGCGGAGCTGCGCGCCCGCGTGGCCGCCCACCTGCGGCGGCAGAACCGCGCCCCCGCCAGCCGCATGGTGCGCGGCGGAATCGGGTTCGACCTGGCGGCCAAAACCGCGATGGTGGGGGAGCAACCGCTGCCATTCACCCGGTCGGAATACGCAATCAGCGAGTATCTGGCCCTGCACGCGGGGCAGACGTTCAGCAAAGAACAGATATATGAAGCTGTTTTTGGCTATGATGGCACAGCGGACGATACGGCAGTGACCCAGCACATTAAAAATATCCGCGCCAAACTGCGCACAGCGGGCGTTGCCGCGCCGGAAACCGTACTGAAAACAATATGGGGAGTGGGCTACCAATGGAAAAGCGAAACCTGACCCCGCTGCGCAATGTGCTGGTGCGCTACCTTGTGGTGTGCGGCGGTGGAAGCATTGTGATCCTGCTGGTGTGGTGGGGGCTGTTTATGTCGCTTATACGCAATGGGTTTTTGCTGCCTCCCGTTACCGGGGCGCAGGTGTGCAGCGAAGCACGGGATTACGCCGCAACCGCCACCGTTGAAACCTTTGACCCCAACGCCATTGACCCGCTGTGCCGCTATGCCATCTTACAGGCCGGGACAGCGCATGTGCTGCAAACCAACATGACAGCCAGCCAGCTGAAAAAAGCGAGGAACATATTAACGGGCGGCAGGCAGTGGGTGGTGGCATCGTACCAATACTACCAATACGTGGTGGATATGGCGGATGGCGCACGCTGCATTTTGCAGTATGATTATTCGGTGCCCTATGCGGACCCGGCGCTGCGGGAAGTCCTGCCGGATTTCCAGACCATGTATATTCTGCTGCTGATTTTGCTGGAGGTGATATGGCTGGCGCTGTGTACCCACCGCACGGTGAAGGTGCTGGCAAGGGAGACCCGCAAACTGACCAAAGCCACCGCAGCAATCGCCGCCCAGCGCCCGGAAGAAATCGAGGTTTCCGGCGCTAAGGTGAGGGAGTTCGCCGAAACGTTGCGGGCTATGCAGACAATGGGCAGCCAACTGACAGCCAGCCTGCAAAGCCAGTGGAAGCTGGAACAGCAGCGCGCCGAGCAGACCGCCGCCCTGGCCCATGACCTGAAAACCCCGCTGGCGATCATAACCGGCAACGCCGACCTGCTGGCGGAGGATGAGAACCTGACCGAAGCCCAGAAAGCCCAGATTGCCGCCATGCAGCGCGCCGCGGAAAAAGCGGACCGCTACCTGCAAACCCTGCGCACCGTCAACACCGCCGAAACCAGCCCGCAGGAGCCGATGCAGCGGGTGCAGGTGCAGGAAATTCTGACACGGTGCGCTAATGATGCCAAATTGTTGTGCGAAAATAAAAGTATACAATTTGTACTAAACAACGCAATGGAAAACGCCCGAACCATCCCCGCACAAAGGCAGGCACTGGGCCGGGCACTGGATAATATTTTAGAAAACGCCGTTCGCTTTACCCCCGCTGGCGGAACCATCACGCTGGATGCTGTGGAAGAGGGACAGGAAATTGTTTTCACTGTAACGGATACCGGGCCGGGATTCAGCCCGGAAGCCCTGCAGAAAGCGGGCCGGGAACTCTTCACCACCGATGCCGCCCGCGGCCAGCACTGGGGCCTTGGCCTTGCTGCCGCCCGCCGCACCGCCCAAACCCATAACGGCACCCTAACCGTAAGCAACGGGGAGAACGGGGGAGGAAAAGTGGAATTGAGAGTTAGGAGGTAGGAGTGAGGAGTTTTTTGGGTCGCAGATACCGTTAAAGGTTGGCCAAAATATATAAATTAAAATGTAGGGAACGTTCTTGACCGTTCCGTTGCCTTGGCAAACATCCCATGTGAGGAGATGATTTTGAGGTTCCGGAACGGTCAAGACCGTTCCCTACAGATATTTTAGGCAATACCGCATAATTCTAAGTGCCGATACGGCGAGCGAGGTGCGGCAGATGCCAAGCCAAAAGCGCAGATAATACTGGATGCTGCAAAGGTGAGCGCCGCCAGTGGCGGAAACAGCGAACCGAAGCAGGGGCAGCGGTCGCAGAGTGCGAGGGGCTTTTGCCCCCGAAGCACGATGCGGGTACCGCAACCCGACATTATCGAGCATTTTGGCAACGCAGATGCCGTGCCGCAGCTGCCGGAGCGGTGCTTAAGCCGTAAGGCAGGAATTGTGCGGTGTTGCCTTTATAATGTTAATTGCAAAACCTAAAACCGCCGCAATAGCTCCTCCCTCCTAACTTATTTTCTCGTCTCGGTCCAGTACTCTCCCATGCTTGCTCCCGGCTGGCCGGTGCATTCATTGGAGAGATAATGGGTCAGGGCATCGTCGGCGGGGGTCCAGGCGCGTGCGGTGGGTTCATCGGGGTATTCCACTTCGGCATACATAAAATGGCTGGGCAGCCCGGCGTCCACATCGTTCACTTCCAGCTTCAGGCCGTTCTTCAGGGCATAGGTGCGGCGCTCCTTGGCAATCAGCGGTTTGCCAATCAGACGTTCCAGCTTTTCAAACAGCTCCGGCGTGATCTCGGTTTCAATCTCTTCCCTCATCAGGCCGGTTTTGTCTGGTGCGCCCTTAAAGCAGAGCACCAGCGCGGTGCGGCCGCCCTGCAATGCTTCGCGCCGGATGCGCACTGTGGGGCGCACGCTGATGTACCCTTGGTCCATGCGGTAAGTTTCCAGCAGGGGAAGCCCCTGGGGCCAGCCCTGCACCATCCATTTGCGTTCAATTTCCATGGTGTTCACCTTGCTCTTTCCTGATTTCTACCCGGAATGTCGTGCTATCCTGCCCAGATTCCGCCCGGATAGCGGCGTGGTGTGCCTGGCAGATGCTTTGTGCAATCGCCAGCCCCAGCCCGGTTCCGCTGCCGTTCTGGGCATAATCCAGCCCATCTGTTCCGGTATATACCACATCGGCCAGGCGGGATTCGTCCGCTACAATCAGGATATTCACCGGCAAATCTCCTTCGGCTTTCTTCAATTTATAGATACAGTATACCACAATTAGCTGAAAATAGGCTGAAAAAATGCGGCAGGTTTTGCGCCTGCCGCATTTTTGCCGCAAAATCTGCGAAATTCCGCAGCGGTTTTATTCTTCTTCCAGGATCTCTGCGGCAACCTCTGCACGGTCGCGGCGGGTATCCATGGCGGTCTTTTCAATCATGCGGTGGGCTTCCGCTTCGCTCATGCCCTTGTGCTCGATCAGATAGCACTTGGCACGGTCCACCAGCCGGATCTGGGCAATCTTATCCCGCAGTTTGTCGTTTTCCTGCCGCAGATAATCCAGGCGGCGGCAGCAGGCGGCGGCCATCTGAACGGCCTGGCGGAACTGCACCCCGGTAAAGGGCTTTGCCAACACCAACACACCGTGCTGCTGCAATTTATCGGAAATCTGGTCTGCGGTGCCCGCCTTGGCAAGCAGAATGACACCGGCGTTTGATTTTTCTACCGCATAGGTCGAAAGTTCGTGGCCAAACTCGTCCGGCAGGGGGGTGTTGATGATCACGACCTCGAAATCAATATCCCCCATGCGGCGGCGGGCTTCGCCGCCGCTGGCCACAATGGTGGGGCGCAGGTAACCCAGCTCCGCTACATGCTTTGCCAGGTATTCATTTGCGTTGTTCCCCGCAGAGGCAATCAAAGCTGAAGGCACAAACACATCACCGCCCATCTGTTAAATTACAAAATCTGCCCTGCTTTGGGAAACATCAAATCTTCAAAAAGCAGTTTTCACGCTCCCATGCCTGGGGGTCGGGGGCACTTTCGTAACCATGGCACAACTGGGTCTGGTATTCAAAGTATTTGTTCATCAGCGGCACAGGCAGCTCTTTGGCGATAAAGTCACTCTGTGCGGCAATGGTGATGGCTTCGCGCAGACTTTCGGGCAGGCTTTCCAGCCCTTCGGCGGCGCTCTTGTGGAACAGATTGCGGTTGACCGGAGCGGGCAGCGGCATCTTTTTTTCAATGCCGTCGAGCCCGGCGGCCAGAATCAGGCCAATGACCAGATATGGGTTGCAGGAGGGATCGGGGCTGCGCAGCTCCAGGCGGCAGAATTCGCCGGTGGCGGAAGGCAGGCGCACCAGCTGGCTGCGGTTCTGGCGGCTCCAGCTCACATACTTGGGGGCTTCGCAGCTGCCAAACCGTGTGTAAGAGTTGGGAATCGGGTTGCAGAAGCAGGTCAGTTCCCGCGCGTGGGCAAGGATACCGGCAATAAAATGTCCGGCCTCGCTGTCGGGGGCAATGTCGCCCTGGAACAGGTTTTTGCCGTCCCGGTGGATGGAAACATTCACATGCATGCCGCTGCCGGCCTGGTCCTGCATGGGCTTGGGCATAAAGCTGGCAAACAGGCCGTTGCGGTCCGCAATAGCTTTGACGGTGCTTTTGAAGGTGTTCAGGTTATCGGCCGATTTGAGCGCGGTGGAATACATAAAGTCCACTTCGTTCTGGCCAAAGCCGCTTTCGTGGTGGCTGTGCTGGGGGCGCAGGCCCATATCCTCCATGGCAAAGCAGATCTCGCGGCGGATGTTCTCGGCCTTGTCCAGAGGGGCAATGTCAAAGTAGCCGCCGTGGTCCATCGGGATGCGGGTGGGGTTGCCGTGCTCGTCGGTCTGGAACAGATAGAACTCACATTCGCAGCCCACATCGCAGCGCAGGCCCATGGCCTTGGCACGCTTGACCACCGATTGCAGGTACCCGCGGCTGTTGCCGGCAAAGGGGCGGCCATTGGGCAGGGTGATATCGCAGTACATGCGCATCACACGGCCCTCGGTGGGGCGCCAGGGCAGAATGGTCATTGTGTCCGGGTCCGGCCAAAGCACAAGGTCGCTCTCCTCAGTGTTCATAAACCCGGCAATGGAGCTGCCGTCAAAGCAGACACCCTGCTCGAAGGCATAGGGAAGGTCCCCGGCAAAGACAGAGATGTTTTTTTGATTGCCGAAAATATCGCAGAACGCCAGACGTACAAATTTTACGTCGTTATCTTCGACATAGTTCAGGATATCCTGTGCAGTATGCTTCATGGTGGAATCCTCCAAATTTAGGCTGCAGATTTGGCAGAGAGGGGGGAGAAGTTAGGAGGTAGGAGTGAGGAGTTGATGCAATTAGGAATTAGGGCAATACCGCATAATTCTAAGTGCCGATACGGCAAGCGAGGTGCGGCAGATGCTAAGCCAAAAGCGCAGATAATACTGGATGTCTTATCGAGCATTTTGGCAACGCAGATGCCGTGCCGCAGCTGCCGGAGCGGTGCTTAAGCCGCAAGGCGGGAATTGTGCGGTGTTGCCTTAGCAATTAGAAATTCCGTAGGGGCGCACATTGTGCGCCCGTTGCCTTTTGGTTAATCCCATTATAGCATATGGAGCAAAGTTCCGGTATGGTCGATAGGGCGGGACGAGTGCCGGGAGTTTATTCAGCATTGAACCCAATAAACTCCTAACTCCTCCCTCCTAACTCCTAACTTTCAACTGACTCCTACCTAAACTCGAAAGGCCCACCTCGCGGCGGGCCTTTCGAGCTGGTGTAAGAAATAGGAAAAGGAGAATGGCGTGTTAAAAAGCCGTGCCCGGCATTTTGTGCAAAGCACAAACCCTTGCTGCCGGGGGCTTTTTGGGTCACTGCTTACTCAGTGTAAAACAGCATACGGCTGTAGCACGGCAGCGGCCAGTAATCCTCATCGACAAGCTCTTCAGCAGCGTCAGCGGCGGCGCGCAGGGTATCCATGGCGGGCAGAACCTCATCATGGAAGGCATGGGCCTTAGCGGTCTCATCGTCCAGGGCGCTGACCTTATCGGTCACAGCCTTCAGAGCGTCGGTTGCATCAGACATCTCGTCAGTGTATTTGGAAAGTGCAGTCAACAGCTTTGCTTCGGACTTGGTGGAGATGCCTTCCACAGCAGCGGTCTTGGCTGCGGCGGTGCTGGCAACTTCGCCCATATAGCTGGTGGCGGCAGGAATCAGCTGCTTGGATGCGATCTTGAGCATGGTGCGGGCTTCGATGTTGATAATCTTGGAGTAGTGCTCCATCTCAACTTCGTAACGGCTCAGCATTTCGGTCTTGGTCAGAACGCCGAACTCTTCCATCAGGGAGATGTTCTTCTCTTCCTTCAGGGCGACCATGGCATCGGGGGTGCACTTGCGGTTGGGCAGGCCACGGCGGGCAGCCTCAGCTTCCCAGGCTTCGGAATAACCGTTGCCGTTGAAGATCACACGGCGGTGGTCGTTCAGGGTCTTCTTGACCCAGGCGGCGGCAGCGCACTCAAAGTCAGCAGCGCCCTCCACATCGGCAACAAACTGCTTCAGCTCTTTGGCAACAGCAGTGTTCAGGATGGTGTTGGCATCGCTCAGGTTCTCAGCGGAACCGGGCATACGGAACTCGAACTTGTTGCCGGTAAAGGCGAACGGAGAAGTACGGTTACGGTCGGTGGTGTCCTTGCTGAACTTGGGCAGAACATCAACGCCAAGGTCCATCTTCATCTTAACAGGGCCGGCATAGGGGCTGTCGGTGCAGACAGCATCGATAACAGCTTCCAGCTCTTCGCCGACAAAGATGGAGATGATGGCCGGGGGTGCCTCGTTAGCGCCCAGGCGGTGGTCATTGCCGGGGGTGGCAACAGAGGTACGCAGCAGGTCAGCGTATTCATCAACTGCCTTGATAACGGCGGTCAGGAAGACCATAAACTGCAGGTTTTCCATCGGGGTATCGCCGGGATCCAGCAGGTTTTCGCTCTTGGTGCTGATGGACCAGTTGTTGTGCTTGCCGGAACCGTTAACGCCCTCGAACGGCTTTTCGTGCTGCAGGCAGACCAGGCCGTGCTTATCGGCAATCTTCTTCATCATTTCCATGGTCAGAAGGTTGTGGTCGATGGCAACGTTGGTGGTATCGTAAATGGGGGCGAGCTCATGCTGGCAGGGGGCAACTTCGTTGTGCTTGGTCTTTGCGGGGATGCCCAGCTTCCACAGCTCGGTGTCCAGATCCTTCATAAAGTCGGAGACAATGGGGCGGATCACACCAAAGTAGTGCTCTTCCAGTTCCTGGCCCTTGGACGGTGCAGAGCCAAACAGGGTGCGGCCGGTCAGAACCAGGTCCAGGCGCTTGTTGTAATCCTCTTTGCGGATCAGGAAGTACTCCTGCTCCGGGCCAACGGTGGTGGCAACGCGCTCAACATCCTTGCCGAACAGGTGCAGTACCTTGCAGGCCTGGTCGCTGATGGCCTGCATGGAACGCAGCAGCGGGGTCTTTTTATCCAGTGCTTCGCCGGTGTAAGAGCAGAATGCAGTGGGGATGCACAGCACGTCATCTTTTACAAAAGCATAGCTGGTGGGGTCCCATGCGGTGTAGCCGCGGGCTTCACAGGTGGCGCGCAGGCCGCCGGAAGGGAAGGAGGAAGCATCTGGTTCGCCTTTGATGAGTTCCTTGCCGGAAAACTCCATGATGGCGGTGCCGTCCGGCTGGGGGCTGACAAAACCATCGTGCTTTTCACTGGTGATGCCGGTCAGGGGCTGGAACCAGTGGGTGTAATGGGTAGCGCCCTGTTCAATTGCCCAGCGTTTCATCACGCTGGCCACAACATTGGCTACTTCCAGGTCAAGGGCCTGACCCTTTTCAATGGTTGCCTTCAGGCTCTTGTAGGTCGAGCTGGGCAGACGCTCACGCATTTCGTGCTCGTTGAAGACTTTGCTGCCGTACAGTTCCATAACGGTTGCTGCCATACTTACCGAACTCCTTTTCCTCTGTGGTATCATCACGCAAATAAGTCGGACTTTTTATAAAACAAAAGGCACTGCGAACAGGATTTGTGTTCGCAGCGCCCTTGCTGTCTATGTGCTTATTATACGGGCCAAACGCAAAAAAAGCAACTGGCAGAAATGACAAACCGGATTGGCGTTTGCCTTGATGTTTTAGGAAAAATGCTTGTATTGGGGGATGGAGCCATCCAACCCCCAATGCGGCCTAATAAAATAAACCGGGCCGCCAACCCCGCTTGGGGGCGACAAGCCCGGTATAGTTTAGACAGTTAAACGTGTGCTGCGTTCTTTTGGCTTTTGCGGTACAGCACAACAGTGGCTGCAATGCCCAGCAGGCTGATGCAGTCCGCCGCGCGCCAGAACCACATTCCAGTCCAGCGCACCTGTACGCTACCCTGCCAGCCGGGAGCCAGGGTAACGGTCAGGTAACCGTTCTTGTGGGTCAGTGCGGCTCCGTCCGCAGCGGTCATATGGTAGCCGGGGTAGTAGAATAGCGGCAGCCGGATGGATGCTTCGGTATCGCCGGTGTTCTGCGCCGCCAGCTGAATGGTCAGGCCGTTTTTGGTGTACTCTGTCAACTCTACGCCGTCGTCCGCTTCGGGGGTCAGGCGGCCCCAGACGCTGTCATCGGTGGTGGTGTCCTCGGTGGGCAGGTATTCGCCGCCACCCACCTGACCGGGCAGGTCATCCACCGCGGCAAGGCTCATGTAGGTAACGGCTTCGCTGGTGGTGCATTTGTCATACATCAGGTACCCGGCGGGGATGATGGTCAGCGCCAGCAGGACGGCGGCCATTGCCTTGGCGGCTTCGGGCCGGACTTTGCGGTACAGTACCACCACACAGCAGGCGCACACGACCAGCAGCATGGTGGCCGGGGTGAAGAACCGCCAGGCAAACTGCAACTTCCCAAGAGTCTTGCTCAGTGCCTGCAATGGTTCGCAACGGAACAGCGCGTACCAGGGGCAAAGGTCGCTGGCGCACCAGGCGGCCAGCAGGCCAAAGCCCAGTGTCAGGCTGCCAATGCGCGCGGCATCGCGGCTGCTTTTGCGCACGGCGGGGTCCAGCACAGCCAGCAGGAAGAAGAATGCACCCGCGGCCAGTGCCAGGCCCAGCGTCTGCGGCATTTCGCCCGCAATGCCGCTCTGGATGCTCTCCGCCACGCCGCTGCTCTGGCCGAACATCAAAAACATCTGGCCCAGGTAAACGGAGCTGTCGTACAGGTAGGCGGCATCATACTTGCCGCTGATGCGGCACACCCCCTGCACCATGTATTGCAGCAGCGGCACCATAAACCACAGGTTCCACACAATGGCGGCCCCGGCGGCTTTGCACAGAGCGGGCAGCACCGGGCGGGTGAAGGTCTTTTTGAAATACAGCAGGCAGAAGGCGGCGGTAAAGAACACCGCAAGTTCGGTTGTCAGCAGATGGCTCTGCAGCAGGCCGGTAAAGCCCAGGGCAAAGGGCAGCCAGCACCAGGGCTCGGCCTTTTTGCCATCGGCAGGGGATTGGCGATAAATCCGCCACAGCCCGTACACGACCAGCGGCAGGAACGCCATGGCGGTATATTCGCCCACTGCAGCGCGCACAAACACGTTGGTCAGCCGGTAGAACGAAAGGGTGTACAACGCGGTGCCAAGCAGCGCGGCACAATCGCTGCGGAACATTTTGCGCAGGGCATAAAACGTAATGCCCACGGTGGCCGCTGTGATGGATGCAACGTAAACTTTGTAGCTGGTTTGCAGGCTGAAACCCAGAATGCGCAGCACCGCAGCCGGGTACAGGAACACATCGGAGTACATCAGGCTGAACGGATAGCCTTTTTCGTTGATGATGGCCGGGTCCATGCGCACGGGGAACTGCCCGGCCAGCAGCCCGGCTTTCAGCCCCTCAATGCGGGAAAGGTGGATGGAAAGGTCGTGCCCGTACGTCAGGTAGCCGAGCCCCAGCGGCAGGCAGGCAAACACGCCGATGCCCACCAGCGCCATGGCGATATACCGCCCGCGCAGGGTATGGATGGGAAATTTGACCCGGCGGGTCAGCAACAGGATCATCCAGTCCAGTACGGCGCAGAACACAAGCCCCGTCAGCAGCCGCACATACGCCCACGCGTGGGTGGGTACGATCTGTGCGCCGGTAATGTAGATGACCTGGTTTTTGCCGCAGTCTGCGGTAAACTGCAGCTGTGCGGTTTCGCAGCCGTAGGGCATCCACAGGCTGAACACCGTGCGGGTGCGCTCAGCGGGCAGCTTGGCGGCATCGTACTGCGCGGTGGGCATGATCTCATCCAGAAAGCTGACCTCACCGTCCTCGCCGTCATTCACATAGTTGATGCAAACCTGGTAGCTGCCGCGCGGCAGGTCGATCCAGCGGGTGGTGGCAAACAGGCCGGTAAAGTTTTCCACGCGGGCGCCGCGGTCATCATTGGTACATTCCTCCGCGTAGGGAATGATCAGGTCCGGCGTAATATCAATCACGCCGCCTGTGCGGAAATCCCCCACAAAACGCAGCGCCAACACCATAAATTCCACCAGAACCAGCAGCAGGACCAACCCGTTCTGGCGGCTGAAAATTTTTTTGAGCTTTTGCAAACAAGCACGCTCCCTTCTCAACATGATCTTAAGGCAACACCACACAATTCCCGCCTTACGGCTTAAGCACCGCTCCGGCGGCTGCGGCACGGCATCTGCGTTGCCAAAATGCTCGATAAGACATCCAGTATTATCTGCGCTTTTGGCTTAGCATCTGCCGCACCTCGCTCGCCGTATCGGCACTTAAAATTGTGCGGTATTGCCTTAAATACTATCTTATTTATTATAGGGGATTGTACGATGGTGCGCAAGAGAATTTGCACCAAACAGGAAAAAAGACTCTTGCTTTTAGAAATAAAAGTGATGTATAATAAAGCGTCCATTTATTTGTGGTAGTTGTGGAGAGGATGGTATATATGGCGACAAAGTACGTTTTTGTTACTGGCGGCGTGGTCTCCGGCTTGGGCAAGGGCATCACAGCAGCCAGCCTGGGCCGTTTGCTGAAAACCCGCGGCCTGAAGGTGGCTTCTCAAAAGCTGGATCCTTATATCAACGTGGATCCCGGCACCATGAGCCCGCTACAGCACGGCGAGGTGTTCGTGACGGATGACGGAACCGAAACCGACCTGGATCTGGGTCATTATGAGCGCTTTATTGATGAAAACCTGAACAAGTACTCGAACCTGACGACGGGCAAGGTCTATTGGAACGTGCTGAACAAGGAACGCCAGGGCGCTTATTTGGGCCAGACGGTGCAGATCATTCCCCACATTACCAACGAAATCAAGAGCTATATCTACAATCTTGCCAAAAGCACCGAAGCCGATGTTGTCATCACTGAAATCGGCGGTACCACCGGTGATATTGAGAGCCAGCCTTTCCTGGAGGCCATCCGCCAGGTTGGCATTGAGCAGGGCATGGAAAACTGCTGCTACATCCATGTGGTTCTGGTGCCCTATATTTCCGGCTCGGACGAATATAAATCCAAGCCCGCCCAGCATTCCTGCAAGGAACTGCAGGGCATGGGCATCGCCCCCAACGTCATCGTGCTGCGTGCCGATGGCCGCGTTGGCAGCGATATCAAGCGCAAGATCAGCATGTTCTGCAATGTGCGCCCTGATTGCGTGATTGAAAACCTGACCATGCCCAGCCTGTACGAGTGCCCGCTGATGCTGGAAGCTGCCGGCCTGACCAACGTTGTTTGCCGTCAGCTGCACTTGGAAACTCCGGCCAGCGACCTGACCGAGTGGAAAGAGCTGATCTCCCGCATTGCCACCCGCAGCAAGACCTGCACCATTGCCCTGGTTGGCAAATATGTCAAACTGCATGACGCATACCTGAGTGTAATGGAGTCCCTGTATCACGCCGGCTTTGAGAATGAGTCCAAAGTGGAGATCCACTGGGTGGACAGCGAAAACCTGCTGGATCAGGAGCGCTGCGCTGAAGAGCTTTCCGGTGTGGATGGCATCATCCTGCCCGGCGGCTTTGGCGACCGCGGCATTGAGGGCATGATCCAGGCCGCCCGCTATGCACGGGAACAGAACATCCCGTATTTTGGCATCTGCTTGGGTATGCAGATTATGGTTATGGAATATGCCCGCGATGTGCTGGGCTATGCCGATGCCAACTCCAGCGAGTTTACGCCGGACGGCGAGCACAATGTTATTGCTCTGATGCCGGACCAGCAGGGGAACATCCCGAAGGGCGGCACCATGCGCCTGGGCAAGTACCCCTGCATTACCGCCGAGGGCACCAAGCTGCGTGAGTGCTATGGCAAAGAAGAAATTGACGAACGCCACCGCCACCGCTATGAGTTCAACAACGACTACCGTACAGAGATGCAGAACCACGGCCTTGTGATCTCCGGTACCAGCCCGGATGGCCGCCTGGTGGAAGCTGTTGAGCTGCCCGGCCGTGATTTCCATGTGGGCGTACAGTTCCACCCCGAATTCAAGAGCCGCCCCAACCGCGCACATCCCCTGTTCAAGGGCTTTATCGCTGCTGCGCTCAAGTACCAGCAGGAGCACACCATCACGGACCATCAGCCGATGGCAGATTGATCGGCATCCTGACACCATAAATACCACAAGGCACCGAACCTGTAATTGGCCCGGTGCCTTGTTTTTATGTGTTAAGGCAACACCGCACAATTCCCGCCTTGCGGCTTAAGCACCGCTCCGGCAGCTGCGGCACGGCATCTGCGTTGCCAAAATGCTCGATAATGTCGGGTTGCGGTACCCGCATCGTGCTTCGGGGGCAAAAGCCCCTCGCACTCTGCGACCGCTACCCCTGCTTCGGTTCACTGTTTCCGCCACTGGCGGCGCTCACCTTTGCAGCATCCAGTATTATCTGCGCTTTTGGCTTGGCATCTGCCGCACCTCGCTCGCCGTATCGGCACTTAGAATTATGCGGTATTGCCTTATATTTTGTGTGGATTATGCGGGAACAAAAAAACAGATTTTCAGGATTCTGTCTCTTTTTCTCTTTTGTTTACCTCTCTCTCGCTGGCTTCCACCATCGAGATCACGTTCAGCAGCACCAGCCGCACCACAGCGGGGTGCAGGCAGCTGTTGTTGATGGCGTTGATGACGGACTTTTGGAGTTCTTCAATTTTTGCGGTTGTGGTCATTTCATCACCCTTTCTGCCATCGGGGAGCCGGAATATTCCGGGCGCGGATAGCTTGTATCTTCGGTTCGCGTGCCGCCGCAGGCTGCCAGCGTAAGCGGGATGACCAATGCAAGCACCAACAGCAAAGCCAACGTGGCCAAAATCTGCATGAATTTCTGCATTAAATCTCCCTCCCGTTCACGCTCAAAGAACCGCATTCAATTCTGCCGGGGATTTCAAACTTGCTGGCATTGCAGTGGATGACCTTATCTACCTGGTCAATGGCAATGCCCACAAACTCGCTGGTGGCCCCGCCGGTGGAATAATCAAAGCTGGGGTCGCCGGTGGAGAACCAGCCTAAAAACGTGTAGCGGGAGTTATCACCAATATAAGATTTGCCGTACCGGCTGCTTAACACACCGGTCAGGTTGTTTTCCCAGTACCAGCGGATGCGCCCCGTGTCAATGTCCACACGAGTGCCAGCATCTTTGCCCATACGAATCCAGGCATTGTCCAGGTCATAAGTGGTTGTGCGCGCCTTATTGTGAATCTGCCCGGTGGTAATGTTGCCGCCGTTGATGATTGTCTTGTCCTGGTTCCAGGTGCTCAAATCCGAAAATGTCACCACGCCGGATAGGTTGATCTGTGCGCTGGTGATCTCTGTTCCGCCTGCCGTCAGCTTGATGGTGCTGCTGGTTCCGCTTGTGCTGGCCGTCAGCTTAATTTCGCTCACCGTCTGCTTGATCTCGGTTTTGGTTTCGGCAGTGGTCAGGTAATCGCCTGTGCTGGCCGTCCACGCGGTAGGCGCGTTGCCCATCTGCACCATGGGGTGCATGATGGTCAGATCATTGGTAACGGTGGCGTTATCGTTCGCGGTACTCACAAACAGGCCGTCTGCATAGCCGTCCGCGGTCGCCGTGAAGGCTGCCCAGCGCAGCTTCCAGCCATTATCCAGCGCAATGTCCTGCTGGGCCGACTTGAACGCGGAGCCGTAATAACTTTTTGTGCCGCTGCTGCTCTTGGTCTCGAACTGCAAAAACAGGCTGTCCGTGCCGGAGTTGAGCTTGTACAGTACCGATGCACAATAGGTCATGCCCTTGGCAATCACCAGCGTTTTGTCCGCACCAAAGTGGAAGCGGGTGTTCCGCGCTTTATTGGTCACGCGAACAGATTCACCGCTGATCGTGTATGTTCCTTTTTTGCTCAGGTCATTGCCGCCTGCATCCAGGGTCGCATTGTTCCAGTCGTCGGTGCCCACAATAATATTGTTGCCGCCGGTGATCCGCTGCGTTACCGTCTGGGTAATGCTGTCGGCTTTCTGGTCGATCGCGGATACTGATTCTTTAACGGTTTTGAATTCCCGCTTTGTGCTGTCCAGGTCGTTGGAAATGGTTGTTGTCGTTTCTTCCAGACTGCTGACTTTTGTGCTGATGCTATTCGCCTTTTGGCTGATGCTGGAGACATCCTTTTTCAGACTTTCCACCGTTGCGGCGGTGGCGTAATCCTGCAATTTGCTGTCAACCGCATCGTTGGCGGCGCTGGTGGCGGTATCCTTTACCGTCTCTGTTACAGATTCCGTCACCGACTTGGTGACTTCGGTCTTGATTTCGTCAGCGGTTTGCGAAAACAGGCTTTTTGCGCTTTCCTGGGTCAGATAGTCGCCGGAGCTGGCGTTCCACGCGGTCGGCGCATTGCCGTATTGCAGCATGGGGTGCAATGCCATGTACTTGTTTGTAACCGAACCCGACCGCAGACCAAAGCTAACGCCGGTCAAAATATAGTTGTCCTTCGGCGTCCATGTGCCATACCGTAACACCCAACCGTCCGATTGCTCAATTTTGATTTGGTCAGCAGGCTTTATGCTGGTGTAATATTTGCTGCCGTTAGCGTGCGAATAATTGATGTCCAGATAAAAAGCGTCCTTGCCCGAAACTTGCTTGTACATAGCGGATATGCACAGCGTTACACCATTGACAATGCGCGTGCTAGTAGTGTTAAAATCAAATCCTTTAAGGCTATTGGAATTTGTTACCGTTGTACTGCCATCATCATTGTATTCAACAGTGCCACTGCCTCGGAGAGCAGCATTCTTGAAGCTCTCACTGCCCAGGATCAGGTTGCCGCCGCCGGTGATTTTGGTATCTTTTTTCACCTCAGAGGAAAGCCCGTCTACCGTTGCTTTCAGGTCGGTGTACTTGCCGGTCAGGTCGCTGGCCTTTACTTCCAGGCCGTCCACGCTGGTCTTGATCTCCAGCATCTTGCCGGTCAGGTTCTTGTAGCTCTGGCTGTTCACCGCGCTGGAACTTTCCCGGCTGGCGCTGCCCACGCTCTCAAAGCTGGCTTTGCCGGAGGAGATTATGGCGCTCATCAGGTAGGTGTCAAACTCCCGCCCGCGTGCGTCCTTAACGTGCACGATCTGCCCGCAGGCAAGGCCGGAGCTGCTGGGCACCGATACTTTGCAGGGGGTGTAGGTCACGTTTTTCAGCACGTTGTACAGGTTTTGGACAACGCTTTTCAGGTTGGCTTCGGCTCCGGTTGTCAGCAGCAGATTGCCTTGCACTGCGTAAGTGTTGGTAGCGGTGGTGCTGTCGGGGTAGATGACCCCCACGTCACTGTCCGACTGCCGGATCTGGACTTTCTCAATGGCCTTGACCGTGTAGTCCTCGTAGCTCAGGCTGTCAGCATAATAGGCGGTGCTGTTGCTGGCACCGTCCGGGGTGATTTTAGCAGTGCTGCGCTTGTCTGTGTAGGTCAAGAATTGCAGCTTGCCGTCCGCGTTCATGTGGGCGTAGCAGCCTGCCGCTTCCGCCGCCCAGGAGATGATCTGGCGGCAGGTCAGGTCATCCGCATAGAACGCCTGCACGCTGTAGCTGCCATTGATGGGCAGGCTGCTGCTGGCAAGCGCGACCCCTGCCCGCTGGCAAGCCAGCTGAACCAGCTGCCAGATGGTCTTGGGGAACTGCGCTTGATTGGCGTGCAGCCAGCCGGAGAAGTCCGCATCCAGCTTGGACATGGTGTCGTAGGCCGTGACCTTGTAGCTGTTGCGCTTGGTGCGGGTGGGCTTTTCAGCATAGAAAACGCCCACCTTGGTGCGGTTCCCGGCATCATCCTGCCGGTACAGCGTCAAAGCATCCCCGGCAGTAATTTGCAGGCTGCCGCCCGGGTCCGCCCAGATTTCGGCTTCAATGTAGTCCGAAAACGCAGAGCCAATAGTGAACTCCTGCCCGGCATTGACCGCCGCGTGCAGCGTAATGCTTTTGATGGCATTGCCCGCCGCCCCGCCTGTCAGCTCAGTGCCGTCTTTCAGGCGTAAAACCGATTGATACAAAGGCATTCCTCCCTTTCTCAGCATTCAATGATGTTGAATTTCATGTTCTTCCATACGCCCTGCCTCGCGTTGTGCCAGGCGATGCCGTATTTGCTGCAATAGCAGGTGGTTGTTTCCGTTTCGGTGGAAGAACCCGCCTTCGGGTGTGTGAACTGAAATTCGGCTTTGCCTGCAAACAGGTTGATGGTGTACCTGTATTCTTCATCTGTAAGGCAGCTGTACGCAATGGGCCATGTGGCCACTTTTTCGCGCACAACTTCGCGGTGCATGTACCCGGCTTCATCCCGCCCGGAATCGCTGGAATCCAGGTCGGAATAGCTCGGTTCAATGTCGCAGTCCGGTGCGTACAGAGATTTGCCATCGATCTGGAACAGATTGGTCAGGGTCACGTTACACACCTCCTGTGGCAGTCAGCTGTTTGCGCTGCCAGCGCTGTACGGCGCGGCCTACGTCTTCGTCGGTCAGCTCAATGCCGTACACGGCGGAGAGGATCTCCCGCAGCACGGAAACCACGGCTTCAAAGCCCGCCATCTGGCCCGCATGCAGGTCCTCCATGACTTCGGCCACAGCCTGCTTGATGGTGTCCAGCGGAGCTTCTACGTTGGTGCCGTGGCTCTGGTCACCCAGCACGGCCAGAAACTCCCGGTTCGCCGGGATGACCGCGCCCTGCGCCAGGTAGGGAATTTGCGGGGCGGTCAGGGTGCTGATATTAAACCCGACATGCCCGCCGCCGAATATGTCCGGCAGGTCGAACGACAACCCGTTCAGCGCGTTGATGACCGCATTGATGCCGGTCACAACGGCGGAGATCATTCGGTTGATGAAGCCGATGATGCCATTGACGGCGGTCTTGATGGCGTTTGTCATCTTATCCCAGACGGTGTTGACCGTGTTGCCGATGGCCTGCCAGGCAGCATCCCAGTTGCCGCGGAACACGGCGCTTAAAAAGTCCGTCAGCCCGCGCAGCACAACAACGGCCAGATCGATGGCATCCGCAATAGCCCCAACGGCCACGCCAACAACGTCCGCAATGGCGTTGAATACCTCAGCAAACGCGGGGCCGAACGTGGCGATGATCCACTTGGCCACCGGGGCCAGCAGGTTGTTCCACAGGTCCAGCAGGCAGTTAGCAACGCTTGCCACCAGCAAAAGAATGTCATCCCACAGGGGTTTGAGGTGGGAGGACCAGAGGGTAGATAAAATCTGCATCAGGTTAGTAAGGATCGGCTGCAAAACGTTCTGCCACAGGGTGGTAAAAATGCCTTGCAGGTTTTCCAGCGCCAGGGCGGCACTCTGGGCAATGGGCTGGCCGTACTCGGCCCAGGTCAGCTGAACGCCGCCCAAAAGATCCTGCCAAACGGTCAGGGCAGCGGTTTTCATCTGCTGCCAGGCTGCATCCCACAGCGCGGCGGCGGGGGCAAGCACAGCCTGTAATGTAGACCAGAAATTTTGCAGCTGCTGGTTTAATAGAGCCGGCGGACTTAACTGTGGCGGTTCGGCATCTGCGGCTTTGATTATTGCAGCGCTGCTGCTTTTGCGGGTGGTGGAAGCCGCCGCAGCTCCGGCACTTTCGGCAAGAGAAGCCTGCAGCCGATCCAGCTCATCAAATTCCGCAACGCTGCGTTTGGCGGCCTTGGCTGCTTTGGTGGTGCCACTGGCAAGTTTGGCCTGGGCTTTGGCGGCTTTGTTGGCGCTGACTGCTGCTGCGGCGGTCTGCTGCTCAAACTTTGCCACCGGCACGGCGGAGAACGCAGCGTTTACACTGCGGCTTATTTTTTTCAGGGCAGTGCGCAGGCCGTTCAGCGGCTGCTGCGCGGTGTGGGTAGTTGTTTGTGTAGACAGGGCAACCTGAAGGCTGCCTGCATAGGATTTTGGCAAAAGCATCTACCTCCTTATGAGGACTTAATTGGCCAACAGGCGCTGCAGCCGCTGGCGTTCCGCTATCTCTGCCGGATTCAGGCGGGGGCGCAGGTCAACCATGGCTTTGTTTTTGCGGTAGTAGTCCTGTTCCCACGGCTGCAATTTTTGGCCGTGGCGCAGCTTGCTGCGCACCCGCAGCAGGGTAGCCAGCTGGCCGTCCCCAATGCTGTTGAACCAGGCCATAAAGGTCCACCAGTGCAGATAAGGCAGGGCGCGCACTTCGCACCCGGCGGCTTTGTTGATGTCGGCGGCAATCAGCGGGGCGTCCTGTTCCCAGTCCAACAGCGGCGGGGCAGGGGAGCGGGGCAGCGTTTGCCCGCAGTTCAAAAAATCTGCCAGCTTCTGCATGGCCTCCGGATAGTCGCTGCGCGGCAGATCGCCCTCATAAAATAGGGCCAGGGCCACCCGCCAGCGGATGAATTCCGGCTCGCTGGCATCGTTCAACCGATGCAGAATATCCAGAATATCGCGGTAATCCGAATGAATTGGATATGCTTTTCCGCCAACCTCCAGCCGGGTGGGCAGCCGCCAGCTGCTCATACCTGCACCCCGCGCGCGGCGCGCGCTGCCTGGGCCTGCTGCACGGCCAGCGTGGCTTTGGCATCCGCGCACTGGCGGGCACCGGCTTCCAGAATGGGCTGCAATGCCGCAAACAGATTGGTGATGACCCGCTCGCCGTTGCCGGCAACCGCCAGCAGATTGGTGCCGCCCAGCATGGCGTCAAAATCATTGCCGGGGCCAAATACTTCCGCCAGCAGCCCCTTGGCGCGCTGATCCGCCTGGGCCAGCAGCTGTATGGCATCGGTCCCAGTGGGGCTTTGCGCCTGCACCTGCTGTTCCAGCTCTTGCAGCTGATTTTGCAGGGTGCAAAAACGGCTGTAAACATTGGGGTCGCTGGGGTTAAAGCGCAGCACTCCGCCGCCGTGCTCCAGCCCGCCATTGACCGCGTATTCGCGCAGGCCGGTATCAATCGTAAGTTGTTCCATAAAGCCTCCTTTAATGTAACAGAAATCTGTAATCATGATAGCTAAAAAATGGTGAAGCGCTGCTGCACACTTCACGAAGAAAAAAGGTGAACAAGAGAATTTTGATGTACCCTCTGCCAAGGGAACGCCAAACAAAACTTACAGCGGAAATACCGGAATCCTAGGGTGTATCTGAAAAGTCAAAAATTTAGGGCAATACCGCATAATTCTAAGTGCCGCAGCCGCCGAAGCGGTGCTTAAGCCGTCAGGCGGGAATTGTGCGGTGTTGCCTTAGTCTATTTCTACAAACATAGTGGGATTTTGCCTTAAAAAGCCTTGGAATCCACAAAGGATTCCTGTGACTCTTTGCCTTAAATCCTGCTTGTGTTTGCGAAATATCCATCTTTTTCTTGTTTTCAAATACACTTTAAGGCAGGTGAACGATATTGGGAAAAGAAATCCTAAACGTAAAACGCAGCCCGGCAGCCGCCGATTTGGGCATTATACAGAACAATAAAAAGATAGCGAAAAACCTATCATTCCAGTATTCTGTAAAATTCTGGACCTTGTGGCTATCATAACGCAATATTACAGAAATGTCAACAATAAAATTCAGAAAACCGAAATTGCGATGGAATACCGGTACCGTAATACTCCACAAAAGCCCGCAAACATAAAAACTCTCCGCCGCACAGTGCAATGTTGTGGGCGGAGGGAGAGCCGTGTTTAGAGTGATTTGCTGCGTTAGAGCGCGGTAGCAAAACAAAAATGATGCAGACAAAAGTAAACGAGAGGAGATAAGCAGACCGGAAACATCCGGCACAACACAACAAAAAAGCTCCAGCGCCTTCTACCCTTATGGCGCTGGAGCGAACTTACTTGATTGGAGTCATAGCCTCATACCCGATTGTATTATTTTTCGGACCGTTTGCACATTTTCATGGCGACCTCATCTTTTAACTTTGATCGAATGTTTTTAAACCTGGTTTTCTTTGTTTTGCAAATCGGAAACGGGTTTCATTCGCTGTTGTTCGATGATTTTGCGTTTGCTTGAAATTTCTGATTCCCTTTGGTTCGTTATTTGCTGCCTGGAAACATTTTGCAAGGAAAACGATTCTTGGTGCATCTGTGGAACGGGGAAGTGAACTTCAATTATTTTGTGCAGGGTACCTGAATTTGATGCCAGAGGTTGATTCCTCTTTGCTCTAGTACATCGGAGTTTCTCCTTTTGGGGGCGGTGCGCTTGCACCAGCCAGATCAGGTGAAGCATTATTTGTTCGGCGGAGTTAGATCTTTCATAACAATCACCGGTGATTCTGGGTTTCTATTTACGCTTTTGCGTACCAGGTTTTGAACCTGTGATTTTCTATTTAGAATCCTGTCGTCAGTTCTTCATCTAATCTATGTAAACGCGGGGAACTTTTTCTGACGGGATTTCCTGAGCACTGCATTTTAAGCAAGCTACGAACCTTGCATCTTAACTTTTATATCTTTTACAGGTAATGACCTGCGGCTGTTAATGAGGTTCGTTTGCTTTCAGCAGGCCCAGGCCCGCCGGTGATGAATGGGATCTTTGAAATTAGCCATTGGACTTGAGCCTCCTTCCTTACGAATCCTGCCGGCTTTGCCATCTTACTTTCAAGTCTTTCGGTAGCCTCCCGGTCCCTGCTTTCCCGGAGTTCTTCAAGTGTTCCCATTTAGACCTCTTACTGGAAGCCTTTGCGAAATCTGCTTGAAGCTGTCGGGAAAACCGCCGTGCCTTGTTCCGATGCTATTGAAAGTGGCTTTTGCTTGGAGCTTTTAGCTCCTTATCTCCGGCTGTTTTCTTTCTGTGACTATACTATACAATACCCTAAGGAATTTGTCTATTCGCAGATATCCCAAACAAAATATGAATTATTCGTGCATGTTATGGATAGATATTGCCTTGACGAATGTGGTATAATAAATATGTTGGGTGTGCAAAAGCGTGGGCCTGTCGGTTGGCAGGCCCACGCTTTTTAGTTTGTATTGAAGAATCGTTAAAGTAATAGAGAAAAGAAGCTAAAAGAAGTCAGCCCCAGAAATCATCACAATAAGCATTTGGTAATTAGGCAGCCCCAATTCCTAATTGTTCATTCCTAATTTCTAATTCAACTCCTAACTCCTAACGAATTCACATGCTCTCCGGCACCGTAACCTTGAACATGGTCAGCACGTTGCGGATCACGCTGCGCACGGCCAGGCACAGGGCCATGCGGCACTGGCGAACGGCAGGGTCAGCTTCCAGAATGCGGCAGGCATTGTAGAAGCGGTGGAACGCCGTGGCAATGTCGATAACATAACGGGTAATGCGGGCCGGGTCATACTTTTCTGCTGCGGCAGCAATCTCAGCCGGGAAAGCGGAAAGCAGACGCAGCAGAGCCTGCTCGCTGGGGTCAGTCAGCAGGCTGGCATCCAGGGCATCGGCACCCTCAAAGGTCACACCGGCGGCTTCCAGCTTTTTCAGCACGGAGCAGATGCGGGCGTGGGCGTACTGGACATAGTAGACCGGGTTTTCGCTGTCGTTGCGCACAGCCAGGTCAAGGTCGAAATCCAGAGTGGAGGAGCTTTCGCGCTGGTTGAAGAAGAAACGTGCGGAATCAATGGGCACTTCGTCCAGCAGGTCGGTCAGGGTGATGGCCTTGCCGGTACGCTTGCTCATACGCACCGGTTTGCCGTCGCGCATCAGGTTGACCATCTGCATCAGCACAACATCCAACTTGGTGCCGTCCAGGCCAACGGCGTCCATGGCACCCTTCATGCGGGCTACATGGCCGTGATGGTCGGCACCCCAAATGTCGATGGCACGGTCAAAACCGCGCACGGCCAGCTTGTTGTAATGGTAGGCGATGTCGGCGGCAAAATAGGTGGGAATGCCGTTGGCGCGTACCAGAACTTCGTCTTTGGCTTCCTCTTCGCCGTCGGCGTTTTCGTCCTTCTTGCGGTTTACAACGCCGTACTTGGAAGCGTACTGGGCGCTGCGGTACATGATGGCACCGTCCTCGGCCTTGTAGCAGGCACCCTTGTCCATCAAGATTTTGATGACATCATCCACAGCGCCGCTCTTGTGCAGGTCGCTTTCGTGGAACCAGACATCATAGGTGATGCGGTACTTGCCCAGGTCGCGCTGCAGCCCGGCAATGTTCTTGGGCAGGGCATCGGCAATCAGGGCATCTTTCAGCTCTTCAAAGTCCTTATCGAGATAGGAATCGCCGTGAATTTCGGCAAACTCTTTGGCGCGAGCGATAATGTCAGCGCCCTGGTAGCATTCTTCCGGCAGGGGAACGGCTTCTTCGCCTTTGTACAGCTGCAGGTAGCGGATGGCCAGGCTCTTGCCGAACTTCTGGATCTGGTTGCCTGCATCGTTGATGTAGAACTCGCGGGTCACATCATAACCGGCCCAGTCCAGGCAGGCAGCCAGGCAGTCGCCCAGAGCACCGCCGCGGGCGTTGCCCATGTGCATGGGGCCGGTGGGGTTGGCGGAAACAAATTCAACGTTGTAGCGCTTGCCTGCACCGCCGTCCGTGCGGCCGTATTCCGGCTCAGTGGCAGCAGCCTGCAGCACGCTGGTAAACCAGTGGGCACCCAGGAACAGGTTGATGAAGCCGGGGCCTGCGATCTCTACACGGTCGAACAGGCTGCCCTCCAGGTTCAGGTGGTCCACAATGGCCTGTGCAATCTGGCGCGGAGCCTTGTGGAACGCACGGGCACCGGCCATGGCGGCGTTGGATGCAATATCGCCGTTTTTGACATCGGCGGGAATCTCAACAATAAATTCCGGCAGCGGGGCTTCCGGAAGGGAACCGTCCGCCACAGCAGCATTCAGCGCGCCGGTCAGCAGCTCACGCGCCGTATCCAGCGCAGCCTTGCGGGGGTTATAGTATTTGTAATTCACGTTGTACCTCCAGTTTGGAAGTTAGGAGGGAGGAGTTAGGAGTTAGGAGTTTAAGGTGCGGCCTGCGCCGCAATTTTGAAAAACAGCCGCACAGCTGATCGTTAAAATTTGTGCGCGTCAGCGCACACCAAAAACTCCTAACTCCTACTTCCTAACTCCTAACTAAAAATTTATTCAACTTCAGTTTCCTGCTTTTTCAGCGGCTCTACTGTGATAAGCACGGAATTGCGGCTGATTAAGGTTTCGGCGCCGGAATCCAGCGTGTAGCTGAACTGCAGCTCGCCGCCATCCGGCAGCAGGTTGTGCTCAATCACATCAGCGGCCACGCCAAGGCTGATGGAACCGTACCCGGTTTCGTAATGGCACAGGTGGCGGATGCCTTTTTCAATAATCAGCTGGCTGGATGTTTTGCCAAAGCGGGTCATGCTGACCAGCCGGGCATCCTGGCTGACGCGCACCGTGGTGGTACATCCGGCGTAACCGGTGGCTTCGGTTTCAGCATACACGATGTAGTAGCTGTTGCCGCGCTGCACAAAGTTGCCGCGGGTCATCAGCTCCACGGTATCGTTTTCGCCGTTCTGCTCCATGGTGCCTTTGATGGTGATGAGGTAATTTTCTTCAACAGGTTTTGCCATAATAGTTTAATTCCTTAATACGTTTCAATGGCGATCTGTTCCACCGGGCCGCCCGCTTCGCTGCCCATGAACAGCCGCTCCTGCTTGGCAAAGCCGTCCGGGGTATCGCTGACAAAAAAGCGGGTGGTGCCGCCGGTGCTGCGCCCGCTGGAAATCCCAAGGTCATCCAGCGCGGTGGCGGCGGCAATGGCGGTCAGCTTGCCGGGGTCAATCAGCGTTACGCTGTCGCCCACAAAATCGCCGATCATTTTTTTCAGCAGCGGGTAGTGGGTGCAGCCAAGGATCAGGGTGTCGATGCCGGAATCCCGCACGGGGGTCAGGTATTCCTCAATCATCAGCTGGGTCACTTTGTCGCCGTTCACATAACCGTTTTCAACCAGCGGTACAAACAGAGGGCAGGCGCGGGCAAAAATCTGAACCCCCGGCACCAGATCTTTCAGCTGGGTGGCATAAGAACCGCTGCGGATGGTGGCCGCTGTGCCGATCACGCCGATGCGTTTGTTTTTGGTGGCGGCAGCAGCTGCGCGGGCTGCCGCACCGATCACGCCGGTGTAGGGTACCGGCAGCTGGGCAGCTTCCGCCGAAGGATAGGTGGAAGATACTGTGCCGCAGGCCGCCATAATGAACTTGACATTCTGGGAAAGCAGGAACCGGATATCCTGCTGGGCGTACCGCACGATCACATCGTGCCCACGGGAACCGTAAGGCACGCGGCCGGTATCGCCAAAATACACAATATCTTCGCCCGGCAACAGGCGGCGCAGCTGGCGCACGGCGGTCAGCCCGCCAAGGCCGCTGTCAAATACGCCGATGGGACGAGTATCCATCAGTAAGCACCTCGCTTTTTGCTCAGTGCAAGGCCGATTAGCTTATCAACCAGGGCGGCAAAGCTGTAGCCCTCGTTTTCCATCAGCTTGGGGTACATGCTGATGGGGGTAAAGCCCGGCAGGGTGTTCAGCTCATTGCAAAGCACGCGTCCTGTGCCGTGCTCTACAAAGAAATCGCACCGGGCAAGACCAGCGCAGCCCAAAGCCAGGTAAGCGCGGGCGGCCAGCGTTTTGACTTCGTCCAGCTTCTGGTCCGGCAGGTGGGCGGGAATCACCGTCTTGGATATACCGTTTTTATACTTGTCGTCATAGGTATAAAACTCTGCGCCGGCCAAAATCTCGCCGGGGCGGGTGGTGCGCACTTCCTGCGGGTTATCCGGGTTGCCAATGGCGGCACATTCCACTTCCTGCCCATCAATAAACTCTTCAAACACCACTTTGTCATCTTCCCGCAGGGCGGTGTCAATGGCGGTGTTCAGCTCTTCACGGTTGTGGGCCTTGGTGATGCCCACGCTGGAACCCGCATTGGCCGGTTTGACAAAGATCGGGTAGGGCAGGCGGTTTTCCACGCGGGTCAACAGGGTGCTGCGCTGGGTTTCCGCTTCGGCTCGGACGGCGCTGCACCAGTGGCAGTGGGGCACATGATAGGCGTCCATGATGGTATTGGCAACGGCTTTGTCCATGCAGGCAGCGGATGCCAGAACGCCGCAGCCCACATAGGGGATGGCAGCCAGCTCCAGCAGGCCCTGAATCGTGCCGTCCTCGCCGTTTTTGCCGTGCAGGATGGGGGCGACCACATCCACCGGCAGCAGTTCATAGCCGTTGGCGCTGTGCACCAGCAGGCCATGGTCGCTGCGGTCCGGGCTGAGCACGCAGGGCACGCAGGAAGCATCCTGCTCCCAGCTGCCGCTGCGCATGCCCTCGGTAGAGCCGCTGTATTTCAGCCAGCGGCCCTGTTTGGTAATGCCCACCAGAATCACTTCATATCGGTCCGGCATGGTGGCAAGGGCATCCGCCCATGCCGCAGCCGAAACACAGCTGACCTCATGCTCGCTTGAACAGCTGCCAAACAGCAGGGCCACGCGGATCTTGTTTGCTTGTTGTTTCATATTGTCAGGTATGCTCCCTTTTTGTTTTCGGCCGGTTCCGGGGCAGTTTGCCGCCGGAACCTGGCTGTATGGCATAACACTACACTTTAATACTATATCATATTTATGCGGTTTATGCCAGTGGTTGTCCGCTATTTCCGGGATTTTTTGCGCAAAACAAAATCCCCGCAGCCCGCCGGTGCAAAACCGGGGCCGCGGGGGATAAGATACGATACTTTAAGCCGGATTTTCCACAATTTTTAAGGCAACACCGCATAATTCTAAGTGCCGATACGGCGAGCGAGGTGCGGCAGCTGCTAAGACAAAAGCGCAGATAATACTGGATGCTGCAAAGGTGAGCGCCGCCAGTGGCGGAAACAGCGAACCGAAGCAGGGGCAGCGGTCGCAGAGTGCGAGGGGCTTTTGCCCCCGAAGCACGATGCGGGTACCGCAACCCGACATTATCGAGCATTTTGGCAACGAAGATGCCGTGCCGCAGCCGCCGGAGCGGTGCTTAAGCCGTCAGGCGGGAATTGTGCGGTATTGCCTTAAGGAACTTGTGGAGAACAAAAGGCTTCGGGAGCGGCGGTTATACGTACTTGGCAATAATGGAGTTCACCGCATCAGGGTCAGCTGCGCTCCAGGTCTGCCAGTTCTGGCCTGCGGCTGCAGCAGCCTGGCCCAGCTCTACCAGCAGGGCGGGGAGCTGCTCTTCATATACGGTGCCGATGGTATCGCCAAAGTGGGCATGGCCCAAAGCATCGGACCCGCCCAGGAAGATGGCAAACGCCGGGGCAGGCTTGCCGCCCGGCACCGCTTTAACCGTGCCCTGGAAGCCGATGGCTGCGGCCTGGTGGCCGGAGCAGCTGGACGTGCAGCCGGAAATGCAGACTTTGGGCAGGGCACCGTCCGGAATGTTAGCCTCCCGCACGGCCTGCACAGCGCGCTGCAAAACGGACTGGCTGTCCCGCACGCCCTGCTGGCAGATGGAAGCGCCGATGCAGGCAACGCTGGTCTCAAACAGCGTTTTGGCACCATCTGCGGTGGCATCCAGCACAGCGGCAGCTTCGTCTGCCGTCAGGTTGATGATGTACAGCGTTTCATTGGGGGCAACGCGGCATTCGCAGCCGGGGATGGTGCTGAGCAGGTTGTCCAGCTGTACCAGCTTTTCCGGGATCAGGCGGCCGCCGATGGGGTGGTACGCCACAGCGTACAGCCCCGGCTGTTTTTGGGCAATGGCGCGCAGGTCATCCAGCGTGCCGGTGCCGGTTTTGGTAATGGCGGCGGGAGTCAGGTGCAGTTTCAGGCTTTCGTCCGCCTTGGCAGCGGCAACGTTCTCCAAAAAGACGCGGCGCAGCTCGTCCGGGCCAAGGGTCTCCTGCATAAAGCGGGTGCGGGCCTTGGCACGGTTCTGGTAATTGCCGTGCTGGCAGAAGGTGGTGATCATGCCGCGGATATAGTACAGCACATCCTCTGCGGGCAGAGATTCTGCCGCCAGAATGCCCATGCGCCAGCCGCCGCCCAGGCCGCCGGCAATGTACAGCTTAAAGGTGCCGTCCGGCTGCGCCACAAAGCCCATATCGCGGAACGCGGTGTGCACACAGTCATCCACGCCGTTGCAGAACGCAACCTTCAGCTTGCGTGGCATGTGGATGTCACGGCAGATGGAAAGCAGATACTCCGTTGCGGCCTCGGCCCAGGGCATAACGTCAAAAGCTTCGCCGGGCTGCACGCCGGTCAGGGGGCTGGCCTGAATGTTGCGGGGGTTATCACCGCCGCCGCCGCGGGTGATAATGCCGCAGGGGATGGCGGCCTCCATGATGGCAGGCACCTCGTCCGGGGTCAAATCGTGCATCTGGATCGCTTCGCAGGTGGTCAGCTTCAGGAATGGCACATGGTACTGCTGAACAGCCTGTGCCATAAAGTGCAGGCGCTCCGGCGTGACCCGGCCGCCCGGCAGGCGCAGCCGCAGCATGTGCTTGGCGGCATCGCGCTGGGCATAACTGCCAAACCCGCCGGAAATGCCCTTGTAGTCCTTGCGGGCAATTTCGCCCTGGGCAAAGGAGTGGATCGTGTTGGAAAAGCCGCCGATTTCTTCGCGGTAAGTGTTGAGCCATTGCTGGTCCATGGTTGGAACCCCCATTACATCCTAGTTATTTTTTCATAAAATAATAAATAATAATGAATAAAGAATAATGTCAGTGCGCCGCCCGCGGCGGCGCGAATAAAATAGGTTGACTAGGTTGACTGCTTTGGTCGGAGTGCTTTTTGCCGGAGCAGTTGACCTAACTAAAATGTGACGCCGTGGGTGTCACACAACCATTATTCATTATTCTTTATTCTCTTTTAATTACATCACTAAGTATAGTGGATAAAAAAGCAATCTGCAAGAAACTAAGCAAAAACAAAGCCCGGCCCGGCAGACAGCCGGTACCGGGTAGAGCGACAGAAATTATTCGCCAAATACCTTGATGTAGTCAGCCTTGAACTTTTCAATGCCGGCATCGGTCAGCGGGTGATGCAGCATCTGTTCAATGACCTTGTAAGGAACGGTGGCGATATCAGCACCAGCCAGAGCGCAGTCCGTTACATGGATGGGGTTGCGGACGGAAGCGGCAATGATCTGGGTGTCAATGTCGGGGTAGTTCAGGAACATGTCATGAATGGTTTCAATCAGTTCAATGCCGGGCTGGCCAATGTCGTCCAGACGGCCCAGGAACGGGCTGACGTAAGTAGCGCCTGCGCGGGCAGCCAACAGCGCCTGGTTGGCGGAGAACACCAGCGTGCAGTTGGTGGGAATGCCCTTGGCGGACAGTGCCTTGATGGCCTTCAGGCCCTCAGCGGTCATGGGGATCTTGACGACCATGTGCTTGGGGTCCAGGGCATAGATGGCTTCGCCCTCAGCAACCATGGTTTCAGCGTCCACGGTGGTGGCCTTTACTTCGCCGGAAATGGGGCCGTCCACGATGGTGGCGATCTCTGCCAGGGTCTCGGCATAATCGCGGCCTTCCTTGGCAATCAGACTGGGGTTGGTGGTAACACCGGCAATAATGCCCATGTCATTGGCTTTACGGATCTCATCTACATTCGCAGTATCAATAAAAAATTTCATGATTTTGCCTCCTTTTATGTGGCATTTTATTTGTCCTTTGCATTATATCACAATATTCTATAAAATGGAAACATTTTTTAAGGCCTGCGCAAAAGTCCGCAAGGAATGAGAAGGCCCGCGAAAAAAATGAGAAATGCCGCGCTGGTTTCGGCTCCCAGCCCTGCCAGACTGCTATAAAAAACACCCCGCAGCAAGAGATTCACTGCGGGGTGTCTTTATCAATTTGTGCGATGCCCATTAAGGCAATACCGCATAATTCTAAGTGCCGATACAGCGAGCGAGGTGCGGCAGATGCTAAGCCAAAAGCGCAGATAATACTGGATGCTGCAAAGGTGAGCGCCGCCAGTGGCGGAAACAGCGAACCGAAGCAGGGGCAGCGGTCGCAGAGTGCGAGGGGCTTTTGCCCCCGAAGCACGATGCGGGTACCGCAACCCGACATTATCGAGCATTTTGGCAACGCAGATGCCGTGCCGCAGCCGCCGGAGCGGTGCTTAAGCCGTCAGGCGGGAATTGTGCGGTGTTGCCTTAAAGCTTTTCGCCCCGCTCTTTTTCAAAAAGGCGGGAAAAGCGGGAATTATTCGTACAGAGGGAAGCGAGCGGTCAGGCTGGCAACGCGGGCAGCGATGTCGTCTTTCTTGCCCTCAAAGTCAAAGATGCAGTCTGCGATGCAGTCGGCAATCTCTTTCATCTCGGCGGGGCCCATGCCGCGGGTGGTCACAGCAGGGGTGCCAAGGCGGACACCGCTGGTCACAAACGGGCTGCGCTTTTCACCGGGAACGGTGTTCTTGTTGGCAGTAATGTGTACTTCGTCCAGGTTGTGCTCCAGCTCCTTGCCGGTCATCTCGGAATCGGTCAGATCAACCAGCAGCAGGTGGTTGTCGGTGCCGCCGGAAACCAGCTTCACGCCGCGGGCGGTTAGCTCGTCGGCCATAGCAGCGGCGTTCTCCACAATCTTGCGGGCATAATCCTTGAACTCCGGCTTCAGTGCCTCGCCAAAGCAGACAGCCTTTGCAGCAATCACGTGCTCCAGCGGGCCGCCCTGGGTGCCGGGGAAGATGGCGGAGTTGATGCGCTTGATCAGGTAAGCGTTGTTGGTCAGGATCAGGCCGCCGCGAGGACCGCGCAGGGTCTTGTGGGTGGTGGTGGTCACAACATCAGCATAGGGCACCGGGTTCTGGTGCATGCCGCCGGCAACCAGGCCGGCAATGTGAGCCATGTCCACCATCAGCATTGCGCCGTAACCGTGGGCGATCTCGGCCAGCTTTTCAAAATCGATAGCGCGCGGGTAAGCGGAAGCACCGGCAACCAGCAGCTTGGGGCGAACCTTGGCAACCTGCTTGGCCAGGGCATCGTAATCAATGCGGCCGTCCTCGGCAGAAACGCCGTAGGAAACAAAGTTGTAGTTCTTGCCGCTCATGTTGGCGGGGGAACCATGGGTCAGATGGCCGCCCTGGGAAAGATCCATGCCCATGACGGTATCGCCCAGGTTGAGCAGGGCAAAGTAAACGGCCAGGTTGGCCTGTGCGCCGGAATGGGGCTGCACATTGGCATATTTGGCACCAAACAGCTTGCAGGCACGGTCAATCGCAATCTGCTCAACCTGATCCACAAACTGGCAGCCGCCGTAATAGCGGTGGCCGGGGTAGCCCTCGGCATATTTGTTGGTCAGCACGCTGCCCATGGCAGCCATAACGGCAGGGGAAACAATGTTTTCGCTGGCAATCAGCTCAATGTTTGCCTGCTGGCGGCCCAGCTCACGCTGCATGGCCGCACCCAGCTCCGGGTCATACCCCGAAACAAAACCAATGGTGTCCATCATGTCCTTGTACATAATACTTACTCCTTTCAGTGTTACCCTTATATACTGAAAACGGGGCCCCGCCCCAGGAAAACGAAATTAAGTTAGGAGGTAGTTAGATGCTTCCTTTCGTGGAAAGCACGCCCACAATGCGGTCGTCATGGCGGGCGGCGGCGGAAAGGGCTTTGGCGAATGCTTTGTACATGGCTTCCAGCTTGTGGTGGTCGTTTTCGCCGTACAGCACCTTCAGGTGCAGGTTCATCATGGCGCTGTAGCTGACAGCGTAAAAGAATTCCCGTGCCATCTGCACATCCATGCCGCCGCAGCTCTGCCCGGCAAAGCTGGCATCATAAACAAAATACGGCCGTCCGCCAAGGTCCACAGCGCACAGGGCCAGCGTTTCGTCCATGGGCAGCATGCAGCTGCCGTAACGCACAATGCCGGCTTTGTCGCCAAGGGCCTCACGGATGGCCATGCCAAGCGCGATGCCGCAGTCTTCAATTGTGTGGTGACAGTCCACGTTTAGGTCGCCATCACAGTGTAATGTCAAATCAAACAGGCCGTGGCGGGCAAAGCCGTCCAGCATGTGGTCAAAAAAGCCGATGCCGGTGTGCAGGTCGGCTTTTCCGCTGCCGTCCAGGTCCAGGGTGACGGTAATGTTGGTTTCCCGTGTTTTGCGGGTCACGGTAGCAGTGCGGCTCACGGTTGCATCTCCTTTGCATGGTCCGGCCAGTGGGTGCCGGAAACGAAATAATCCGCATATTTGGTCGAAAGTTCTTCCCCCAGCCGCATTACGCCGCCGTACAAATGGCGGGAACACTGCGCCCGGATGGCGGCGGTATCATTGCGGGCAATGGCATCCAGCAGAACATCATGTTCTGCCACAATATCGCCAAAATTGCCAACGGCCACAAGATCCAGCATGCGGAACCGCGAATAGCTGTTCTGCGAAGTCTGGATCAGCTGCCACAGCTGGTCTTTGCCGGTGGCAAGAAACCAGCTTTCGTGCAGGCGGCTGTCCAGCTCATAAAACATCCGCGGGTCCGGGTGGGGGTGGGCCGCCAGGCGGCGCAAAGCATCGTTGCGGGTTTTCAGCTGGGCCAGCTGTTCGGGGGTGCAGGCAGCGGCAAAGTCTGTCATCACGGCGGACTCCACCGCGTTGCGCAGGTAAATCTGCTGGCTGATGGTGTCAAAATCCAGCTGGGTGACCCGCGTGGATTTGTAGGGGGTGACTTCAATCAGCCCGGCAATGCGCAGCTCCTGCAAAACGCTGCGCACCGGCGTGCGGGAAACCCCGAACTGCTCGCACAATGCGTTTTCCCGCAGGGTGGAGCCGGGCTTTAATTCCAGCAACATGATCTGCTGGTACAGCGTTTGGAAAATGTCATGGCTGGAAAATGCCTGCATGTCCGGGAACCTCCTTCTCTTTAGTATACTAAAGAATATAGCACCGTTGCCCCCGTCCGTCAACGATACACCCCAACATTTGGATGATTGTCTGATAAGAGTTTACGATTTTGCAACACATTCCGGCACTTTGCGCGCTACAATAATGTTAACAAACCATAAGGTGTACCTGAAAAGTCGAAAATTCAGCCTGTTTCTACAACCACAGCTGGATTTTGCCTTAAATCCCGCTTGTGTTTGCGGAATAATTGTCATTTTCTTTGCTTTCAGCTACACTCTAAGGCGGAGTTTTGCGCCTTAGCGGTGCTCCCTGTGTGACAAAAGCTGGCGAACCCCTGTATTTGTTGCCGGCTTGTGTGAAAGGACCAAAAGCAACATGGGTAAAATCATCGGAATTGATTTAGGAACAACCAACAGCTGCGTGGCTGTGGTGGAAGGCGGACGCCCAACCGTTATCCCAAATGCCGAAGGCCAGCGCACCACCCCGTCGGTCGTTGCTTTTGCAAAAAGCGGCGAACGCCTTGTGGGCGATCCGGCCAAACGCCAGGCTGTCACCAACGCACCGCGTACCATTGCCAGCGTTAAGCGCAAAATGGGCAGTGATGAGCGCATTCCCATTGACGGCAAGTGCTTCTCCCCGCAGGAAATCAGCGCCATGATCCTGCAAAAGCTGAAAGCGGATGCAGAAGCTTATCTTGGTGAACCGGTGACAGAAGCCGTTATCACCGTGCCGGCTTATTTTAACGATGCCCAGCGCCAGGCTACCAAAGATGCCGGGCGCATTGCGGGCCTGAATGTAAAGCGCATTATCAACGAACCTACTGCAGCCGCCCTGGCCTATGGCCTGGATAACGGCAAGACCCAGAAAGTGATGGTGTACGACCTGGGCGGCGGCACGTTCGATGTTTCGCTGATCCAGATCGGGGATGGCATTGTGCAGGTGTTGGCCACCTGCGGTGATAACCATCTGGGCGGCGATGACTTTGATGCTCGTGTGGCTGACTGGCTGGTGCGGAACTTTGCCGCTGAAAACCAGGTGGACCTGACCCGTGATCCCGTTGCCATGCAGCGCGTGCGGGAGGAAGCCGAGAAAGCCAAAAAAGAGCTTTCCGCTGCCACCCATACTGAAATCAACCTGCCGTTCATCACCGTTGGCCCCAACGGCCCGCTGCATTTGCAGGCGGAACTGACCCGCGCCAAGTTTGATGAGCTGACCTCCGACTTGGTGGAGCGCACGGCCCTGCCGGTGCGCAACGCCCTGCGGGATGCCCACCTGGCCGCCAACGACCTGGATCAGGTGCTGCTGGTAGGTGGTTCCACCCGCATCCCGGCGGTGCAGGCCAAGGTCATGCGGATGATCGATCTGGAACCGTCCAAAACGCTGAACCCGGACGAGTGTGTGGCCCTTGGCGCTGCGGTGCAGGGCGGACGCCTTGGCGGCGAAGGCCTGGCTGCTGGCGGGCAGGACCTGCTGCTGATGGACGTTACCCCGCTGACCCTTTCGATTGAGACGGTGGGCGGTGTGGCAACCCATCTGATCGACCGCAACTCCACCATTCCCACCCGGTATTCCAAAATCTTTACCACCGCCGCGCCGTTCCAGAGCACAGTTGAAATCAAGGTGCTGCAGGGTGAGCGGGAGTTCGCCAAGGATAATAAGCTTATCGGCAACTTTACCCTCAAGGGCATCAAACGCGCCTGGGCCGGTGTGCCGCAGATCGAAGTGACCTTTGATATTGACGCCAACGGCATTGTGACGGTGAGCGCTCGTGACCTTGGCACCGGCAAACAGCAGAGTATTACCATCACCGGGTCTTCCAACCTGAGCGAGCAGGAGATCCGCCGCGCCATGGACGATGCCGCTGCCTTTGCCGGGCAGGATCAGGAGCGCAAAGCCGCCATCGAGGCCCTGAATGCCGCGGAAGCCGCCATCTACCGCGTCAATTCCGCCCTTGGCAGTAAAGAGGGCAAGGAGCTGGATAAGGACACCAAAAACCGCATTAAAGAAGCAGAAAAGAACCTGGAACGCCTGACCCGCCACAAAAAGCCCGAAAAAATGACCCCCCAGGACACCCAGGCCCTGAACGCCGCCCGCGAAGCCCTGCAAGCTCAGACCAAGGACCTGGTAGCACGGTGGGAGCGACGAGGGAAAGTTAGGAGTTAGAAAGTAGGAGTTTTTGGGGCTGCAGGTACCCAAAAATTCTGTCTGAATATTAAAACAAAAATGTAGGGAACGGTCAAGACCGTTCCCTACAATTATTTTATGGGGTTGCGGCAAACTTTCAAACCGCCACTTAACTCCTAACTCCTACCTTTACAGGTAGCTCAGCTCCTCCCGTCTGGTTCCTGCCAGATCGGGGTGGTCGAGGACGGCGCCGGCGCCGAGGGCAACGCAGTCCAGCGGGGCTTCGGCAATGTGTACCTCAATGCCGGTTTCGTTCTGGATCAGAGTATCCAGCCCGCGCAGCAGGGCACCGCCGCCCGAAAGCATGATGCCGCGGTCAATGATATCGCTGGAAAGCTCCGGCGGAGTGCATTCCAGCGTGTCCTTGATGGCTTCCACAATGCGCATCAGGTTTTCGTTCATTGCCTCGCGCACTTCTTCGGAGCGGATCAGGATATCTTTCGGCAGGCCATCCACCAGGTTACGGCCCTTGATCTCCATTGTGGTTTCGCCATGCTCGGTGTCGGTGGGGTCTGGCGGGCAGGCGGAGCCGATTTCCAGTTTAATCTGCTCAGCAGTGCGTTCGCCCACCAGCAGGTTGTATTTGCGCTTGATAAAGCTGGTAATGCTCTGGTCCAGCGCATCGCCCGCACAGCGCACGCTGCGGGATGCCACAATGCCAGAAAGGCTGATAACCGCCACTTCCGCCGTGCCGCCGCCGATATCCACAATCATGCTGCCCACCGGTTCAGCGGTCGGCAGCCCGGCACCAATGGCGGCGGCCATCGGCTCTTCGATCACCGTTACCTGGCGGGCACCGGCTTTGGCGGCGGCCTGGCGCACGGCGCGGCGTTCCACTTCGGTCACGCCGGACGGCACGCAGATGACCACGCGCGGCCGCACGAACAGGCGGCTGCCGCATGCCTGGCGGATAAAACTTTGCAGCATGGCGGCGGTGATGTCAAAGTCGGCAATCACGCCGTCTTTCAGCGGGCGTACCGCCAAAATGGAGTTGGGCGCTGCGCCGATGATGGCTTTGGCCTCGTGGCCTACGCAGCGCACACGAAGTTCGTCGGTGCGGGCATCCACCGCCACAACGCTGGGCTCGCGGATGATAATGCCGCGGCCTTTCATATACACCAGCGTGTTGGCGGTGCCAAGGTCAATGCCAATATCACAGGTAAACATATTGCGCAGAGCTTCAAGCAGCTGCAAAATCGGATTTGCCATTTTTATCTCCCCATCATGTGTTTGTGCGGGTGGGCCGCACAAAGAATGCGCACGACACGCCGCAGCAGCTAGGCCGCTGCGGCACTGCCGTTACAGCGCTCCGGCCTGGCGCAGTACCTGTGCCAGGCGGTGTACGGGCAGACCCATAATATTGTAATAACATCCCACAATGCCGCTGCACCACAGCGCAGCATGGCCCTGGATGGCGTAAGCCCCGGCTTTGTCATACGGTTCCGGGGTGCGCGCATAGGCAAGCAGGTCACTTTCCTCAATGGGCGCAAACTGTACGCGGGTGGTTTCGGTGGCAAGGTACGCCTTGCCGCCATGTACCACGCATAGCCCGGTATGTACTTTGTGCTCCCGGCCAGAGAGAGCGTGCAGCATCCGCACGGCGTCTTCCTCGCCGGAAGGCTTGCCGAACACAGCGCCGTCACAGTCCACCACGGTATCACAGCCGATCACGGTATCATCAGGGTGCTGCTGCGCCACGGCCAGGGCTTTGGCTTCTGCCAGGGCCTGGGCCAGCTGGGCAGGCGTTGCGGCGGTAATGCGGCTCTCGTCCACATCACTGGGGGCAACGGTGTAATTGAGCGTGATCAGCGCCATCAGCTCCCGCCGCCGCGGGCTGCCGGAGGCTAAAATCAAGGACATAATGGGATGTTCCTTTCGTAACAGATTCTACCGCACCACCGCGGCGAAACAAAGGGAAAAGAGGAAGTTAGGAGGTAGGAAGTAGGAGTTAGGAGTTAAATGTGCTTTTGAAGGTTTGCAACAAAGAATAAAATAAATTGTAGGGAACGGTCTTGACCGTTCCGAAACCAAAGGATTTATCTGACAAAAGGCCAATCATCCTAAACCTGCGGAACGGTCAAGACTGTTCCCTACAGGTATCTTTTTTTGCACACAGCCAGACTTTACAGGTTATCTGCGGCCCCAAAAACTCTTAACTCCTAACTCCTCCCGCCTAACTCTCAACTATTTTCCCGTCGATCCAAACCCGCCTTCACCGCGTTCGGTTTCGTTCAGGGTGGCGGCGGGCACAAAGGCGGCCTGCCACACGGGGGCAATGCACAGCTGGGCCACGCGCTCACCGGGGGCGATGGTGTAAGGCTCGGTGCCAAGGTTGATCATGGGCACTTTCAGCTCGCCGCGGTAATCGCTGTCCACAACGCCAACGCCGTTGGCCATGCACAGCCCGTGCTTGATGGAAAGTCCGCTGCGGGCATACACCAATGCCACGCACCCGGCATCCGGCAGCTCAATGGCAAGGCCGGTAGGCACCAGCACCCGCTGCATGGGGGCAATGGTCAACGGCTCTTCCAGCGCGGCGCACAAATCAGCCGCCGCCGCCCCCGCCGTTGCATATGCCGGCACCTTAGCCAGCGGGGAAAGAACGGAATATTTGACGATTTTTTGTTCCATAGTACGTTGGGGTGAGTTAGGAGTTAGGAGTTAGGAGTTATCTCAATTAGGAATTAGGAATTAGCAATGAGCAATTAGAAATTACGATGCCCCCCGTAGGGGCGCATGATTGCAAATTCCATTATGGCATATATGGCAATGTTTCGGAACGGTCAAGACCGTTCCCTACAGAGCAAAACCTTAGGCCATGCTTTAACTCCTAACTCCTACTTCCTCACTCCTAAGGCAACACCGCACAATTCCCGCCTTGCGGCTTAAGCACCGCTTCGGCGGCTGCGGCACGGCATCTGCGTTGCCAAAATGCTCGATAATACATCCAGTATTATCTGCGCTTTTGGCTTAGCATCTGCCGCACCTCGCTCGCCGTATCGGCACTTAGAATTATGCGGTATTGCCCTAACTTACCCTTCCTCCGATATTATGATTTAGTTATTCGTATAATATAGCCCTCTTGTAAACTCGCCGTCAAAGGGCTGCTGATGGAAAAGATGGGTCAGGACCTCTTCCACGCGGTCGGCAGGTTCCAGGGTGAACGCGGCCACGGCAAGGTCCACCGGCATTTCGGTCAGGCGGTCCCCCATATAAAGTGGTACAGGGTTAAACACGGTGCGCATTCCGGCGCTGCCGGGGGCGGAGCACCGCACCGGGAAATCTCGCCCTTTGCGGTCCCGCAGTTTGCCCTTGTGGGTGCAGCCCGCGCAGCTGGTGCGTACATTGCGCAGCGGGCAGGCGCGGGTCAGCATCAGGGGCAGGTGGCCATAGCACAGGGCAGCGGTGGGCACCGGGGTGCCGTCTTTCTGCCGGGGTGCTACAGCACGCATGGCGGTCAGGGCGGTTTCAGGCTGCACCAGCAGGCCACGGGCACCCAGGCACACATACTCTGCCGCAGACATTGGGTTGGTTACATTCAGCCCCAGCCCGCCGAACACCGGCAGGGGAGAGGCATACCCAAACTGCGCCAGATTGTTTGCAACCACACCCGCAAAGCCGGAACCTTCCAGCGCAGCCAGGCGGCGCATGGTATCCGGTTCCACAGTGCCGAAAGCAGCGCGGGGCAGCTCCAGCAGCGTTTTGCAGCGCAAGGGCTGCGGCACAGCGTCCACTTCCCGGATGGGCAGGATCAGATAGCGCAGCTTGGCCAGGTATTCGGCACCGGGCAGCTGGGCAGCGGTTTCAAAACGGGCGGCCAGCTGGGGTATCATGCCTACTTCGTGCTCGGCGTATTCCGGCAGGGTGATTTCCTTTGTGGCCAGGGGCGCAGGTTCACTGCGCTTTTGCAGCAGCTTGTCCAGCGCTTCGCGGCGCATCTCATTCCAGGCGGAGCCGGGTAAAAATCCGGGGCCGCCCTCGCCGCAGGCAAACTCAACCCCGGCGCAGGTGAACGGCGTACCGCCGGTTTTGCCCAGGGCACGCTCAATGCCGGGGGCGGGGTCTTTCTGTGCGGGCTGCGGTTCATCGGCGCTGTACACATTGACACGGCTGCCGTTGTCGTCGAAAGCTGTCAGCTTGATGCCGCCGTCCTCCACACCGCCGCTGACGCAGAAATGCACCGGAATGCGTTCCAGTTCGCGGCGGAACAGCTCGCGGGCTTTCGGCGTGGCGGCGCGCGTAGCGGCTGCATCGGCTTCGGTGCGCACGCCAAACATGGTGCCGTCATTGCGACCTACCAGATAGGCATCACTGAAGCCGGAGCGGGAGAAAATATCCCGCAGCAGCGCTTCATCATAGGGCTGCCCAGCGCGGGCTGCGCGGCAGGCCGTTACCGCAGCGGCGGCATATTCCGGCGTGCGCAGGCGGCCTTCAATTTTAATGCTGGCAACCCCGGCGGCTTTCAGCTGGGCCATGTGGGGCACAAGGTCCATGTCTTTCAGGCTCAGGTGGCAGGCTTTGCCCGGCTGGCCGGGGCGCAGGCCGTTGGTAGCATCAAACGGCAGGCGGCAGGGACCCGCGCAGGCACCGCGATTGCCGCTGCGCCCGCCCAGGAACGCGCTCATCATGCACTGGCCGCTCATGGACATGCACATCGCGCCGTGTACAAACACTTCGCATTCGATCGGGCTTGCCTTTACCACGGCTTCGATCTCCGCCAGGCTCAGCTCACGGGCCAGAATGGCGCGGGAATACCCCAGCTTTGCCAGCATCTTGGCGCCCTCTGCGGTGTGGATGCTCATCTGGGTAGAGCCGTGCAGGCGCAGGCCAGGCGCAATGCTGCGCACCAGCTGCGCGGTGGCAAGGTCATCCACAATCACGGCATCCGCCCCGGCGGCGGCAACAGCGCGCACGGCATCGGCCAGGCCGCCCAGCTCGGCGGCGTAAACCAGCGTGTTCAGGGTCACATGCACCGCAACCCCGCGGGCATGACAAAAACAGACGGCCTCGCGCAGGACATCAGGGTCAAAGTTCCCAGCGCTGCGCCGCGCATTGTAGCCATCCAGCCCAAGATATACGGCGTCAGCCCCGGCAAACACCGCAGCCCGCAGCATATCAGCATTGCCGGCGGGGGCCAGGATCTCCGGGCGCTGTAAAACAGTCTGTTCCATCAGGCTTCGCTCGTCAGGGAACGGCGGTGCAGGTCGTCCACCTTTTTGCGCAGGGCGGCGTTTTCGCGGCGCAGCTCCTCGGCAGCCATCTTGGCGGAGGCGGCATCCTCCAGATAGTCTTTGATCTGGCGGCGCATATTATCCGCGCTGCCGCTGGCCTTTTCCAGCTCATCGCGGTAGTTCAGCGCGGTCATGATGGCAGCGGTGGTGATGGAAACCGAATTGGAAGAGCTCATCAGCTCATTCATATCAAGATTCAGGCGCTCGGCCAGATTCTGCATGTAATCTTCACTTTCGTTGGTCGAGATTACATAGCTCGAACCGCAGATGGTCAGACGTACTTTGTTAGCCATAGTTGGGGTCTCCTTTGTTTCAGTTGATGGTGTTTTTATCAGGAACACCCTGCACTTTTGTCGCCAAAAGCGGGACGGAAAGGGGCTTCTGCGCGGCAAAACCGCCCACCAGCCCCCGCAGCGCAGGGAAAATGCTTAAAATTATACCCTTATATTATAGTATAAAATGCCCGTAAGAAAAAGCCCCTTTTGTGTAAAATTGAAAAAATTGACGCGTGTGGGAAAAAAGCCTTGCACATATCGCCAATTTTGACTATAATGCTTAAGGTAAGTATTTTTATTGATTTTGAAAAATCAGTATAATCCCAGAGGATTCTGGTATAGATAAGCCGTAAGGAGAGGGATACTTTTGATGAAACTTACTAAAAAAGAATTTGAAAAAATTCTCAAAGACAAGGTCGTCAGCGAATGCGGCGTCACGTTGGACGTTGCTTCCGCCGAGCAGATCTACCGCTGCATGGCAATGATCGTTCGTCAGATCATGTCTGACCGCCAGAAGCAGTTCCAGGCCAAGACCCTGGGCGAAGGCAAAAAACAGGTCTATTACCTCTGCATGGAGTTCCTGATGGGCCGCAGCCTGCGCACCAGCCTGTTCAACCTGGGCCTGAACGAAGTTGCCGAGCAGGTTCTGGCTGACGCCGATATCAAGATCGACACCATTTATGAGCAGGAGCCTGATGCAGGCCTCGGCAACGGCGGCCTGGGCCGTCTGGCTGCCTGCTACCTGGATGGCATGGCTACCGACTGCATCCCCGGCACCGGCTACTCTATTTTGTATGAGTACGGCATCTTCAAGCAGAAGATCGTGGACGGCTGGCAGCAGGAAACCGCTGACAACTGGCTGCCCGGCGGCCAGGTGTGGATCAAATCCCACCCCGACCAGGCACAGGAAATCCGCTTTGACGGCCAGGCTATCGAGACCTGGGAGGGCGGTTTCCACCATGTCAAGTACGAAAACTACAACTCTGTCATTGCTGTTCCCAACGATATGTACGTTGCCGGTTACGGCACGCAGGGCGTTTCCAAGCTGCGCCTGTGGCAGGCCAAGGCACCCAGCTTTGATATGAGCAGCTTCAACGCCGGCAACTATAACACCGCTATCAGCCAGTCTGCTTCCGCAGAGCTGATCTCCAAGATCCTGTACCCCAACGATAACCACACCGAGGGCAAGATCCTTCGCCTGCGCCAGCAGTACTTCTTCAGCGCTGCTTCCGTTGCCGATATCCTGGGCAACCACCTGAACCAGTACGGTACCCTGGAAAACCTGCCGGATAAGATCGCCATCCAGCTGAACGATACCCACCCGACCATTGCCATCCCCGAAATGATGCGCATTTTGCTGGATGAGTGCAGCTATGAATGGGATGCAGCTTTCGACATCTGCCGCAAGGTCTTTGCTTACACCAACCACACTGTCATGAGCGAGGCTCTGGAAAAGTGGAACGTGGATATCTTCCGCTCCACCCTGCCGCGTATCTGGCAGATCGTGCAGGAAATGGACCGCCGCTGCCGTGCTGACCTGGAGAAAGCCTTCCCCGGCGACCAGGGCAAGATCAACTACATGGCAATCATTGGCGACAACCAGGTCCGCATGGCCAACATCTGCGCCTACACCTGCCATTCCATCAACGGCGTTTCCAAGCTGCACAGCGAGATCATCAAGGACAGCGTGTTCCATGATTACTTCCTGTACAAGCCGAAAGCATTCAAGAACGTTACCAACGGTATTGCTTACCGCCGCTGGCTGCTGGCTGCCAACCCCGGCCTGACCAAGCTGCTGGAAGATTCCATCGGCCCCGGCTTCAAGCAGGATGCTTCCGAACTGAAGAAGTTCGAGAAATTTGCTGACGATTCCGCCATGCTGGATAAGCTGGCCGCCGTCAAGCGCGCCAACAAGGTGAACTTTGCCAACTATCTGGAAAAGGCCACCGGCCAGGTCATTGACCCGGATTCTATCTTTGACTGCCAGGTCAAGCGCATGCACGAGTACAAGCGCCAGCACCTGAACGCCATGAACATTGCCGCTGAGTACCTGTACCTGAAGGCAAACCCGAACGCTGACTTTGTGCCCAAGACCTATATCTTCGGCGCCAAGGCTGCCCCCGGCTACTACATGGCCAAGCAGATGATCCGCATGATCTGCAAGCTGGGCAAGCTGATTGACAACGATCCCGCTGTTAAAGATAAGCTGCGCATTGTCTACCTGGAAGACTACTGTGTCTCCCTGTCTGAACGCCTGATGCCCGCTTCCGAAGTGTCCGAGCAGATCTCTCTGGCCGGCACCGAGGCTTCCGGCACCGGCAACATGAAGTTCATGCTGAACGGCGCAATCACCTTGGGCACCCTGGACGGCGCGAACGTGGAAATCGCCGATGCCGCCGGTAAGGACAACGAGATCATCTTTGGTATGCTGACCCCCGAAGTCAACGCACTGAAAGGCATGGGCTACCATCCGCAGGCATTCATCTCTGATGATAATGTTGCCATGGCAGTTCTGGATATGCTGGAAAAGGGCTGGAACGGCGAGAACTTCAGCGAGGTTACCAACAACCTGCGCAACTCTGACCCGTACATGGTCCTGGCTGACTTCAAGGATTACCGCCGTGCCCAGCACACCGTGCAGGAACTGTACAAGCAGAAGCAGACCTGGAACCGTATGAGCCTGATGAACATCTCCAACGCCGGCATCTTCTCCGCCGACCGTTCCATCATGGATTACGCCCGCGATATCTGGGGCGCTACCCCGGTTAAATAATCTGCCCAAAGCAGAGCTTTAACCGCAGTGCGGGCGCGTGTGCAGCTGTGAACGTACACGCGCTGCCCGTACAATAAAATAAACGAACAGCCGCGATCCCGGCAGCCGACTTGAATTTGCCGGCGCCAGTGGGTCACGGCTGTTTTTGTACACTTGTTCAATGTAAGGATTGATTTGTTTGCCTGAACAACCAACGCATACTTTTTTTAACTCCCGCTGTGCGGAGTATAAAACACCGTTTGGCGCAGTTCCGGCGGGGCAGACCGTGACCTGGCGGTTGACTGTGCCGGAAAGACTGGGCTATGTGGACCCACACCTGGTGCTGACCAAAGACCGCGAAGACCCCGTGCATTACCGCATGGATTTTGACGGCCAGACCCCCGGCGTAAACCATTTTGTGTTCCAGCTGGCCCCCACCACATCAGGATTGTATTTTTACCACTTTGACCTGTACACGGATTTCCGCAAGATTTATCGCACCGCCAACGGGGAAGGTGAGCTGACCTGGGTGAATGGCCTGGATTGGCAGCTGACGGTGTACGAGCCGGACTTCAAGACCCCGGACTGGATCAAAGACGGTACGATGTACCAGATCTTCCCGGACCGCTTTTATGAGGGCGTACCCAACAAGCCGCTGCCCTTTGCGGACCGCATTTACCGTCCGGATAAAACCGGCGAGCCATATTTTTGGCCCAATGAGCAGAGCGATGGCTACCTGAACATGGACTATTACGGCGGCGATTTTGCGGGCATCCAGCAAAAGCTGCCTTACCTGGAAGAGCTGGGCGTTACCTGCATTTACCTGAACCCCATTTTTGAGGCTCACGCCAACCACCGCTACAATACGGCCAACTACCTGAAAGCCGATCCACTGCTGGGCACCAACGAGGATTTTGCCGCCCTGTGCGCCGAGGCCAAAAAACACGGCATCCGCATTATTCTGGATGGCGTGTTCAGCCACACCGGTTCGGATTCGCTCTATTTTAACCGCGAAGGCCGCTATGGCCCCGGCGGCGCTTACCGTGACCGCAATTCGCCTTACCGCAGTTGGTATGACTTCGATTCCGGTTATGTCGGCGGCTACCGCAGCTGGTGGGGCTTTGAGACCCTGCCCGAAGTGGAGGAGGAGGACCCCTCTTACGGCAACTTTGTCTGCGGCAAGGGTGGCGTGATTGATACATGGCTGGGGCTGGGGGCTTCCGGCTTCCGGCTGGATGTGGCGGATGAACTGCCTGATGATTTTATCGAAAAGATCCGTGCCGCCGTCAAAGCCCACGGCGAGGACAAGCTGCTCATCGGCGAAGTGTGGGAGGACGCCACCACCAAGGAAGCGTTCGACCACCGCCGCACCTACCTGCGCGGCCATGGGCTGGATGCCACCATGAACTACCCGTTCCGCAATGCAGCTGTGGCTTTTGCCCGCGGCGAGGATGCCAGCGCGGTGGGGGAGCAGATCATGTCCATCTGCGAAAACTATCCCAAACCGGCGCTGGACTGTGCAATGAACTTCCTTTCCACCCACGATACCGAGCGCGGTATTACCGCCATTGCAGGCGAACCCGCCAATGGCCGCGACCGCTACTGGCAGAGCAAGCGGATGATCCCCGGCGACCGCATTGATGATGCCCTGCGCCGCGTGCTGCTGGCTTACGCCATGCTGTACACCCTGCCCGGCGTGCCCTGCGTGTATTATGGCGATGAGATCGGGATGCAGGGCTACCGCGACCCGTTCAACCGCGCGTATTTTGACTGGAATTCCACCGAGCGCCGCCTGCGCGTGCCGCTGAGCAACCTGGCCCGCCTGCGCCGCAGCTGCGATGCTTTTGACGGCGGCAGCATGGAGCTGGTGGAAGCCAGCGCCGATGTGCTGCACTACCGCCGCGTGGGTAAGGAGCAGTCCGCGGAGATTATCCTGAACAACGGCCCGCACCTGATTGTCCGCACCGCCTTTGGCAAGCAGACCGAAGTAAACCCCGGCGGCTTTACCATCCTGGTAGAAGATAACCAGCCGCAGCATGTGGGGTATTTTAAGTACTACTGATTTGATGGGCAGGCGCTTACTGGGCGAAAGCGAACGGAATTGCAGAATTAGCAATTAGGAATGAGTAATTAGAAATTGTAGGAAAAAGCCACGGCTTTGCGTTTGATGCAGGGCCGCGGCTTTTGGTTTTATTCGATTAAAGGGATGGAGTAGAAGGCAGGGGAGCGGGACGGAACTTTTTGCTGGCAACCAGCAGCAGGGTCAGGATGGCAATAGCAGACCATGCGCCGGTGAGGTAGAGGAACCAGTTGCTGATATCCAGAAAAACAGCTCCGGCGGCGGTGAAAAGCAGATTGTACAGCTCAACGACTGCAATATACCCGGCGCTGAAACAGAACAGCCGCGCAAACAACCGCGGAAGAAGCTTTGGTGCCCGGAACACAAACCGGAAAAACATCAAAATACCGATGCAGAAAAAGCAGAGGAACTTGAGGTAAGCGTGCGGGTCATACCCCTGCAGGCAATGCAGAATGTTCAGCGGCGAAAAATCCCAGCAGACCTCCTTGCCCGTTAGGCCGAAGCGGTAGTTCGTAAACCCGACACTGTGGTACAGCTGCCCGCCAAGGAACCAGACCCGCATAAAGCGCAGGTCATTGTAAAAACATACCCCCGCCGCCAGCAGAAAGTCAAAGATCAGATTATAAATTTTGTGAGATTTTTCCATGGCAAATGACCACCTTTCCCATGTAAAGCAGTAAATAAAACATACAGAAACGGACACAACAAGTAAAAGAAACAGTTACTATATAGATGCTAGCATACCACCTGCTGTATGTCAATAAAAAATCTGAATAATATTCCCTTGACGGAATACAGCAAAATATATAAAAAGACCGATGCAGCAAATAGTTCCGGCGGATGAGGGGCGACCTTTCTGTGAAAAGCGAAAACTCCGCCCAATTTGTAGGGAACGGTCAAGACCGTTCCCTACAAAACAATTTTGAGTGCCATCCAAAACGAAAAGACCCACTGCACGCCATAATCCCGTGCAGTGGGCCTTGTTTATATTCTATCTGTAATTTATTATTTTAAAGTTCCTTCTTTTCAAAGAAAAAACAACAACCCCCGTAACAAAACTCAGCCCAGGCTGATGCCCATGGAGCGGGCAACGTTGAGCATATCGCAGTCATCGGGCACGCCACGGGTCTTGCCGGCGATGTCTACCAGCGGGTTGGCGGTAACATGGTTGTTCACCATAGCAACGGTCACGCCAAAATGGTCGTCCGCCACCAGGCGTGCGGCATAGGTGCCAAACTGGGTGGCCAGCACGCGGTCATAGGCGCTGGGGCTGCCGCCGCGCTGCATATGGCCCGGCACACAGATGCGGGTCTCGGCACCGGTCAGCTCCTCCACCTGCTTGGCAATGCGGTTGGTGGCGGTGGTGTAACCGGCAGCGGCGCGCTTGGCGGTCCATTCTTTGCGCTTCATCTTGGATTCCTCGGTGGAAAGCGCACCTTCGGCAACCGCCAGGATGGAGAAGTTCTTGCCGGCCTTCTGGCGGCGCATAACAGCTTCGGCCACCTTCTTGATGTCATAGGGGTGCTCCGGAATCAGGATGATGTCCGCACCGCCTGCAATGCCGGAATACAGCGTCAGCCAGCCGGCCTTGTTGCCCATGACCTCAATGCACATTACGCGGCTGTGGCTGCCCGCAGTGGTGTGGATGCGGTCAATAACGTCAGTGGCAATGTCCACAGCGGTATGGAAACCGAAAGTAACATCGGTGCCAAAAATATCATTGTCGATCGTTTTGGGCAGGCCGATGATGTTCAGACCCTCCTGGCTGAGCAGGTTTGCCGTTTTGTGGGTGCCGTTGCCGCCCAGGCAGAGCAGGCAGTCCAGCTTGGCGTCCTTGTAAGTCTTTTTCATAGCGGCAACCTTGTCAACCTTGTCATCGCCCACAACGCGCATCATCTTGAACGGGGTGCGCTTGGTGCCAAGAATCGTGCCGCCTACCGTCAAAATGCCGGAAAACTCATCCGGTGCCATGACGCGGTAGTTGCCGTTGATCAAGCCGTCATAACCGTTCAGAATGCCAATGATTTCCACCTTGTCGCCCATGCGCTGATACAGCGCTTTGGCCACGCCGCGGATGGTTGCGTTCAGGCCGGGGCAGTCACCGCCGGATGTCAAAATACCAACACGCATCTTCATAGAAACCTCCCTGTCAGGCCGGTGCCGCTGGCGGCACGCGTACCGCGTTGTTGCACAATGCCGGGCAATGTGCATACAATTTGCATATTCTATCTTTTACAATACGCCACGCAGGCGGTTTTGTCAATGCGGTGCGGGGGAGGAGCAGGGGGAAATTTTTGTAACCATTCCAAAACCGGGCAGAGAGGGTGCAGATGCCGGATTTTTTACATGTTTAACAAAAAAATCACAAAGATAAAGCGTTTCTTGTGTTTGATGCAGGCATATGGTATAATAAAACTGCAAAAGAGTACCTTCTCTTTTGGTCCGCAGATCACCTTGCAACAAGGAGATATAGATATGAAAAAGCGTGTAACGTTTTTGGCAGCTCTGCTGGTTGCGGCATGCTTTGGTGCAACCGTGGCGATGGCAGAAGGCAGCGCCAAAGTAACCGCCCAAAGCGGCCTGAATATGCGCCAGGGCCCCGGCATCAATTATAATGTGGTGACGGTATTGAGTAACGGCGCAACCGTGAATGTTGTTACCCCCGATGACGGCAATGGCTGGACTTATGTGACCAGCGGCAAAAATGCGGGCTGGGTGGCAACCAAGTATCTCAGCGGCAGCGCCGCCACCACGCAGGCACCGTCCTGGCGCGGCAGCGCCGTCAACTGCACCGTTAAAAGCGATGCGAACATCCGCCGCGGCCCCGGTACGGACTTTGGCGTGCTGGGCGTTGTGCCCGCAGGCTTTACCGTCAGTGTGGACAGCTACCAGGATGGCTGGGCCAGTGTGACCTGGGGGGATGTTTCCGGCTACATTGCAACCAAGCTGCTCAACGGCCTGCCTGCCGCCAACGGCGGTACCTCCACGGCCAGCAACTCCACCAGCGGCCGCTACGAGGGTGCGGATGTGACCTGCACCCTGAACAGCGACGCCAACCTGCGCAGCGGCCCCGCCACCAGCTATGAGGTGCTGACCGCCGTTCCCGCGGGCTTTACCGTTACGGTACACAGCTATGCCAACGGCTGGTCCTGCGTGACCTGGGGTGATACCACCGGTTACATTTCCAACAGCCTGATCAACGGCCTGCCCACCGCCAACGGCGGCAAGGGCGGCAGTTCTTCCGGCAGCACTGCCGGTACCAGCTGGTACGGCGGCCATGATTATTCCAACGTGTACGACTACAGCTATTACCGCAGCCAGAACGCTGATCTGCGCGCCGCGTTTGGCAATGATGCCAACGCCTACCTGCAGCACTTTGTGAACTATGGTATGGCGGAGGGCCGCCAGGGCCGCGCCAGCTTTAACGTATATACTTACCGGGATGAACACCCCGAACTGTGGGAAAAGTTTGGTGATAACCTGCGCGGCTACTACCTGTGGGCGTGCGGGATCCCGCAGTAAAAAAAATTAAGGCAACACCGCACAATTCCCGCCTGACGGCTTAAGCACCGCTCCGGCGGCTGCGGCACGGCATCTGCGTTGCCAAAATGCTCGATAATACATCCAGTATTATCTGCGCTTTTGGCTTAGCAGCTGCCGCACCTCGCTCGCCGTATCGGCACTTAGAATTATGCGGTATTGCCTAACCAATCAGGAGGTGTCAAGATGACATTTCTGTTTTGGGCAGCAGCCATTGTGGTGTTTGCCATTGCGGAAGCTGCTACCACGGCGCTGGTTTCCATCTGGTTTGCCGTTGGTGCAGCGGCGGCCATGGTGGCCAGTATCTTTACCGCATCGCTGGGCGCTCAGTGCGCCGTGTTTGCCGTGGTGTCCGCCGTAACGCTGGCCGTTATGCTGCCGCTGCTGGCAAAGCGCCGCACCATGCGCCAGCCGCCCATTACCAACGGTTCGCCGCTTACCATCGGCAGCCGCGGCATTGTTCTGCGGGAAATCCCGCAGGGGGATATCGGCCGCGTGCGTGTGGATGGGCTGGATTGGCAGGCCCGCACGGTGGACGGCACTCCGCTGCCAAAAGATGCACGCTGCGAAGTAAAAAACGTGGACGGCGCGGTACTGATCGTATCCGCTGTTCCCGTACCGGCTGCGGCACAGCCCGCAGAACAACTGCACTAAGGCAGCCTGCCAAAGTGCCCCGTATTGTTTGAGGAGGCCCCTAATGTTACTGGTTATTGCTATCCTGCTGGTCCTTGTGCTGATCGGCATCGCCCGCTGCATTGTCATTGTGCCCCAGTCCAACGCCTATGTTACCGAGTGGCTTGGCGTGTATAAGGATACCTGGGGTGCCGGCCTGCACCTGCGCACTCCCTTTGTGGAGCGTGTGTCCCGCAAGGTCAGCCTGAAAGAAGAAGCCGCAGACTTCCCCCCGCAGCCCGTTATCACCCGCGACAACGTTACCATGATGATCGATACCGTTGTGTTCTTCCAGGTGTTTGATGCCAAGCTGTTTGCTTACGGTGTCAACCGCCCCATCCAGGCCATCGAGAACCTTTCTGCTACCACGCTGCGCGATATCATCGGTTCTATGTCCCTGGACGAAACGCTGACCAGCCGCGATCTGATCAACACCAAGATCACCGCCAGCCTGGACGAAGCGACCGACCGCTGGGGCATTAAGGTAAACCGCGTGGAGCTGAAAAATATTGAGCCCCCGGCAGAGATCCGCCAGGCCATGGAAAAGCAGATGAAGGCCGACCGTGAAAAGCGCGCTTCCATCCTGCTGGCGGAAGGTGAAAAGCAGGCAGCCATCACCCGCGCCGAAGGCGAAAAGGAAAGCGCCATCCTGCGCGCCGAAGCCGTAAAGCAGCAGCGCATCCGGGAAGCTGAAGGCGAAGCCCAGGCCCTGCTGATGGTGCAGAAAGCCAAAGCGGACTCTATCCGCCTGATCAACGAAGCCGCCCCCAGCCAGAACATGCTTGCCCTGCGCAGCATGGAAGCTATGGAAAAAGTGGCTGACGGCCAGGCCACCAAGATCATCGTCCCCTCCGAAATGCAAAACCTCGCCGCAACCGTGGCAGCGATTAAGGAAAGCTAAGCTCAATTAGGAGTTAGGGCAATACCGCATAATTCTAAGTGCCGATACGGCGAGCGAGGTGCGGCAGATGCTAAGCCAAAAGCGCAGATAATACTGGATGTCTTATCGAGCATTTTGGCAACGCAGATGCCGTGCCGCAGCCGTCGGAGCGGTGCTTAAGCCGTAAGGCGGGAATTGTGCGGTGTTGCCTTAGGAGTTAAACGGCGGTTTGAATGTCCGCCGCAAGCCTATAAAATAATTGTAGGGAACGGTTTTGACCGTTCCGTTGCCTTGAAATCGTATCCCATTATGGGTAATAATTTCAGGGTTTCGGAACGGTCAAGACCGTTCCCTACATTTTTGTTTTAATATTCAGACAGAACTTTTTGGCATCTGCGGCCCAAAAAACTCCTAACTCCTACCTCTCCATCCATTCCCTCATCGCATCCATCTGGTTTCGGGCATCCTGGCGGCCGAGCTCATATTGTGCATTCAGAACTTCGATGTCGTGTTCCATACGGCCAACATGCAGTAACTTGCTGGGGCGAATCAAAAAAACATCGCCCTGTTTGGCGGCCTGTTCTACAGCGCACACTTCGGTGTTGTACATCTGGTCGCGGCTGCGCATGGCCTCCACAAAGGCGGGATACTTGCGGTACATAGCTTCAAACGGGGCCATGGCGGCGGGCTGTTTCAGGTATCCGGCGGGCTGGGTCAGCACTACAATGCTTTTGCGGCAGCCGAAATCTTTCATTTTGGCATAGGGGATGCTGTCGCTCACGCCGCCATCCAGATAGAGATTGCCGTTCCACTCCACCATTTTGGAGCACAGCGGCATGGACGCTCCCGCGCGAATCACATCCATCTTGCTGCCAACTTTCAGCTCGTCGCACAGGATATACTCCGGCTTGCCGGTGCGCACATTGGTTACGGTGACATAAAAATCAACGGGGGCTTTTTCAAAAGCAGCTTCGTTAAAGGGATCCAACCGCAAGGGGATATCCTCATAGCAGAACTTGGTGCCCACCACATCGCCGGTGGTCAGCAGAGAATACAGGCCCATAAAGTGCTTATCACTGCGGTATTTGCGGTAATAGCGGATGCTGCGCCCTTTTTGCCCGGCTACATAGCTGCACCCGTGCAGCGCACCGGCCGAAACCCCCACCACAACGTCCGGCATGATACCGGCTTCCAGGAAAACATCCAGCACACCGGCGGTGTAAATGCCGCGCATGGCACCGCCTTCCAGCACAAGGCCAAGGCGCTGGCCGAATGGTGTATTTGTTGCCATATCTTCATTCACCTCGTATCATCGTGATTCGTGATCGTTAGAAGGGCAGTGCCGCGGCACAGTCCTCGTCCGTATAAACGGCAATTCCGTTTTGTTCCAGCAGCTCGGCGGCTACACCGCTGCCGGGAATTTTTTTGCCGCTGAAAGTGCCGTCATAAACCGTGCCGTGGCCGCAGCTGGGGCTGTTGGCTTTCAGCACGGCTACCCGGCAGCCCGTCAACCTTGCCAGCTGCAGGGCAATTTCGGCACCTTTGCGGTACTGGGCGGTCACGTCGGCCCCGGCAGCCGTCACCACGCGGGAACCGATGCGCTCCGCAGGCGTGCGCGGTGTGGGTAAACCGCCGTACACTTCGGGGCAGACGGGCACCAGCTCATGCCCGGCAGCCTGCAAAGCCGCTACCAGGGCCGGGCGGGCGTTATCGCCGCCGGAATATTTGCACGCAACGCCAAGCAGGCAGGTGCTGATGAGAACTTTCATGCCGGACACCACTTTCAGATAAAAATTGCGGGATGTTTAGAATATAAGGCAATACCGCATAATTCTAAGTGCCGCAGCCGCCGGAGCGGTGCTTAAGCCGTTAGGCGGGAATTGTGCGGTGTTGCCATAAACATCATAAACAGGTTTTTATTATATCATAAACTTTTTGCCCGGCGCATACAATTTGCTTTGAATTTGAACAAAGGGGGCAAACTGTATGAGAAACCAAAACCGCATTACCCCGGCGCAGGCCCGGCAGCTGATGCAGCAGCGGGCCATTTTGTGGGATGTGCGCACCCCGGCGGAGTATGCCGCGGGGCATATCCCCAGTGCGCGCAATGTTCCGTTGGACCGGCTGGAAGAGGAGCTGCCGAACCTGTCGTCCAACGGACACCCGGTCATTGTCTGCTGCCGCAGCGGGCAGCGCAGCGCCATAGCGGCGGAGCTGCTGGCCCAGGCGGGGCGGCAGGTGTACGACCTTGGCTCTATCAACTGCTGGGATGGCCCGCTGACACGGTAATAAGGAGAAGCCCATGAAGCGCTGGTACAACCGAAAGCCCGAAACGATGCAGGATTGGCTGCTGCTGTTTGCGGTGGCTGCCGCGCTGCTGGCTGCGGTGTGGTATCTGCCCGCCATCGCGGCTGCGTTGCGGGTGCTGCTGGGGCTGGCAACGCCCTTTGCGGGCGGTTTGGCGCTGGCCTATGTGCTGGATATCCCCGCCCGCTGGTTTGCCATCCACCTGTTCGGAGGGCGGCGCGGGCCGGGTATCCTGCTGGCGTATCTGGCACTTTTTGGCACAGTTGCGGCACTGGTGGGGCTGGTTGTACCGCAGCTGGTGCAAAGCGTGGGCAGCTTTGCCGCGGCTCTGCCCGGCTACCTGGAAAACGCGCAGGCGTTGCTGGAGCTGGTGCAGGCAAACTATGGGGTGGATACCACCAGCCTGAGTGAACTGCTGCTGAATTCCGGCAGCAGCGTGGAAAGCTTCCTTTCCGGCCTGGCCCCGCAGTTGGCCCAGGCGGCCATGGGGGCGGCGGGGCAGGTGGTGAATGGTTTTCTGGCGTTGGCGGCCTCGGTGTACCTGCTGTGCGGCAAGGCGGAACTGCTGCATACTGCCCGCCTGGCCCTGCGCACTGCGCTGCCGCCGCGCACCGCGGGTAACGTGCTGGGCGTGTTTGCCATGGCCAACAAAACGTTCAGCGGCTACATTGGCGGACAGCTGGTGGATGCTGTATTGGTTGGCGGCGAAACGTTTGTGTTAATGCTTTTGCTCGGCATCCCGTATGCGCCGCTGATCAGCGTGGTGGTGGCTGTTACCAACATTGTGCCCATGCTGGGGCCTTATCTGGGGGCGGTACCGGGGGCAGCGCTGCTGCTGTTCAGCGGCCAGCCGGTGCATGCGCTGGAATTTTTGGTCATTGTTCTGGTGGTGCAGCAGGTGGACGGAAACTTTATTGCGCCGCGCATTCTGGGCAGCGCCACGGGCATTTCCGGCCTGTGGGTGCTGGCGGCTATTGTGGTGGGCGGCGGACTGTTCGGCATTCCGGGCATGGTCATCGGGGTGCCGGTACTGGGGGTGGCGGCCAACCTTGCCAAAGCGGCCCTGCCCAGGGAACCGGATGGGGAAAAAACAAAACCGGGCGGGGAAACATAGCGCGGAACCAGTGCAACATATTTCACCACACTGTTTGCATAATGTTAAGATTTTGCCCCTTGAAAAGCCGCCGTTAGATGTTACAATTAAACTGTAAGAGTTTGTGCCGCCGGTGGCGGTCAAGTAGGGGCAGAACAGTTTTTGCAGGCTGGCAGAGCCCCTTATGTCAGGAGAATGTGTATGAATGAGCAGAACGACCATATTTGGATGCACAAAAAACCGGAAACGGTTTTTGACTGGCTGGCGATCATTGCCATCAGCATTGCGCTGTACCTGATGCTGGGGCACCTGAATGTGTTTGCCGGCGGCATTGCCAAGTTCTTGGATGTTGTGGCCCCCTTTGCCAGCGGCATTGTAATTGCCTATGTGCTGGACTGTATTGTGCGCCCGGTGCAGCGGTATGTGATGAAAGAGAACTCCAAGCTGCGCTGGCTTTCCATCCTGATTGCCTATATTGTTGCGGCGCTGATTATTACGCTGTTGGTTTCCATGGTGGTGCCGCAGGTCGTTTCCAGCATTACCATGTTGTTCACCAACCTGCCGCTGTACATATCCAATGTGCAGAACCTGCTGGATATGCTGCAAAACCGTTATGGCCTTGATTTGAGCCGGGCAACCGAAATGCTGGATAATTACGAAAGCATGATGAACAGCCTGACTGAAGTGCTCAAATCCTCGGCACCGCAGATCATGGCGTATGTTTCCGGTGTGGCATCCAACGTGGTGGATATTTTTACTGCACTGGCTTCCAGCGTGTACATGCTGGCCGAAAAAGACAAGCTGCTGCGCCAGCTGCGCACCATGGTGCACGCGTTTTTCCCGCCGTATATTGCAGATACCGTGCTGGAAACCTGCAGCTTTGCCAACAACAATTTTGAAGGCTTTTTTGGCGGCAAGATCATTGATTCTGCCATCATTGGCGTGCTGACTTTTGGCTGCTGCACCATTTTTGGCATCGAGTTTGCCCCGCTGATCGCGGTCGTGGTTGGCATTACCAACATCATCCCGGTGTTTGGCCCCTTCATCGGCGCAATCCCCTGTTTGCTGATTCTGGTGTTCGTCAACCCGTTTGATGCTCTCAAGTTCCTGATTCTGATTATTGCCATCCAGCAGGTGGACGGCAATATCATCGGCCCCAAAATTTTGGGTAAGTCCATCGGCGTATCGGCCCTGTGGGTGCTGGTGGCCATCGTGATCGGCGGCGATTTGCTGGGGGTTGTGGGCATGGTCGTCGGCGTGCCTACTTTTGCCACATTCTATGGCCTGCTGCGCCAGTTTACCGCCTGGTGCCTGGAGCGCCGCGGCATTGATGCCGAAGGAAACCCGCGGGCGAAGCAGGCAGAACCCGCACAGCCGTTAAATGAAAACCAAGTTCAGCCCCGGAATGAAACCGAAAATCAGCCCGTTGCCGTGCAGCATTAAACCATAAATAAACAGCAGCCCCGCCGGAACGCACCCCCGGCGGGGCTGCTGCTTTGCTGCACGGGGGAGTAAAACAGTAAAAAAAGTTCTTGACAACCTTTGTGGATGGTGCTATTCTTTAGCTGTTAAAAGCATTGATCGGGAAAAGTACCATCCAATAGCTGCACAGAGAGCCGGGCCATGAGCTGAAAGCCCGGACAGGGAAGGGATGCGAAAGAACACCCGTTAGCTGCAAACCCAAAGCGGGCATTCCCCGCAAGTAAGGGCGCCGCACCGCCGCGCGTTAAAACGGCAGCGTTTCAAAGGTGAACGTGTACGGAAAAAGTGACCGTATGCCATTATTCGGGCTGCGGTAATTTAGGTGGCACCGCGGATCAAGACAGCGATTCGTCCTAATACAAGGACGAAGTGGGCTGTCTTTTTTTGTTACCATTTCGCAGGGAAGAAATACTGGTGTAAATGGAAAAAGGAGTGTTACCAAATGTGCTGTGTATTAGGGTATGCCGGACATGATCTGTCCAAAGAAAAATTTACCGAATTGTTGATGCGTACTGCTTCCCGCGGGCCGGATGACCAGCGTGTGGCAGAAACTGAGTTTGGCCTGCTGGGCTTTGGCCGTTTGGCTATTATGGGTCTGACCCCGGAAGGCATGCAGCCCTTCTTCCGCGGCAACGACTGTGTTGTCTGCAACGGCGAACTGTATGGCTTCCGCCCGGTCAAAAAAGAGCTGGAAGCTGATGGCTACACCTTTGAGTCGGATTCTGACTGCGAGATCATCCTGCCGCTGTATTACAAGTACGGCCTGGATATGTTCAATCATCTGGATGCCGAGTTCGCCATGATTTTGTACGACAGCCGCAAAAAATGGCTGATCGCTGCGCGTGACCCCATCGGTATCCGCCCGCTGTTCTATGGTTATAGCGAATCCGGCCACATCGCCTTTGCTTCCGAGGCCAAGAACCTGATCGGCCTGTGCAAAAAGATCTATCCGTTCCCCATCGGCAGCTATTACTGCAACGGCAAGTTTGTGCGCTACTGCGATATTGCCGATACCCCCACTTACAACACCGATGATATGGACACCACCCTGACCAAGATCCGCGAAAAGCTGGTGGCCGGTGTGGATAAGCGGTTGGACGCCGACACTCCGGTGGGCTTCCTGCTTTCCGGCGGCCTGGATTCCAGCCTGGTGTGTGCCATTGCCGCCAAAAAGCTGGGCAAGCCCATCCGCACCTTTGCCATTGGCATGAGCGAGGACGCCATTGACCTGAAGTACGCCAAGCAGGTGGCGGATTACCTGCACGCCGACCACACCGAGGTCATCATCAACAAGGAAATTGTGCTGAACGCGCTGGAAGAAGTTATCGCCATGCTGGGCACCTGGGATATCACCACCATCCGTGCTTCGGTTGGCATGTATCTGGTGTGCAAGTACATCCATGAGCACACCGATATCCGTGTGCTGCTGACCGGCGAAATTTCGGATGAGCTGTTCGGTTACAAGTACACTGACTTCGCCCCCTCCGCCCACGAGTTCCAGGCAGAAAGCCAGAAGCGCATCCGTGAGCTGTTCATGTACGATGTGCTGCGCGCAGACCGTTCCATCAGCGTCAACAGCCTGGAAGCCCGCGTGCCGTTCGGTGATCTGGATTTTGTCAAATATGTCATGTCCATTGACCCGGCCCGCAAGATGAACATTTACAACAAGGGCAAGTACCTGCTGCGCAAAGCCTTTGAGGGCGACTGGCTGCCGGAAAGCATCCTTTGGCGTGAAAAGGCAGCATTCTCGGACGCCGTGGGACATTCCATGGTGGATGACATCAAGGAGTATGCCGAGAGCTATTACACCGACCGTGAGTTTGCCGAAAAGAGCGGCAAGTATGCCTACTGCCGCCCCTTTACCAAGGAAAGCCTGCTCTACCGTGAAATTTTTGAAAAGTATTACCCCGGCCAGGCAGAGATGATCGTGGATTACTGGATGCCCAACAAGGCATGGCCCAACTGCGCCGTCAACGATCCCAGCGCCCGCGTGCTGAAAAACTACGGCGATTCCGGTAAATAATTTTACGAGGGCTTTGTGTTCCTTCTTTGAAAAGAAGGAACTGAAGAAACTTTAATAATATAGGGCAATACCGCATAATTCTAAGTGCCGATACGGCGAGCGAGGTGCGGCAGATGCCAAGCCAAAAGCGCAGATAATACTGGATGCTGCAAAGGTGAGCGCCGCCAGTGGCGGAAACAGCGAACCGAAGCAGGGGCAGCGGTCGCAGAGTGCGAGGGGCTTTTGCCCCCGAAGCACGATGCGGCTACCGCAACCCGACATTATCGAGCATTTTGGCAACGCAGATGCCGTGCCGCAGCCGCCGGAGCGGTGCTTAAGCCGTCAGGCGGGAATTGTGCGGTGTTGCCATAGAATTCACACCCCCGCCGTGGATGCACAACTCCGCGGCGGGGGTGCGTTCAATACGCTGCCACTTGCCCCAAACCGGGGGATAGGCTATAATGAAGGGACCAAAAAAAAGGAGCATTTTTGCATGAACATCCGTCCCGCGCAGCCGGGTGATTTGCCCGCGCTGCTTGAAATATTTGCCCATGCCCGCGCTTTTATGGCACAGACCGGCAACCCCACCCAGTGGCCCGCTACCTACCCCGGCGCAGAGCTGATGCAGCAGCAGATCGCCCGCGGCGTCTGCTATGTTCTGGAGGGTAATGCCCGCCTGGAGGCAACGTTCTGTTACATTCCCGGCCCGGAACCGACTTATGCCGAAATCTATGATGGTGGCTGGCCGGATGATGCTCCCTATGCCACCATCCACCGCATGGCATCGGCCGGGCGGGTGCATGGGGCGGCGGCAATCTGCTTTGCCTGGTGCGCGGCCCGCGGCCTGCCCCTGCGCGCCGATACCCACGCGGACAACAAAGTAATGCAGCACCTGCTGGAGAAAAATGGCTTTGTGCGCTGCGGCAATATTACACTGGCGGATGGAACTTCCCGCATTGCCTACCATTGCACTGTGCCGCCGCGCGGGGGCAAACAACAAACTGCTGCCCAGGCCGCCGCAGCGCTGGCCCAGGCAGCCAAAGCTCTGCCCAAACCAGCCGACGGCCCGCTGCTGGTTGCATTGGATGGCCGCTGCGCCGCGGGCAAAACCACCATTGCCGCCCAGATGGCCCGGCAATACGGCTGGGGTGTGGTGCACTTGGATGACTTCTTTTTGCAGCCAATCCAGCGCACCCCCCAGCGCATGGCGGAGCCCGGCGGCAACCTGGACCGCGAACGCTTGATTGCCGAGGTGCTGGAACCCCTGCGCGCCGGGCAGCAGGGGAGCTACCGCCTGTTTGACTGCCGCACGATGGCGCTTGTCCCCGGCACTGTACCGCTGCCCCAGACGCCGATCATTTTGTTGGAAGGTTCCTATTCCTGCCACCCGGACCTGTGGAATTACTGCGCCTTGCACGCCTTTGTGGATGTGGAGCCTGCCGAGCAGCTGCGCCGCCTTGCCGCGCGCGTCCCGGAAAAGCTGGAAGACTTCAAAACCAGATGGATCCCCAAAGAGGAAACCTATTTTGCACATTTCCAGATCCCGGAACGGTGCGAGGTGAAGGTATAATTACGGCACGTTTTGTAAGACCCTGCCGGCCTATAAAATGCTGTCAGGGGGGGATGCCCTTATCTCGCCACGAAAAATCATAAATGGTTTGCTGTGCACCTAAAAAATATTTGCAGGGGACGATGCTTGCATCGCCCCGGAGTGTTTGTCCGGTGAGGAACATTTGAAAGAATGCGTTGCTTATTTTGGGCGGCGGGCGCACACTGTGCGCCCCTACGGGTGGCATACACATCCCAATATAATATAAGGCAACACCGCACAATTCCCGCCTTACGGCTTAAGCACCGCTCCGGCGGCTGCGGCACGGCATCTGCGTTGCCAAAATGCTCGATAATGTCGGGTTGCGGTACCCGCATCGTGCTTCGGGGGCAAAAGCCCCTCGCACTCTGCGACCGCTGCCCCTGCTTCGGTTCGCTGTTTCCGCCACTGGCGGCGCTCACCTTTGCAGCATCCAGTATTATCTGCGCTTTTGGCTTAGCATCTGCCGCGCCTCGCTCGCCGTATCGGCACTTAGAATTATGCGGTATTGCCATAATAAAACCAAAAATCCCGGCACGATTTTCATTCTGAAGTGACCCCAAAAAGCTAGACAATATTTTGAAGTAAAAATTGTT
>NZ_JAQFEN010000011.1:65231-87024 GCF_027689445.1 Gemmiger qucibialis | reverse complement strand
AATCAGAAAGCCAGAGCGGAACGGTTGTTTTCGGCCATTTGCTCTGGCTTTTTGCTGCCGGGCAGGTGCATTTTCATGCAGGGAATATCTCATGTTCTATCCCTCGCCCTGGCTCCGCTGGATTTTATTTTGCGGGCGGGCTGTTAGCCACGGTACACTGCTTGCAAACAGTACAAAATTGTGGTAAGCTATTAACAAATATCACAACCATTCAATTCTGCCGGCTTACCCGGCAGCGGGAGGATAGAGCTATGGATGTACGCAACAGCATTGATGGCAGCCTGCAGATCTCCAATGAGGTCGTAGCCAAGATCGCCAAACTGGCCGCACTGGAAATTGATGGCGTGGCCGATGTTTCTTCCGGCAGCATGCAGAGCGTGCGCGGGTTGCTGAGCAAAGCCAGCCTGCAAAAGCCTGTTACGGTGGATTTAAGCGATGGCGTTGCTGTGGTGCAGGTGCATGTAATTGCCAAGTACGGCAGCAAAATTATGCCTGTCTGCGCCAAAGTGCAGGAAAACGTCAAGCAGACCATCCAGAATATGACCGGCATTACGGTTTCCCGTGTGGATGTGATCGTTGCCGGGCTGGAAGAGCCTGCCGCAGACCAGCATAAATAATTGAAAGATGGGAATAGTGACAATGGAACAGAATCTTACCCGCCGCGAAGCACGCGAAAATGCTTTTCTTGCGGCTTTTTCCGCAACCTTCCACCCGGATGATCCGCAGCCGGTGCTGCTGAACCAGCCCGAAAGCCACGAGCATCCGCTGGATGAGTTTTCCCTGCGCATTCTGCGCGATATGGAAGCCCATTCGGAAGAAATTGATGATGTGATCCGTGCAAACCTCAAAGGCTGGACCATTGCCCGCGTTCCGCGTGTCAGCCTGGTAGCCCTGCGTGTGGCCCTGGCTGAAATGATGTACGGCGAAGAAAAAAAGACCAGCGTTGCCATCAACGAAGCCGTTGAACTGGTCAAAAAGTATGGCTCTGACAAGGACTATCAGTTCGTCAACGGCCTGCTTGGCACCGTGGCACGGGCGCAGGATAAGCCCGCCGAAGAATGAGAACGCTGGGCATCGATACAAGCAATTACGCAACCTCTCTGGCCGTGTTTGACACAAACGCCGGAGAGGTTGTTTGCGATTGCAAACGCTTCCTGCCCGTGCGGGAGGGTCAACTGGGCCTGCGCCAGAGCGATGCGCTGTTCCACCATACCGCCGCCCTGCCGGAAATACTGGCAGAACTGGGCCAAAAGGTGAACCTGACGCAGATCGAAGCTGTCGGCGTATCCGCCAGGCCCCGCCCGGTGGATGGCTCCTATATGCCATGCTTTTTGGCGGGCGTCAGTGCGGCCACAGCGTTCTGCGCGGCCAAAGGCATTCCGCTGGTTCAAACGACCCACCAGCAGGGGCATATCTCCGCGGCCCTTTTTGCGGCCAGCGGGGCAGACCTGTTCGGCAAAGAAGAGCTGGTGTTCCATGTGTCCGGCGGAACCACTGACCTTTTGCACTGCAAGGGGCCGGACAGCATTACCTGCATTGGCACCAGCAGCGACCTGTACGCGGGCCAGGCAGTGGACCGCCTTGGCGTGCGGCTGGGCTATGCGTTCCCGGCGGGCATCTATGTCAGCCGGCTGGCGGCAGCCTGCACCGAGAACATCAAACCCAAAGTCAGCGTGCGCGGCACAACCTGCAGCCTTTCCGGCTTGCAGAACCAGTGCGAAAAGCTGCTGGCAGAGGGCAAAAGCCCGGAATATGTCAGTAAGTACTGCCTGCTCTGCGTGGCAGAAACCCTGCGCCGCATGGCCGCCGCTGCCCTGGAGCGGAACCCCGGTCTGCCCGTGGTGTTTGCAGGCGGCGTGATGAGCAGCGAGATCGTACGGGATTATATCACAAAACGGATGCAGTACGCCTATTTTGTGCCCGGCAAGTTTGCCAGCGATAATGCCATCGGCGTGTCCATCCTGGCGGCAAGGGAGATCAATGCATGGCCGAATACATCAATGTAACCACCCTGAACCTGCTGGCTAAACAGGTGCTGGAGCAGTGCGAACCACTGAATAACCTCATCGTCTGCGGCGAGGTTTCCAACTTTACGCGCCATTACAAAAGTGGCCACTGCTACTTTACCCTGAAAGATGAAAACGCCGCCATCAAGTGTGTGATGTTCCGAGATAAAGCGCGTCTGTTGGGCTTTGCGCCGGAAAACGGCATGCTGGTGCTGGCGTATGGCCGGGCAACGCTGTATGAGCGGGACGGCGCATTCCAGCTGTATTGCGATTATATGCGCCCCTTTGGTGCCGGTGCGGCCCAGATGGCCTTTGATGCGCTGAAGAAAAAGCTTTCTGCCGAAGGCCTGTTTGATGCTGACCACAAACGCCCGCTGCCGCCTATGCCGCAGTGTATCGGGCTGGTCACATCCAAAACCGGTGCGGCATTGCAGGATGTGATCCACATCATCACGCGGCGGTGGCCGATGGTCAAACTGCTGCTGGCCCCCGTCAGTGTGCAGGGGCTGGAAGCGGAAAAGAGCATTGTGGATGGCATCCGCCGCCTGGATGCAGACCCGCGCCCGGATATAATTTTAATCACCCGCGGCGGCGGTAGCAAAGAGGATTTGTGGGTGTTCAACAGTGAACGCATTGCCCGCGCAGCCTATGCCTGTAAAAAGCCAGTCGTTTCTGCGGTCGGGCATGAAATTGATACCACAATTCTGGATTATGTGGCTGACCTGCGTGCTCCTACACCTTCCGCAGCGGCGGAACTCTGCGTGCCGGATCAGGCACAGGTGCGGCACGAAATATTCATTTTACAACAAAATATTCAAAAAAATATACAGTCCCGCCTGGAAATGTGCTATAATAAATTCAACATCATTTCCCCGGCTGCAGCCATGCAGAACGAAAAAACAGGAATTGACGCCCGTGCGCAGCTTTTGCGGCAAACGACAGCACAGATACAGGCCGTTGCAGCCCAAAAGGCAGCTGCCTGCACCCAGGGGCTGCACACCGCTGCTGCGGTGGCAGCGTCACTGAATCCATATGCAGTCCTTGCACGCGGCTATACCATGGTCGCGGATGCCCGCGGCCGCTGCCTGACAACAGAACATCTGAAGCCGGGGCAGAAGATCACTGTTATCGGCAGCAATGCAGCCGCACAGTGTACGGTGGATGCCGTGGCACCCACTCAGGGGAACCCTGAAAAGGAGCAAACCGATGAGAGCACCTAAAACCTTTGAAGAAGGGCTCCAGCGCCTGCAGGAGCTTTTGGCAAAAATGCAGGATGAAACCACAACGCTGGACCAATCCGTTAAACTGTATGCCGAAGCTGCCCAGCTGATCCAGTACTGCAACACGGCGCTGGACAAGGCAAAATTACAGATCGAAGAGATCGACGCATCGCTGGCACAGCCCAGCGCGGATGAGTGAACCCGCAGGATAAGGAGGCTTTTCCCCATGGAACAGGAACGTTATCAACAGCAGTATAAAGCCTTTGTGCAGCAGGCGGAGCAGCGCCTGAACGAACTGTGCGATGTTTATCTGCCGGTAAAAGCCCAAATCAGCCAGGCAGCGCGTTACAGCCTGCTGGGCGGCGGCAAGCGTGTGCGCGCCGTGCTGGTGCTGGCTGCCTGCCAGCTGGCGGGCGGCGATACCGCAGCTGCAGCCGACTATGCCGCGGCGCTGGAAATGCTGCACTGCTATTCCCTGATTCACGATGACATGCCCTGCATGGATAATGATGATTACCGCCGCGGCCGCCTGAGCTGCCATAAGCAATATGGCGAAGCAACCGCCCTGCTGGCGGCGGATGCCCTGGTTACAGCAGCCTTTGAAGCTGTTGCCAACGCGCCGACCCACCCCCAAAGCCGGGTGCAGGCGGCGGCTCACCTGGCCAAAGCAGCCGGGGCACGCGGTATGTTGTATGGCCAGGAACTGGATAAGCATTACGAAACCGTGCACGCCAGCGAAAGCGAGCTGCTGGAACTGCATGCCCACAAGACCGGCGCATTGATTATTGCCGGTGTGGACCTTGGCTGCGATGCCGCTCAGGCGGACGATGCCCTGTGCACTGCCCTGCAGCATTATGCCGCGGAGCTGGGGCTGGTGTTCCAGATCGTGGATGATATTTTGGATGTGACCGCCACGACGGAAGAACTGGGCAAGCCTGTTGGCAGCGATGCCGAAAACGACAAAACGACCTTTATCACCCTGTATGGGCTGGAAGGCGCCCGCAGCCTGGCAAAGCAGCATAATGATGCTGCCCTGGCTGCCCTGGCGGATCTTGGCCCGGAAGCAGACTTTTTGCGCGAGATGGCAGTGGAGCTGCTGACCCGCAGCAAGTAACATATTACAGCAGGGCAGGCGGTGCGGCCCACTGCCTGGCAGCTTTGCCGGGAACCCGCCTGTTTGGCCCGGTGTGAGGAGAAAACTACCATGATGACGCTTTTGCGCGAAGCGCTGAGCTGGAATTATGTGCTGGTAACGGCGGTCATCAGCTCGCTGCTGGCACAGTTCACCAAAGTGATTCTGAACCTGATTATCCTTGGCAAATTTATCCCGGAACGCCTGTGGGGCGCAGGGGGCATGCCCAGTGCACACTCCGCAACGGTATGTGCGCTGTTGGTTGCCACCGGGCGCTACTGCGGCACAGGCTCCACGGAGTTTGCCCTGGCGCTGGTTTTGGCCATTATTGTAATGTATGACGCAATGGGTGTGCGCCGGGAAACGGGCGAGCAGGCCAAGATTCTGAACCGCATGCTGAGCGAATGGATGGATCGTGAATCAGATGCCATGCCCTTTTTGGGAGATAAAAAACTGAAAGAGATGGTGGGTCATACCCCTATCCAGGTTCTTACAGGTGCCATTTTTGGCATTGCTGTTGGCCTTTTGATGCCAATGGTGTAAAAACAGAGCAAACGAGGTATGTGATCATGAAATATCCTTATCTGGATAAAATCCAGAAAAACGGGGATGTAAAAAAACTGCCGCAGCAGGAACTTCCGCTTCTGTGTGAGGATATCCGAAATTTTTTGATTGAAAGTGTTTCCTCTACCGGCGGGCACCTTTCGTCCAACTTGGGCGTGGTGGAACTTACGGTGGCTTTGCACCGTGCGCTGACTCTGCCGCAGGATAAAATTTTGTTCGATGTCGGTCACCAGTGCTATACCCACAAGCTGCTGACCGGCCGCCGGGAGGGCTTCGCCCATTTGCGCCAGGTGGACGGCCTTTCGGGCTTTCCCTCCCCGCAGGAAAGCGACTGTGATACCTTTATTGCGGGGCACGGCAGCACGGCGCTTTCCACCGCCATCGGTGTGGCACGCGCCAAAAAGCTGAAAAAAGAACCCGGCAAGGTCGTTGCCATCATCGGGGATGGCGCATTCACCGGCGGCATGGTCTATGAGGGCATGAACAACGTCAGCAACCTGAACAACCTGATTGTGGTGCTGAACGATAACAAAATGTCCATCTCCAAAAATGTCGGTCAGATGGCAAATTATCTAACCAAACTACGCACAGACCCAAAGTATTTCCGGGTTAAGGCTCATATGGAAACCGCGCTGGAGCGTATCCCCGCAGTGGGCACTGCTCTGGTAGAGGTGCTGCAGGAAGGGAAAAAGATCATCCGCCGCGGCATCTACCACTCCACAATGTTCGAGGAAATGGGGTTCCAGTACGTTGGCCCGGTGGATGGCCACGATGTTACCGAGCTGACCCGGATCTTTACCAACCTGCAGGAACAGTATTCCCCGGTGTTTTTGCATATTGTCACCCAAAAGGGTAAGGGTCTGAAACCGGCGGAAGAAAACCCCGGCGAGTTCCACAGCGTTTCCGCGTTTGATCTGGATCACCTGACAAATCCGGAAATGTCGCCCAAGGATTCTTTCTCCAACCGCTTCGGCAACAAGCTGGCGGCCCTGGGCAGGGAAGTGCCTAACCTGTGCGCCATTACGGCAGCTATGAAATACGGCACTGGCCTGAACTTCTTCTACCACGCCATTCCGGAACGCTTTTTTGACGTTGGCATGGCGGAAGAGCACGCCGTAACCTTTGCGGCGGGCCTTGCCAGCCAAGGCATGCTGCCGGTTGTGGCTATCTACTCCACCTTCTTCCAGCGCGCTTATGACCAGATGATTCATGATGTGAACCTGATGCATCTGGATGTGCTGTTTGCCGTGGACCGTGCTGGCCTTGTGCCGGGCGATGGCGAGACCCACCAGGGCATTTATGATACCGGCTATTTCAGCCAAATCGGCATCCCGGTGTATTCTCCGTGCAACTATGCGGAACTGGAATACTGGCTGGAAGCACTGGTCAAAACCATGCGCGGCCCCCGCGCCATCCGTTATGCCCGCGGAGAAGAAAAGCCGGCTCTGGCGGCCCTTGGATGCACCGGCAAACCCTATGATATGCTGTGCGGTGCGGACAAGGCCGATACCGTTCTTGTCAGTTATGGCGCTGAAACCGAGGAGATTCTTGCCGCGGCGGAACTGCTGCGCCACCAGGGAATGGCAGCGGACTGCTGTAAGCTGGTGCAGGTTTATCCCTTGCCGGATGGTCTCTGCCGCCAGCTTTCCAACTATAAAACCATCCTGTTTGCAGAGGAATCCGTGGCAACGGGCGGTATTGGCCAGCAGCTTTGCACTGCCCTGCAGGCAGCAGGCTGGCAGGGCCGCTTTATCCTGCGCGGGGTAGATAACACCCATCTGCTGCACGCCACAGTGCCGCAGCTGCGCCGGGACCAGGGCTTGGATGCTCATACTCTGGCCCAGGATATGTTGACCCGTAACTGAAATAAGTGAACCGAAAGGTTGTTCATCAATGAAAATTCGTCTGGATCAATACCTTTGCCAAAACGGCTATGCCCAAAGCCGGGAGCGCGCCAAAGCACTGATCATGTCCGGTATTGTCTTTGTCAATGAGCAGAAAGTGGACAAAGCCGGTGAAATGATTGCTGAGGACGCCAAAGTGGAAGTGCGCGGCCATGATATCGGTTACGTCAGCCGCGGCGGCCTCAAGCTGGAAAAAGCCATGCAGGTGTTCCCCATGCGGCCGGATGGCAAGGTCTGCATGGATATTGGCGCATCGACAGGCGGCTTTACCGACTGTATGCTCAAAAATGGCGCAGTCAAAGTGTACGCCGTGGATGTGGGCTATGGCCAGCTGGCGTGGAGCCTGCGCACCGATGAGCGCGTGGTCAATATGGAGCGCACAAACATCCGCAATGTTACCCCGGATATGCTGGGGGACAAAATCGCGTTTTTCAGCGTGGATGTTTCCTTTATCTCGCTCAAACATATCTTCCCGGTGGCGGATACTATCTGTACGCCGGATGCCGTCGGCGTCTGTCTGGTGAAGCCCCAGTTTGAAGCCGGACGCGAAAAAGTAGGTAAAAAAGGCGTTGTGCGGGAACCCGCTACCCATGCCGAGGTGCTACATATGGCGCAGGGTTACGCCATGGCGAACCACTTTACCCCGGCGGGACTGGATTTTTCGCCCATTAAGGGGCCGGAGGGCAACATTGAATTTTTGATGTATGTCCAGCACAGCCAGGATCCGCAGCCGCTGCCGGAAGGCTTGATCGAACAGACGGTTGCCAACGCTCACGCGGCGCTGGATAAAGCCCCCAACCTGCACTGAACCTTAAAAGCTGCGTTCCTGTTACTTTGAAACCATACCCGGAAAGGGGAAAAGAGCTTGTCCGTTTTTCTTTTTCCAAACAGAATCAAAGATACCGATTTTTCCGTTACCCGTCAGGTGATCGCTTTGCTGGATCAACACGGCATCCATGCCCTGCTGGCGGATGAGCTGGCTGGGGAATTGGTGGATACCAAGGCGGCATTCCTGCCCCAGCAGCAGGCGTTGGCCCAGGCAAAACAGGTTATCACCATTGGCGGGGATGGCACACTGCTGCGCATCGCCCATGACTGCCTTGCCCAAAGCAAGCCGGTCCTGGGTGTCAACCTGGGGCGCATTGGCTTTTTGGCTACCTGCGAGGTGGCAGAGCTGCCGGAAAAGCTGGCCCGCCTGGCTGCGGGGCGGTATACCATTGAGCCGCGCAACCTGCTGCGTGCGGATGCCCCGGCCCATAACTGGCACCAGGTTGCTATGAACGACGTGGTGCTGTTTGGCAATTCCCGCCTGCACCCCATGGATTATACCGTCTACTGCGATGGCGCTTTTGTCAGCCGCTACCGCAGCGATGGGGTGATCATCGCAACACCCACGGGCTCCACGGCTTACTCGCTTTCCGCAGGTGGGCCGGTGCTGGATGCCTGTGCGGCGGTTATGGTGCTTACCCCGGTCTGTGCGCACAGCATCCACGCGGTGCCGCTGGTGTTTTCGGCTAGCCGTACCCTGACGGTGGTGGCGGAAGCAACCAACCGTGACAGCGTGTACGCCAGTGCGGACAGCCATTCCCGCTGTGATTTGCAGCCGGGCGAAAGTTTGACCATTACCACGGCAGTGGAACAGCTGGGGCTGATTACCTTTGACGAAACCGAGCAGTTCCGTGCGATAGAAACAAAATTGATGAGGAGATGACTCTGCAATGAAAAGTGCGCGCCATCAGGCAATTTTGGACCTGATTGAAAAATATCCGATTGACCGGCAGGAGGATCTTCTCGAACATCTGCGCCGTGCCGGTTTTGATGTAACGCAGGCAACGGTATCGCGTGATATCCGGGAACTGCGCCTGGTAAAAACTGCAACGGGGGAGGGCGGCTACCGCTATATGCCGGCAAACGGCAACGGCAAGGTGGCTCATTCACCCAACCGGTTTGAAACCATTTTCCGGGAGTCTGTGCTCAAGGTGGACTATGCTGGGCATATGGTACTGGTCAAATGCTTTTCCGGCATGGCGAATGCCGCCTGTGAAGTTTTTGACGCTCAAACCTGGGAAGGTGTTGTTGGTACACTTTCCGGTGATGATACGTTTTTTATCCTGATGCGCACCGAGGAAAACGCTGCTGAGATCACCCGCCAGCTGCAGCGCTATACGGTACGCCACACTTAAACCGCCGGAGGGGGAGCAGCATCCATGCTTGCGGAGCTGAAAATTGAAAATGTTGCCGTGATTGAAAAAGCCGAAGTACAGTTTACCCCGGGCCTGAATGTGCTGACGGGCGAAACCGGCGCCGGCAAATCTATCATGATCGATTCCATCAATGCCATTCTGGGCAACCGTACCTCGCGTGATCTGGTGCGCAGCGGTGCGCCCAAGGCACGCATTTGGGCCACGTTTGAATCTATCCCGGCCCATGTGCGGGAGCAGGTGGAAAAATGCGGCTATGGTGCCCAGGATGACCTGCTGCTGTACCGCGAGATCAGCGCGGACGGAAAAGGCAGCTGCCGTATTAACGGTATGCCCGCTACCGCCGGCGTGGTGCGGGATATTTCCGCTGGGCTGCTGACCATCCATGGCCAGCACGACAGCACCAGCCTGACCAACCCGGCAACCCATCTGGCCCTGCTGGATCAGTACGCGCAGGATGGGGCAGAGTATGCCGCTTACCATGCGCTGTACCGCGCTCTTGTCACGGCAAAGCGTGCGCTGGATGCGTTGACTTCCAGCGAGGAAGAAAAGCAGCGCCGGATCGCAGAGCTTTCGGAAGAGATTGATACCATTGATGCCGCTGCGCTGACCGCAGGCGAGGAAGAACGTTTGATGGAGCGCCGCAAGGTCATCATGCACGCACAGGGCATTCTGGATGGTCTGACGGCGGCGCACCAGGCGCTTTCCGGTGATGATTCCGGCGAAATGATGGGCGCAGCGGATCTGCTGGGCAGTGTGGTCAATGAGCTGGCCGAAAGCGCTCGCCTGGATGAGAGCCTGGCACCGCTCAGCGAGCGCCTGAGCGATTTGTATTACGGTGCGCGGGAGCTGGCCACCGATCTCGCCGACCGCCTGGACGGTTATGACTTTGACCCGGGGGAGCTGGATCAAATCGAAGAACGGCTGGACCAGATTTACCGCATGAAACAGCGTTACGGTGCCAGTGTGGAAGAACTGCTGACTCGGCGGGATAAGGCGGCCGAAGAATTGGAAGGGTACCAGTCCTCCGGCAAGCGCATTGCAGAGCTGACCCAGCGCAAACAAGAATTGTACCGCCAGACCAAGGTTGCAGCGGAAACGCTGACCCAAGCTCGCCTGAAAGCTTTTACAAGCATGAACCGCCAAATGCGGGAAGCACTGGAATTTTTGAACATGCCCGGCGTGCGTATGGTGCTGCGCCATCAGCGCGGCCCATTAGCTTCCGCAGGACAGGATAACATTGAATTTTTGATTTCTACCAACCCCGGCGAGGAGCCCAAGCCGTTGGCTAAAATCGCTTCCGGCGGCGAGCTTTCTCGTATCATGCTGGCGTTCAAGAGCGCCTTGGCTGATAAAGATGCGATTTCGACTGTTATTTATGATGAGATCGACACCGGTGTTTCGGGCCTTGCCGCCGGGCGTATTGGCCAAAAGCTGAAGCAGACCGCCAGCGGCCATCAGGTGCTGTGCATCACCCATACCCCGCAGATCGCTGCCTTTGCCGATAACCAGCTGCTGATTGAAAAGAAGGTGCGGGACAACCGGACCTTCACTGAGATCCATCCGCTGGATCTGGATGGCCGCGTGCAGGTGTTAGCCCGCATGATCTCCGGCGATAAAGTTACAGACCTCAGCCTTGCCAACGCCCGCGAGCTGATTGAAAAATCGCAGGTGTAAGCGCAGGACAATAACGAAAGAAAAACAGAAGAGAAGCATACAAACCTCTAGCCGACAAAACAGGCTGGAGGTTTTATTTTTTTGGCATTTCTTTTATTATCGTTCTAAGGCAATACCGCATAATTCTAAGTGACGATACGGCGAGCGAGGTGCGGCAGCTGCTAAGCCAAAAGCGCAGATAATACTGGATGTATTATCGAGCATTTTGGCAACGCAGATGCTGTGCCGCAGCCGCCGAAGCGGTGCTTAAGCCGTAAGGCGGGAATTGTGCGGTGTTGCCCTAATTTGTAGCCAAGAAGAAATAAAAGCAAAATGTTTGGGAAGGCCCCTTGACACCATGGGGAAGATATGGTATTCTAACTGCGTTGGTTAGATAATCCTAATCAACGAATATCCCGTACTTTCTGCATAAACATAGCAATGGCGGCGGGAATTTTTAATGGTTTGAAGTTAGCGCAAACTAATTATGCGGTCAAAACAGGAGGGTACACCATGCAGCGTAATTTTGAAACCTCGTTTGTAACGCAGTGTGCTCCTGTTCTGGCGGGACTTAAAGTGGCAAACCTCTTCCGCTGGGTTGAACCCGATGCAAGCGCCATGCACGCCATGGCGGAGCGCTGGGCGGCCGAGCTAAAACCCAAAGGCGTTACGGTTTCTATCATCAAGGAATGCCCCGTCACCCACGCCTATCTGGTTTATGTCTACCGCGCAAAGAGCCTGGAAGAAAGCCTGCAGCAGCCGGATGTGCAACAGTACCTGCTGCGGGAAGGTTACCCTCAGGGCGGCTTGCAGGAATGCTTGGATCATCTTTCCCGGTGCCTTTGCTGCGAAGCAGAGTTCCCGCATGAGATTGGCGTTTTCCTTGGTTATCCGCTGGAAGATGTCGTTGGCTTTGTGGCAAACAAGGGCAAAAATTATACGTTCTGCGGTTACTGGAAATGCTATGGCGACCCCGCTGCAGCACAAAAGACGTTTGAACGCTTCCGCAAATGCACTGAAGTTTATCTCCGCTGTTTCCAGAGCGGTACACCGATCACCCGGCTCGCAGTAGCCGTTTGATATAATGGGCGTACGCCCATGTTAAGGTAATACCGCACAATTCCCGCCTGACGGCTTAAGCACCGCTCCGATGGTTGCGGCACGGCATCTGCGTTGCCAAAATGCTCGATAAGACATCCAGTATTATCTGCGCTTTTGGCTTAGCATCTGCCGCACCTCGCTCACCGTATCGGCACTTAGAATTATGCGGTATTGCCTTAAAATATAATAAAGGAGATGTTTGATTATGAACAAGGTAGCAATCGTTTATTGGAGTGGCACAGGCAATACTGAGCAGATGGCTCAGGCTGTGGCAGAGGGCGTTAAGAATGCTGGCGGCGAAGCCGATGTGCTGACCTGCGCAGAATTTGATAGCACAAAGCTGGCCGATTATGGTGCAGTTGCTTTCGGCTGCCCCGCTATGGGCGCAGAGCAGCTGGAGGAAGGCGAATTTGAACCCATGTTCGCTGACTTGGAAGGCAGCCTGTCTGGTGTGAAGGTTGCTCTGTTCGGTTCTTACGGCTGGGGCTCTGGCCAGTGGCTGGAAGACTGGTGCGCACGCTGCAAGGAAGACGGCGCTGTGATGCAGGAAGAACCTGGCGTTATGGCAAACGAAGCACCGGACGACGATGCAATCGCAGCCTGCAACGCTCTGGGCGCAAAGCTGGCAGTCTGCTGAGCAAAGTGCCCGGAGGTGCTCACTACACCTTGAGCAAATAGCATTATGACGGCGGGGAACCGATACCGAGAAAAAGGCATCGGCTCACTGCCGTTTGCTTTTTACAGTTTATCATCAGGGCTGTTATAAGATAGAAAAGACAAACAAAAATCCGGCAGAACACCGGGTAGTGCTCTGCCGGATGATGAAGCGCACGGATTGGGCAATCAGCCAAAAATACCAAACAGCTTTTTCTTCTGGTAAGGCGCGCAGCTATAGCTGACCATGCGGTAGCCAGTCGGTTCCAGCGCTTTAGCGATGTCAGCCTCAGCAATTTCGTTTTCGGCTACAATAACAGCCTGGCCCTTGGTGTGGCTGGCGGTTACCTTTTTGACGGGGAATGCCTTGCGGATTGCGTCAGAAACATGTGCTTCACACATGCTGCATGCCATTCCATCTACCCCAACAGTGATTTGAACCATTAAACTCATCCTTTCTGCAACAGGTTACGTATCCTAAACCAAACTGACCCAAAGGGCAGGCGGCAATTCATAACGGCTTCATCATACCAACCCAATGGGTATTTGTCAAGCGGAGAGAATACAGCATATTCCTCTCAAAAGAAGGGGCAAAGGTCATAAAATGCCTGAATGACGCAGCGCCCTTTGTGCAAATTGCCTTAAAAAGTGTGAAAAAGTTAGCCACGACTTATCGGTTAGCACAAACTAATTTTGAACGACTTCAAAACTATTGACATTGCAGGTTAGCAGTGGTAAACTGCAAATGTTCAAAGGAGTTAGCACCTGCTAATCTTCTGCGGGTGGCCGGGAAGCGGCAGATCACAGGGGATTAAGGGTCAAACTCTGGCTTTTTTGCGCCTGTGCAAGATGCAGAAAAAACAGAACGGAACGTTATAAGCGTAAAGCAATTTGGACGTTGGGGGATGAAACGATGATGCCGATTACGATGGCAAAAGCAGGCGAAACTGTCACCATCAAAAAAATCACTGGTAAAGACGAAGTTCGCCAGCACCTGGCTGAGTTGGGGTTTGTTGTGGACGCAACGGTTACCGTTGTGAACGAAATTGCGGGCAACCTGATCATTCAGGTAAAAGAGAGCCGCATTGCACTGGACAAAACCATGGCAAACCGCATTATGATTGGTTAAAACAGCGCCAATCCGCTGTTTTGGAGGCTGCGGCTTATCCAGCGGCTTCCCGATAGAGATATTGTGAGGAGGATAAAAATGAAAACTCTGAAAGACGCGAAAGTCGGCGAGACTGTCACCGTTGCCAAGCTGCACGGCGAAGGCCCTGTCAAGCGCCGCATCATGGATATGGGCATCACCAAAGGTGTTCAGATCTATGTCCGCAAGGTTGCCCCCCTGGGTGACCCCATGGAGCTGACCGTGCGCAACTACGAGTTGAGCGTGCGCAAGGCTGACGCAGAAATGATCGAATTGGTTTGATTCCAACTAGAGAAGAGAGGGTAACGCAATGAGCATTAAAATTGCACTAGCCGGTAACCCGAACTGTGGTAAAACTACCCTGTTCAATGACTTAACCGGTTCTAACCAGTATGTCGGCAACTGGCCCGGCGTTACGGTTGAAAAGAAGGAAGGTCGCCTGAAAGGTCAGAAGGACGTTGTCATTCAGGACTTGCCCGGTATCTACTCCCTGTCCCCCTACACCCTGGAGGAAGTTGTGGCCCGTGGTTACTTGGTCAATGAAAAGCCTGATGCCATCCTGAATATCATTGATGGTACCAACATTGAACGTAACCTGTACCTGACCACCCAGCTGATTGAGCTGGGCATTCCTGTGGTTATGGCCGTCAACATGATCGACCTGGTCCGCAAGAATGGTGATAAGATCGACCTGAAGAAGCTTAGCGCAGAGCTGGGCTGCCAGGCTGTTGAGATCAGCGCACTGAAGGGCGAAGGCAGCATGAAGGCTGCTGAGATGGCTGTTGCCGCTGCAAAGTCTGGCAAGGCTGGCGAGCTGCCCCATGTGTTCACTGGCAGCGTTGAGCATGCCATCGCTCATATCGAAGAGTCCATCCAGGGCAAGGTTGATGACCGCTTCCTGCGTTGGTACGCCGTCAAGCTGTTCGAGCGTGATGACAAGGTTCAGCAGGAGCTGAAGCTGGACAAGGCGCTGGTTGACCACATTGACCAGCACATCGCAGACTGCGAGAAGGAAATGGACGATGACGCCGAGAGCATCATCACCAACCAGCGTTATGCTTACATCAACACTGTTGTTGAGAAGGCTGTCAGAAAGAAAGCTCGCGTTGAGCACCTGACTGTTTCCGATAAGATCGACCAGGTTGTTACCAACCGTATCTTCGCTCTGCCAATCTTTGCCTTGATCATGTTCCTCATGTACGCGCTGTCCATGGGTACCTCCATTGCAGATGGCGGTATCTCCATCGGCAGCTTCGCAACTGACTGGACCAACGATGTTCTGTTCGGCGAGATCGTTCCCAATGCACTGGGCGGTTTCCTGGAGAGCGTTGGCGTTGCTGACTGGCTGTACGGCTTGATCATGGACGGCATCGTCGCCGGTGTCGGCGCGGTTCTGGGCTTCGTTCCCCAGATGCTGGTTCTGTTCTTCCTGCTTTCCATCCTGGAAGACATTGGTTACATGGCCCGTGTTGCTTTCATCATGGACCGTATCTTCCGCAAGTTCGGCTTGTCCGGCAAGAGCTTCATCCCCATGCTGGTTGGCACCGGCTGCGGCGTTCCGGGTGTTATGGCTTCCCGTACCATCGAGAACGAGCGTGACCGTCGTATGACCATCATGACTACCTGCTTCATCCCCTGCGGCGCTAAGATGCCCATCATCGGCCTGTTTGCAGGTGCCCTGTTCGGCGGCAGCAGCCTGGTTGCTGTTTCTGCTTACTTTATCGGCTTTGCGGCCATCATCATCTCTGGTATCATCCTGAAGAAGACCAAGTTGTTTGCTGGTGATCCTGCTCCGTTTGTTATGGAGCTGCCTGTTTACCACGTACCTGCATGGGGCAACGTTCTGCGTGCAACCTGGGAGCGTGGCTGGTCCTTCATCAAGCGTGCCGGCACCGTCATTCTGGCTTCCACCATCGTTCTGTGGTTCCTGCAGGGCTTCGGCTTTGAGGATGGCGTCTTCGGCATGGTCGAAGATCAGGACAACTCCATCCTGGCAGCCGTTGCAAGTGCAATCGCCTGGATCTTTGCTCCTCAGGGCTTCGGAAACTGGCGTGCAACCGTTGCTTCCATCTCCGGCCTGATCGCAAAAGAGAACGTTGTTGGTACCCTTGGCGTTCTGTATCACTTCGGCGGCGAGCTGTCTGAGAACGGCGACGAAATTTGGGGCGAAGTTGCAAACGACTACACCGCAATCTCTGCTTACAGCTTCATGATCTTCAACCTGCTGTGCGCACCGTGCTTCGCAGCTATGGGCGCTATCAAGCGTGAAATGAACAACGGCAAGTGGACTGCTATCGCCATTGGTTATATGTGCCTGCTGGCCTACTGTGCATCTCTGGTTGTTTACCAGATCGGCGGCCTGATCACCGGCGAAGTTGGCTTCAACATTTTCACCATCGTTGCTGTCGCTATCATTGTGTTTACCATCTACATGCTGGTTCGCCCCAACAAGTACCTGAATGATAACGAAGTTAAGATTGATGTCAAGAAGGTTGCTGCTTCCAAGTAATCACTGACAATTTGATGTTCCTTTTATAAGAGAGGTGTTTCGCTATGATGGATTTCTTGGCCACAAATTTTAATCTGCCTACCATTATTGGTGCAGTTATTGTGTTTGGGGGCACGGGCCTGATTGTGTGGCACTCTCACAAGCATGGCGGCGTTGGCTGCGACTGCGGTGGCAGCTGCCACGGTGAGTGTGGCTGCTCCGGTGGCTGCAATGGCTCCTGCAAAGAAAATGCAGAAGAGCTTGCAAAGTTCAAACGGATTGCCGAAGAAAAGGCAAAGGCTAACGCAAGTCAGGTACATTAAAACTTAAGGAAGTTAAAATTTTCCTGAATCCCAGCGCGGCGGGCCGCAGGCAGCAATGCCCGCGGTCCGCCGCATTTTTTATCAGCTGCACTATGGTGCGGGCTGCTTGATATGGAGTGATGAACATGGCATTGAGCGATGCCCACCTGCGATATCTGTTTGCAATCAGCAATGCAGCTGCAGCAACCCCGGATGTATCTTCCCGTCAGATTGCCAGTGCACTGGGGGTTACCAAACCCTCGGTTGTGCATATCCTGAACATTCTCATGCGGAATGGTATGGTGGTAAAACGGCACTATGGCAAAATTTATCTGACGGACCGCGGTGCGTTTACCGTAAACTACTACGGCCGCTTGCTGGATGCAACCCTTGCCGCTATGCCGGAATATCCGTTCCCGGTCAGTGCAGATGAACGGCGCAATGCGGCGCTGGCGTTGATTGCAGCGCTTCCTGACCGGGATTACAGGGAACATTTTGGTGCGCTCTTTGCCGAAACGGAGGTGGAAGAAAATGAGCCGCAGCCAGAAAGTGAATGAACCGGAAACCATGTCCACAGCTTCGGCCTATCTGTACAAAGAACAGGCCGAGTGTGTGCAGCAGGTGCACCAGTATCTGGTGGAACATCTCGATAGCCGCGTAACCCAGGCGGAACTGGCGCAGCGGTATCATATCTCTCTTACTTCGCTGAAAGGGGCGTTCAAACAGGTGTACGGCTTGCCAATCAATACTTACCTGCGCCGCTGCCGTGTGCAGCATGCGGAACAGCTGCTTTTCACAACGGATTTGAGCATTTTGGAGATCGCACAGCGGGTTGGGTACGACAGTCCCAGCCGTTTTGCGGCAATGTTTAAGCGCGAAAAAGGCATTACCCCGCGGGAATGCCGCCGCGTGCGCACCGACCAGCTGCCGGAAGAAAAAACGATTGCCTGATGTGGAATTACAGCGCAGCAAAACGCACAGCAGCGGTGGGCTGAAACTGGGCGAAATGGTGGAACGTGGAACATAGAATTTTCAAAAATAAAACCAGACGGCACATTTTTTATCCAAAATGCACTTGTAAAAAGTGTAAAATACGTTATACTTGCGAATAAGGATTTTTGCAAGAAGTTAATCTTGCGAAACATCGCCAATTGCAGCCGGGGAATGTATGCAGCAGCTTGCACCCCCTGGGAATGTCGAATCAATAGAGAGGAGTTCAACGTATTATGGTGAACGTAAAGAAGGTAGCAATTTTTGTTGGTGGTATGCTGTTTGGCTCCGCTGGTTTCAAAATCCTGGCCAGCAAGGACGCTAAGAAGGTCTATACCCAGACCACCGCAGCCGTTCTGCGTATGAAGGACTGCACTATGGAGACGGTCAGCCGCGTTCAGGAAGAGGCTGGCGACATTCTGGCAGATGCAAAGGCCATCAACGAAGCCCGCGCAGCCGCAGCTGAACAGGAAGTTATCGCTGATGACGCTGCTGAAAGCGCCGCAGAATAATTGCTTCTTTTGGGCCGCCTGCAGGCGGCCCTTTTTATGTGGTGGGGCACAGCGGCTGAACGGATGATGCCTTTATCGCTGTGCCAGAATTGGCAGTTGGGAAAGCTGAATAAGGAAATACAACTATGAAATGTACAATTTTACATGAAAGCCGCGGCCGTATGCGTGTGCATGTAAATGCCGTGCGTATGACCCTGCACCGTGCAGATGTTTTGGAAGCATACCTGAACCATTCGGAAGCCATTGAACATGCCAAAGTGTATGAACGCACCGGCGATGTTCTGATCCAATATAAGGGCAGCCGTGCGGGTGCAGTAACGGTGCTGAGCCATTATAAGTTTGATAACCCGGAACTGGATTCACTGGTTACTTCGGCTGACAGCCGTAAGATCAACCAGGAATACCAGGAACGTTTTGTCAACTTGGTGGTGTTCCGTGCGTTCCGCAAGCTGTTTCTGCCTGCTCCGGTGCAGGCCGTTATCACGGTGTTCAAAGCAATTGAATTTATCCGCCGTGGTCTGATCTGCCTGTGGCATCGCAAGCTGGAAGTGGAAGTGCTGGATGCACTTTCTATCGGTGTATCGTTGCTGCGCAGTGACTTTGATACCGCCGGTTCTGTTATGTTCCTGCTCAATGTGGGCGCTTTGCTGGAAGAATGGACACGCAAAAAGAGCCTGGATGATCTGGCTCGCAGCATGTCCCTGAACGTTGACCGTGTTTGGGTGCGCAGTCAGGGGACCGAAGTTCTGATGCCCATCACCAAGGTCAAGGCGGGGGACGAGATCATTGTGCGTTCTGGCAACATGGTGCCGCTGGATGGCACCGTGATCGAGGGCGAAGCTATGGTCAACCAGGCGGCCCTGACCGGTGAGTCAATGCCGGTACGCAAGATTGCGGGTGCGACAGTTTATGCAGGTACTGTTGTTGAGGAAGGCGAATGCGTTTTTGCTGCAAACGCCGTGGATGGTGCCAGCCGTTACGATAAGATCGTATCTATGATCGAAGAGTCCGAAAAGCTCAAGTCCGGCACGGAAAACCACGCCCTGGAGCTGGCGGATCGCCTGGTGCCGTGGTGTCTGGCTGGTACGGTCGTGACCTATGCGCTCACCCGCAACGTAACCCGCGCAATCTCGATTCTGATGGTCGATTTCTCTTGCGCACTTAAACTTTCCATGCCGCTGGCCGTGCTGTCTGCTATGCGTGAATGCGGTTCCTACCACATCACCGTCAAGGGAGGCAAGTATCTGGAAGCCCTGTCCAAGGCGGATACTATTGTGTTTGATAAGACCGGTACCCTGACCCATGCAAGTCCTAAAGTGGTCAAGGTTGTGCCGTTCTCCGGGTGTGATGAGGAGGAAGTTCTCAAGCTGGCCGCCTGCCTGGAAGAGCACTTCCCGCATTCCATGGCAAACGCCGTGGTGCGTGCTGCCAAGGAGCGCGGCATTACCCACGAGGAGATGCATACCGAGGTAGAGTACATTGTGGCCCACGGCATTGCAAGCCGCGTGCGCGGGGAGCGCGTTGTGATCGGCAGCCATCACTTTGTGTTCGAGGATGAAAAGTGCGTCATTCCCGCTGCGGAACAGCAGAAGTTTGACGATCTGGAACCGGAACATTCGCACCTGTATCTGGCTGCCTGCGGCCAGCTGGTGGGCGTTATCTGCATTGCGGACCCGCTGCGCCCCGAAGCACGCCATGTGCTGCGCCAGCTGCGCGCCATCGGTGTCACCAACACTGTGATGATGACCGGTGACAGTGACCGCACCGCAGCCGCGATTGCCCGCCAGGTAGGCATTGATCAGTATTTCTCGGAGGTTCTGCCGGAAGATAAGGCAGAGTATGTCCAAAAAGCAAAGGCAGAAGGGCATACCGTTGTCATGATCGGCGACGGCATCAACGATTCACCGGCTTTGTCTGCTGCCGATGTTGGCATCGCCATCAACTCTGGCGCAGCCATTGCACGCGAAATTGCCGATATTACCATCAAAGCCGACAGCTTGGAAGAGTTGGTGCAGCTCAAGAGCATTGCCAACGCCATGCAGCGCCGTGTGGCGAGCAACTATCGCTTTGTGCTGAGCTTTAACTCTGCCCTGATCATTCTGGGCGCACTGGGCATTTTGCAGCCGGCAACCTCGGCTATGCTGCATAATCTTTCCACCATCGGCATCAGCCTGAAGAGTATGACGAACCTGCTGCCCGAAAAAGCGCAGAGCCAGCTGCAGCAGGAGAACACAAAGGCCTGATGCAGGCACTAATTGCATGAAAACGCAGCCACTATAAACAGGTGAGCTGCTGCCAGCAGGCAAAAAGTATGGCAGAACGATGAAAAGAAAACGGAAAAAGAAAAAATACGAAAAAAATCAAAATTTTTTAGAAAAAAGCTTGACTTTCTTTAAAATCCTGTTATAATAATACCTGTTGATGACAGCAGCCCACGTTCGACCGGGTGTAGCGCAGTTTTGGTAGCGCGCTTGAATGGGGTTCAAGAGGCCGTGAGTTCGACTCTCGCCACTCGGACCAAACAGTGAGCTGAGTTTTTCAACGCAGAACCGCTAAGTTTGAAAGAACTTGGCGGTTCTATTTTTTTGCTTTTTTGCGGTGAAAATAGGGCCAGTTCTAACCGATTTTATCCAGCAGGCAAAGGTCGCTGCATATTTGCTGCAATGCCTTGCTTTCTTTTGGTATCCAAATGTCCGTAAATATTCGCCGTCATCTTTATATCAGGATGCCCTAACCATTCCTGCACGTCCTTCAAGCCAAAGGATTGGGACAGTATTGAAACTCATGTGTAACTTCAAAACTTTTGATAAAGTGTGAAAAGCCGGGAGCTTGGAACGCTGCGGATATTTAACTGTTTGGAGCATCCACAAAAAAACGGACAAACATAAAGCCTGCTCCTTTTTGCGGGAGCAGGCTTCCTGAAGGCTAAAAAATAGCCGAACAACAACCAACTGAGGAATCTTCAAAGAGAATCTCTCAATCAATTGCTGCCCAGCTATTTGGTGCACATTTCATATGCAATCAGGAGTAAAGCATATGTTGTTAGTTTGTCAAAAGAGTTCATCATCAAGCCACGCAACAGCCAACCGCAGCCTCAAAAATTCAGAAATGTTTCCTAAAGGCTTGCAAACAAAGGCGCTTCCACGCCCAGCTTGCAAGCCTTTTCAGATTCATGGTAACAAATTTAAGTCTTACCCATTGCGTAGCGCATGTCAGGCCTCTCATGTGGGTATAGCGCATGGTGAGCTTGTCTTTTGCATCTGCAAAGACAAGCTCAATTGTTTCCTTGTATTTTTCGTAAATTAAAGGCAATACCGCATAATTCTAAGTGCCGATACGGCAAGCGAGGTGCGGCAGATGCCAAGCCAAAAGCGCAGATAATACTGGATGTCTTATCGAGCATTTTGGCAACGCAGATGCCGTGCCGCAGCTGCCGGAGCGGTGCTTAAGCCGCAAGGCGGGAATTGTGCGGTGTTGCCCTAAAAAAAGAATAGAAAAGGCAACAGTTTATTTGCTTCCGAGGATGCAGGGAAAGAGTATAGGATGCAACATAATAAGAATAGCGATGCAAATGTAGAAATCCGCTGCGAGGCCCAGGCAACAAAACGAGGGAGAAAAACGTAACGGGAAAAGCCCGCGAGTTGGATATCGGGAAGGAAAAAAGATTTGAAAAAATGTGGAACAAAATGCAAGAAAACCCTTGACTTTTTGGGAAAGGTCGGTTATAATAACAAACGTCGCTTGAAGCGATTGAAACATGTGCGGCCGTAGCTCATCTGGTAGAGCGCCACCTTGCCAAGGTGGAGGTAGCGAGTTCGAGCCTCGTCGGCCGCTCCATGTGGAAGTTTAGCTCAGCTGGGAGAGCATCTGCCTTACAAGCAGAGGGTCAGCGGTTCGAGCCCGTTAACTTCCACCA
>NZ_JAQFEN010000011.1:0-65221 GCF_027689445.1 Gemmiger qucibialis | reverse complement strand
CGAGCCCGTTAACTTCCACCATGTGGCCCGGTAGTTCAGTTGGTTAGAACGCTAGCCTGTCACGCTAGAGGTCGTCAGTTCGAGCCTGATCCGGGTCGCCATTATGCCTCTGTAGCTCAGTCGGTAGAGCAGGGGACTGAAAATCCCCGTGTCATTGGTTCGATTCCGATCGGAGGCACCACCTGTTTTGCAGTTTCAGGGTAAAGAAACTGCAGTATGCGGCCGTAGCTCATCTGGTAGAGCGCCACCTTGCCAAGGTGGAGGTAGCGAGTTCGAGCCTCGTCGGCCGCTCCAGACAAACAGCAAGAAACCGGTTTACGCCGGCTTTTTGCTTATTATGGTGACGTGGCCAAGTGGTAAGGCAAGGGTCTGCAAAACCCTCATTCGGCAGTTCAAATCTGCCCGTCACCTCCAAAACTCCCGCAGGCAGGTTGCCCGCGGGAGTTTTTCTGTATATAGCCCCTTGGATTTTGTGCGATAGTTGATTCCCCATAAAAATAAGTGACGATATGAAAGTCTCATGCCCTGTAAGCGTGCATAACAAAATGCTTACGGGGCGTTTTGCTTTCCGGCAAAAATATATTACCTTGCGCCTTTCATTGTAAAAACAACAGGTATTGTTTTTAGCAGGCACCAAAGGTCAAACAGTACAGAGCAGTGATTGATATAGATCAAATCATATTTGAGCTTTTCTGCAGGGTTCAAATCATAGCCGCCATTGACCTGCGCGTAACCAGTCAGGCCCGGCATAACCTGCATACGGCTGCGGAAGTTCTCGACTTTGCCGTCAAGGTCGTCATAAACAGTGGGGCGTTCGGGGCGCGGGCCAACAAAGCTCATTTCGCCCATAAAGATGTTGAGCAGCTGCGGCAGTTCGTCCAGGTGGGTCAGGCGCAGGATATGGCCAACGCGGGTAATGCGTGTGTCGTTTTCACTGGTCCACTTCGCATCATCCGGGGCAGTGCTTTGCTGCATAGAACGGAATTTGTAGATAGTAAAAGGCTTCCCGCCGTATCCAAGCCGTATTTGTGTGTAAATGATTTTGCCGGGGGAATCCAGCCAAACAACAAGCGCAATCACAGCCATGAGCAGCGCGCAGGTAACAAGCAGAACCAAAGAAAATACAAGATCAAACCCGCGTTTGAGGATGAGATAGCTCATCCTGCGCAGTAAAGGTACAAAAGATGAGCAGCTGACGGGGCGGGGTTCCATAGCCGGATGATACATACGGCATCGACCTTTCTGAAATGTATGGGGCCTGGCAAATACAACAAAAGCTATTTACAATGTTAGCCCAAAATGTACTCAAAATCAATATGTTTCGACAAGATTCATGAAGAAATATTATGAGTGTACGTTAAAATACAGTATAAAGATACATCTGATATGAATTTTTATGTTTGAACGAAGAAAAAAGCTCCCAACTTGTACCAGCTGGGAGCAAATGATAATGAAAAGGAGACGTTAATAGATTGCACATCCGCGTCTACTGTTTTCTTTTACCAGATAAAGAGCTTTGTCAGCATCCTTGAAGATGAATCCGCAGGGCCAACATATGAATGCGTATGCCCGGCGGGGCTGCACGAGTAGGAAATGAATGCTTGCCAAAACAGATGAAATAGGCTAGAATAACAACGAATAATTCACGGCAGCCTGTAGTGGTCTGCCATGGTGGAAATGAACATGATTAAAACTGCTGCGGCAAGTAAAAAAGGTCAAAAGGCCTCCTTTGCCGCTTTCGCTGCGCGATTGAACAGATCGCGGTTTCGGCCAGCGAGAATCTTTCGGTCAATAATGATATCAGCGTTTCGCTGTCCATCACGTTCTATGAAAAGCAGATCGAAAAATAAGCTGCCGCCAAACGCTTGACAAAAGCGGCAACATATGCTAATTTAGTAAACAGTTAAATGCAAGGACGGGAACGAGTAACCGTTTTGCTGTATGCGAAAGAGAGGCCCCGGTTGGTGTAAGGGGCTGGCAGGCAAAGCGGTGAATACATCCCTGAGCAGCAGGCTGAACGCCTTTGATTAAAGGCTGTTAGGCTGGGCCGTGTGCGCACGTTACAGCGTTTGGGTGTCGCAGTTGTACACTTTGGCTACCGCACCCGCGAAGGCCCGCCGCCGTGAGACACGGGCAAACAGAGGTGGTACCGCGTATTTGATCGCCCTCTGCCAAATTCAACATTTGGCAGGGGCGTTTTATTTTTTGCCCTTGCCGCACAAACCAAGGAGGATGCACCCCATGACCATTTATGACGAACTGAAAGCCCGCGGCCTGATTGCCCAGGTAACGGACGAGGAAGAAATCAAGGAAGTAATCAACAACGGCAAGGCTACTTTCTACATCGGCTTTGACTGCACAGCCGACAGCCTGACCGCCGGCCACTTTATGGCCCTGACCCTGATGAAGCGCCTGCAGATGGCAGGCAATAAGCCCATTGCCCTGATTGGCGGCGGCACCACCATGATCGGCGACCCTTCTGGCCGTACCGATATGCGCAAAATGCTGACCAAAGAGGACATTGACCATAACGCCGAGTGCTTTAAGCGCCAGATGGAGCGCTTTATTGAGTTTGGCGAAGGCAAGGCCATGATGCTGAACAACGCTGACTGGCTGCTGAACCTGAACTACATTGAGCTGCTGCGTGAAGTTGGCCCCTGCTTCAGCGTGAACAACATGCTGCGCGCCGAATGCTACAAGCAGCGCATGGAGAAGGGCCTGTCTTTCCTGGAATTCAACTACATGATTATGCAGAGCTACGACTTCTACCACCTGTTCCAAAATTACGGCTGCAACATGGAGTTTGGCGGCGACGACCAGTGGAGCAACATGCTGGGCGGCACCGAGCTGATCCGCCGCAAGCTGGGCAAGGATGCTTACGCCATGACGATCACGCTGCTGACCGACAGCCAGGGCAAAAAGATGGGTAAGACCGCCGGCAACGCCGTTTGGCTTGACCCCAACAAGACCAGCCCGTTCGAGTTCTACCAGTACTGGCGCAATGTCGGCGATGCTGATGTACTCAAGTGCATCCGCATGCTGACCTTCCTGCCGCTGGAGCAGATTGATGAGATGGACCACTGGGAAGGCGAACAGCTGAACAAGGCCAAGGAAATCCTGGCTTACGAGCTGACCAGCATGGTGCACGGTGCCGAGGAAGCTGAAAAGGCCCAGAGTGCAGCCCGCCAGCTGTTCAGCGGCGTAGCCGACCACGAGAACATGCCTACTACCCAGCTGGATGCCGCATTGGTCAAGGACGGTAAGGTTGGCCTGCTGGCTGCCATGGTTGGCGCCAAGCTGTGCGGTTCCAACCGTGAAGCCCGCCAGCTGGTACAGCAGGGCGGCGTTCTGGTGGACGGCGAGAAAGTGACCGACCCGACCTTTGGTCTGACGGTTGAGCAACTCCAGAATGGTGTTGTGATCAAAAAGGGGAAAAAGACCTACCACAAGGTAATGCTTTGATTGTCTGAATTTATAAAATGAGCGCGCAGGCTGCTGCATCCCCGGCACACCGGGCGGCAGCCTGCCGCTTTATTTTGGGCGCATACCTTGCCCCCACACGAGATTTAGGATATAATAAAAGGGTACGAAAAATGCGGCCGGGGGAGCAACCATGCCAAAAGATAAGCTGAAAACAATTTATGTGTGCAACCAGTGCGGCGAAACCAGTCCCCGCTGGCTGGGCCGCTGCCCGTCCTGCGGTGCATGGAACACGATGACCGAAGATGTGGTGGCAGAACCGGCAAAGTCTTCTTCCGGCCGCGCTGCCGCGCCGGTACGTGTGACGGGTCAGACCAGCCTGAAACCGTTGAAACTGAAAAACGTAAGCACGACCGAAGAAAAAAGCCGCATTGTAACTGGCATTGCAGAGCTGGACCGCGTGTTGGGCGGTGGCATTGTGCTGGGCAGTGTGATTTTGATTGGCGGCGAACCGGGCATCGGCAAATCTACCATTCTGCTGCAGCTGTGCGGCGAAGTAAGCCGGACGCGCTCGGTTCTGTATGTGACGGGCGAAGAATCCGTACGGCAGATCAAGCTGCGTGCCGTTCGGCTGGATGTGCCGCAGGATAATATCTCTATTGTGGCGGAAAGCGATGTGGATGAAATCTGCGGGCTGATTGAACAGATGAAGCCGGATCTTGTAGTGATCGACTCCATCCAGACGATGCGCTGCACGGATGTGGCGTCGTCCTCCGGCACGGTCAGCCAGGTCAAGGAAAGCTCGGCACGCTTCTTGAATGTGGCAAAAACGAATGAGATACCGACCTTTATTGTCGGCCATGTCAACAAAGACGGTGCCATTGCGGGTCCCAAAGTCATGGAGCACATTGTGGATACTGTGCTGTACTTTGAGGGCGACAAGACCCTGCCGTACCGCGTGCTGCGCGCCGTGAAGAACCGTTACGGCTCCACCAATGAGATCGGCATGTTTGATATGACCGGCAAGGGATTGGAACAAATCGAAAACCCCTCGCAGGTCATGCTGGAAGGGCGGCCGATTGGCATTTCCGGTACCTGCGTTGCCTGCGTGATGGAAGGTACGCGGCCAGTACTGAGCGAGATTCAGGCACTTGTAACGAAAACGGCGTTTCCAAGCCCACGACGCACGGCAAGCGGGTTTGACTATAACCGTATGTATCTGCTGTTGGCCGTGCTGGAAAAGCGCGCGGGCTATGTGTTTGGCAACCAGGATGTGTATATCAACATCATTGGCGGTCTGAAACTGGACGAGACTGCCTGCGATTTGCCGGTCTGCCTGGCAATGGCGTCCAGTCTGCTGGATCTGCCTGTACCTGAAAAAACACTGGCCATTGGTGAAGTGGGTCTGGGCGGGGAAGTGCGCAGCGTGCCGCACCTGGAAACCCGCCTGCGGGAGGCCCAGCGCGTGGGCTTTGATACCGCCATTGTGCCCAAACATAACCTGAACATGTTGGATGCTGCGCAATTCCCGGGGCTGCGCCTGGTGGGCGTTGCATACCTGCGGGAAGCCATCAATGCAATCAAAATCAATAAATAATAAGGTATGGGCAGCGACCCAAACCAAGAGGAGTATATCATGAGCGAACAGGAAAAGAATACGACCCCGGCACAGAATGCAGCCCCGGCAGCACCCAAACCGCCGAAAATTGATAATGCAGCGCTGAAAAAGGCTGCTGCGGCCCTGCGTGAGGAAAACAATCCGCAGAACTTTAATGCGGTTATCAACCTGATGATGCGCGGTGTATTCCTTGCACCGGCTAAGATTGAAGTTGGCGAAAACGCTCCTAAACCGGACGAAAATGGACGAATCCAGCTGCCAAAAGACACCAAGGTGACCTTTGCGCTGCTGAAATCTGGTGATGGAAAGTCTTTCTTTACCGCATTCACCGATGCAGAAGAACTGAATAAGTGGCAGAATAAGCCCGCTGGTCAGGTTATGCTACTGCGCTTTGATGATTACGCCCGGATGCTGAACGGTAACGACCATGTGGCAGGTTTTGTGCTGAACCCGTTCACGGATAACCTGCGCTTTAACTCGGATATGGTTGCATCTTTGCTGAAACAGCGCAATGCGATGCTGGAAAAAATCAAGCAGACCGCCGCGCAGCAGGCAGCCCAGCGCAATGCACAGATCAAGCCCGGCGATAAGGTGACGATCGTGGAGCCTTCGGTATACCCGGATGAATTGGTCAACCCGCTGTGTGCCGAGTTGGAAAAGTACCCGATGGTGGGAGCCGCATACCTGCAGATCATGGTGATCAACGGAGCAACCAAGAGTTATCTTTTGGTTCTGGATGCACCCAAGGACGATGCACTGTTCAAAGCCGCAGGCGATGCAGCGCGCCCGTTCCTGGTCAGCAATGAGAAAAAGATGAACCTGAACATCACGATTTCTACTTCGCCGCTGGGCCAGCAAGGCATGCGCGGCAGCGAGCCGTTTTATATTAAGGGCCAGGGCCGTGTAGATAATCTGGGTGATGACGAAGATTGATAAAAGGCTGAATTTGGTATCGAATGATATGCCATGGTGATGGCTGCGATAGACCTATTGGTGAACATCGCAATAAATAAGTAAATAAAATAAAAATAGGCAAATAAAAGAGCGAACGGAAAGAAGAATAAAACCAGGAGCTACTGGCATGCAGAGAACACACGAAATCTTGAATCTATCTACAAGCGGGTGCAGGATTTCGTGTGTTTTTGCATAACATGCAATTTCGCTAAAGACGAGTTTAGCGAAATATGGAGGAGGGCTTTACTCACAATAATGAGTACATACATTGATGTGGCGCACCCAAACCGGCATGCGCCGTATACGGATATTCCGGATCTTGTTATGGATTATCTGCATTATCTGGATGTTGTCAAGCTGCGTTCGCCGCGCACCATTAACGGTTACTATCTGGACCTGCGCGGTTTCTTCCGCTATATGATGATGGTTTGGAACCTTGCGCAGCCAGATACACCGCCGGAAGAAATTGACTTGACCCATATTACCAAACGCCAGATCAGCACCATTACCAAACGGGATATTATCAATTACCTGGATTACGCCCGCAGTAATGATAACGGTGCCAAGGCCCGTGCCCGCAAGCTGAGCGCCCTGCGCGGCTTTTTTGGCTACCTTTGCCACCAGATCAATGAACTGAGCGAAAATCCAACGGATAATATCAATCTTGGCAGCCCAAAGAAATCCCTGCCCAAATATCTAAGTGCCAGTGAAAGCATACAGTTGTTAAAAAATATACAAAGTGACTTTTATGAACGGGACTACTGTATTATTGTCTTTTTCCTGAATTGCGGTATGCGCTTGGCGGAACTGATCACAATCAATCTTGGCGATTTTAAGGACGATACCATTAAAATTACCGGCAAAGGAAACAAAGAACGCCTGGTGTACCTGAACACCGCGTGCCAGGCTGCGTTGGAACATTACCTGCCCGCGCGGGCTGCGCTAAACAACCTGCGGGATAAAGAAGCACTTTTTGTATCCAAAAAGACTGGCAGACGCTTAACAGCGCGCCGTGTGGAGCAGATTGTTGCCAACTGCCTGAAATCAGCGGGCTTGGACAATATGGGTTATTCGCCGCATAAACTGCGCCATACCGCCGCTACACTCATGTATCAGGGCGGTGTGGATATGCTGGCCATCAAGGAAATCCTGGGGCACGAGAATGTATCCACGACGCAGATTTATACCCATATCAACCAGCAGCAGTTGAAACAGGCGGTGGAAGCCTCTCCCCTTGCGGATACTGGCTATATTGCACCGCAGTCCAAAGCGATGACGGATTCAAAGCAGGACACTGGCGAAGAGGACGGCTGAACCGGAAAACATAAAGCTGCTGACAGCGCACCCTAGCAGGCAAAGCAGATAATGTACAGATAAGCGCCGGATTGCGCCGTTGAGCGCACAACGGCAGCCGGAAAAAACAATGCTGGACAGGCTTTGACTTACCCTGCACGAACTATGCGCAAGCCAAAGCATGAATGCCGACAGCACAAGCTCCGGCAGGCAGTTCAGGAGCCAATAAACAACAAGCGCACGTGCCCCGCCGGACGCATAAATGGCGGAAGCGCACACACCTAATACAGTGCCCTTGAACGCAAAATAAGCCCCCATAAAAATGCTGCCCCACAAATGAAAACCGCAGAGATAAATCAGCGATGCCTGCAAAAATGCCGCGGCAAACCAACTGCACCAGACAGACCAGAATGCCGTATAACTTTGTGCGGCCATGACATGCTCTGTAAGCGAAGTGAAAGCACCGTGGAGCTCAAACCGGCCGAGCGGAATGCCGGCGAGATACCCGGTCAGAAACGCAGAAGAGAAAGCGAATAGATCGTTTTTGCCCGCAAGTTTTTGTGTGCCCAGGGCAGCAGCCGCACCGGCGGATGAACCGCTGTTAAGAGCCCTTTTGGGCGTGTAAGGGGCCGGTGCTGGTCGCGGGGCGCGCATCAGCGTTCGGGCGCAGTGTTCCCTACTGCGCCCAATGCACTCAGCACGCCGCCTGCGGTGCCGCCGAACAGCAGCGCTGCAAGTAAGGCGAGGTTCACATGATCAAATACAAGCGGTTTGCCGCTCAAAGCGGTGGTGAGGCTCAAACACAGCGCATAAAAGACGCCCACGGAAACACCGCATAAGAGCCGTTTTTGAGCAATACCGTTCGCAAGAACGAGACCGGAAAGAACAGCCCCCACCGCCACGCTGGCACAGGTTGCCGGTTTGACAAGTTCCAGCGAGAGTGCAGTATGGGCAAAAATCTGTGCGGCCAAAGCGAAAAGCAGGATGGCGGTACCCACGCCGCAGCCGAAACTTTTGATCAGCAGCCAAGATAAATGGCCGCTGGATTTACTGCGGACTTTGCAGATATGACTTGATCGAAGTTTGGCAGATGAAGCCCTTGAATTAGCAGCAAACATAAAGAAAACGCCCCCTTTGCATGGTACAAACTATGCAAAAGGGGCGTTTGTTATTCAGGTAATACAGTCAGAACCAATCAGTTCTTCTTGGCAGGAGCATCTTTCTTGGCGGTATCTTTTGCAGTGTTGCCCATGTCCAGCTTCTCAACGGAGGAAATAGCGGAACGGCGGAAGCGAATCTTCACACGGTCGCTGGTGGTTTCCAGAACAAAGGTATCATCCTTATCATTGATAGCAGCAACGCGGCCAACAACACCACCAATGGTAATAACGGTATCGCCTACTTCGATGGAAGCGCGCATGGCAGCATCTTTCTTGTCCTGCTTTTTCTGGGGCAGGTACAGGATGATGTACATGAACACAAGGATCAGAACCATCGGCAGGAAAGTGACAAGCAGGCTGGCGGTGCTGGAAGTATCAGCGGTCAAAAATTCGATCATAATGTGGAACTCCTTAAATTTTGATTTTACAGTATTTCTATTATTATATAGGCTTTCGCCATAAACCGCAAGAGGGTAAAGCAAGGAAACACGGAATCCGCTTAAATTCTGGAATCCAGAAGATGCACATACTTATCATGGAACTGCTGGAATGTGCCGTTATCCAACGCTTCACGAATCCGCTCCATCAAATGATTGTAGAAATACAGGTTGTGCATAACAGCCAAACGCATACCCAGCATTTCATCTGCCTTTTGCAGGTGGCGGATGTAAGCGCGGCTGTAATTGCGGCAGACCGGGCAATCGCACTGCGGGTCAATGGGCTGTTCGTCACGCTCATATTTCAGGTTTTTAATGTTGATGATGCCGTTCCATGTGAACAGGTGGCCATGGCGGGCGTTGCGGCTGGGCATAACGCAGTCAAACAAATCCACACCGCGGTACACACCCTCAATGATGTTGCCGGGGGTGCCAACGCCCATCAGGTAGCGGATCTTATCCGCCGGGGCGTAAGGTTCTACCGCGCTGATCACATCATACATCACTTCGGCAGGTTCGCCAACAGCAAGGCCGCCGATTGCATAACCGTCCAGATCATATTCAGCAATCTGCTTCATGTGCTCAACGCGCAGGTCTTTGTAGGTGCAGCCCTGATTGATGCCAAACAGCAGCTGGTCCGGGTTCACGGCCTTGCCCTCGTGCTTCAGGCGGGCCATTTCCGCCTTGCAGCGCAGCAGCCAGCGTGCGGTACGCGCGCAGCTGTTTTTGGCGTAATCATATTCAGCGGGGTTTTCCACGCATTCATCAAAGGCCATGGCAATGGTGGAGCCAAGGTTTGCCTGAATCTGCATGCTCTGTTCCGGCCCCATAAAAATGCGGTGGCCGTCCAGATGAGAGTTGAACGTTACGCCTTCCTCGGTAATGTGGCGCAGCTTGGCAAGGCTGAACACCTGAAATCCGCCGCTGTCGGTCAGGATCGGGCCGTCCCAGCGGGTAAACTTGTGCAGGCCGCCCATATCGGCAACGACCTGATCACCGGGACGCAGGTGGAGATGATAGGTGTTGCACAGCATGACCTGTGCGCGGATTTCTTTCAAATCATGTGCCGAAAGCCCGCCTTTGATCGCGGCAGCAGTGGCAACGTTTTGGAAAGCAGGTGTCTGAACCGTGCCGTGCACAGTCTGGAACTCGCCGCGGCGGGCTGCACCCTCTTTTTTAATCAGACGGTATGGCATAAATGATGGTCTCCCCTGTTTTGCTGTTTCATTTTGTTCAAAAACATGCGGCGCCAGAGTGTTTTCCTGCGCCGCTTTGTGATTTTATTATACTGGAAGCAGTAGGATAAGTCAACTGTTCTGCGAGGCAGGCTTATTGGATGAACATGGCATCGCCAAAGGAGAAAAAGCGATATTTTTCCTGTACGGCAACCTTATATGCAGCCATGGTTTTCTCATACCCGTAAAACGCAGAGATCAGCATAATCAGAGTGCTTTCCGGCAGGTGGAAGTTTGTCACCAGGCCGTCAATAGCGTGCAGCTCTACACCGGGGTACAGGAAAATATCGGTAGTACCGCTGCAAGGGACAATCTTGCCGTACTTGGCCCAGACGGCTTCCAGCGTGCGGCAGCTGGTGGTACCGACAGCAATTACGCGATGGCCGCTGGCGCGTGCTGCGTTGATGGCCTCGGCTGCAGCATCATCCACGCAGTACCATTCGGTGTGCATCTGGTGCTCCTGAATATTATCTTCGCTGACAGGGCGGAAGGTGCCAAGGCCAACGTGCAGGGTCACTTCCACAATGTTGACCCCCTTGGCACGGATGGTATCCAGCAGTTCCGGGGTAAAATGCAGCCCGGCTGTGGGGGCAGCCGCGCTGCCAAGCTCTTTGGCGTATACGGTCTGGTACTGGCTCTGATCCTCTAGCTGGCGGGTGATGTACGGCGGCAGCGGCATTTTGCCGAACTCATCCAGCTTTTCGTACAAAGTCTGGGTATCGTATTGGAAGGTTACATATTTGTTGCCATCCGGCAGGGTCTCGTCTACTGTGGCCGTCAGGGAGCCGTCGCCAAAGCTCAGCTTGGTGCCAGCCTGCATCCGGCGGCCGGGGCGGGCCAGGCATTCCCAGGTGTCACCGTGGGCCTGGCGGAGCAGCAGGACCTCGCACACGGCGCCGGTGGGCACTTTAACACCCATCAAGCGGGCAGGCAGAACCTTAGAATTGTTGACGACCAGCACATCTCCGGCGTTCAGGTATTCCGGCAGGTCATGGAAGATGCGGTGTTCAATCGTATCATTCTTGCGGTCAAGCACCATCAGGCGGGCGCTGTCACGCGGGTCAGCGGGCTCCTGGGCAATCAGTTCTTTGGGCAGGTCATACCAAAAATCTTTCTTTAACATTGTTTTGCTTCCTTTTTGCGTTGACAAGTTGGCCGCGCAATGCTATTATTGAGGCATGCAGGCGGCGATTGTATCTTACAGCAGCCGCCATGCGGCACAGAGGCGCGGATTTCATCAGTATATTCCCTTTTATGCCAGCCAAAGGCTTGTGGGGAATGGAAAGGGACGTCCGCCGAAGGCGGTGCACGGCACGCATCGTTCCTGGGCCCGCAGCCGAACAGGGGCGGGACTGTCACGTTAGGATTAACGTGTTGCGCTGTGCTCATGCAATGTATCATTATATTGCATTTTGTGCCGGTTTTCAAGCCGGTTTTTTTATTATCTCGTGTTTGGCAGCAAAATGGCTTGAATGCGGCGGCAGGTTTGTGTTTACCCCCTGCAAACCTGCGGCGGTAGCTGCATATAGGTAATGGTATGGGGCTGGGAACAGAAGCAGAATCCCCAAATGTGCGTTGGGGTTCTGGAGGAAAGGACGGCAGTTTAAGATGAAACAGTACAAAGTTGGTGTTGTTGGTGCAACTGGCATGGTGGGCCAGCGTTTTATTACCCTGCTGGAAAATCATCCCTGGTTTAAGCTTACGGCTCTGGCTGCATCGGCACGCTCCGCAGGCAAGACCTATGAGGATGCTGTCGGCAGCCGCTGGCTGATGAAAACACCGATGCCGGAAGCAGTCAAAAAGATGGTGGTTCTGGATGCTTCCAAGGTGGAAGAAGTTGCTGCACAGGTGGATTTTGTGTTCTGTGCAGTCAACATGAAAAAGGACGAAATCAAAGCGCTGGAAGAAGCTTACGCCAAGGCAGAATGCCCTGTGGTTTCCAACAACAGCGCACACCGCATGACACCGGATGTTCCGATGGTAGTGCCTGAAATCAATGCAGACCACCTGGAAATCATCCCCGCACAGCGCAAGCGCCTGGGCACCAAGCGTGGCTTTATTGCCGTCAAGTCCAACTGCAGCCTGCAGAGCTATGTGCCTGCCCTGCACCCGCTGATGAAGGATTACGGCGTAACCAAGTGCCTGGTCTGCACCTATCAGGCAATCTCCGGTGCTGGCAAAACGTTTGAGACTTTCCCCGATATCCTGGATAACGTGATTCCCTACATCGGTGGTGAAGAAGAAAAGAGTGAGCAGGAGCCGCTGAAGCTGTGGGGCCACATTGATGGCGATAAGATTGTGCCCGCAACTGCACCTTCCATTACGGCCCAGTGCCTGCGCGTACCGGTATCCGATGGCCACATGGGCGCGGTGTTCGTAAGCTTTGATAAAAAGCCCACCAAAGAAGAAATCCTGAAAACCTGGAAAGAATTTCATGGCCCGGCGCAGGATCTGAACCTGCCCAGCGCACCCAAACAGTTCCTGCATTACTTTGAAGAAGATGACCGCCCCCAGCCCAAGCTGGACCGCATGATTGAAAACGGCATGGCTGTCAGCATTGGTCGCCTGCGTGAGGATACCCAGTACGATTACAAGTTTGTCTGCCTGTCCCACAACACGCTGCGCGGCGCAGCAGGCGGTGCAGTTCTGCTGGCAGAACTGTTGGCCGTTAAGGGCTATTTTGACTAATCATCCCCTAGATTGAAGGAGAAACATTCCCTATGAAACAACCTGTATTTACCGGTGCTGCTGTTGCCATCATTACCCCCATGCACGCAGACGGAACCGTCAACTTTGAGGAACTGGGCCGCATTATTGATGATCAGATTGCACACGGCACGGATGCCATTGTGATCTGCGGCACCACGGGTGAATCCGCAGCGCTCAGCCACGAAGAGCATGTGGAGTGCATCCGTTTTGCTGTGAAGCATACCGCAAAGCGCGTTCCTGTTATTGCGGGCACGGGCTCCAACGATACGGCCTTTGCCATTGAAATCTCCAAAGAGGCCGAGGAAGCCGGTGCAGATGCCCTGCTGCTGGTTACCCCTTATTACAACAAAACCAGCCAGGCGGGCCTGATTGCCCACTATACGGCCATTGCAAATGCCGTTACCCTGCCCTGCATCATTTACAATGTTCCGTCCCGTACCGGTGTGAATCTGCAGCCCGCCACACTGGCGGAGCTTGCCAAGCTGCCCAATGTAAACGCTGTAAAGGAAGCCAGCGGCAATATCTCCCAGGTTGCGGATGTTGCAGCCCTGTGTGGCGAGGAACTGAACATTTATTCTGGCAACGATGACCAGATTGTGCCGATCTTGTCCTTGGGCGGTAAGGGCGTCATCAGCGTGCTTTCCAATGTTGCGCCGCAGCAGGCACACGATATCTGTGCCGCATGGTTTTCCGGTGACACGGCAAAGAGCCTGGAACTGCAGCTGAAAGCGCTGCCGCTGTGCCATGCCCTGTTTGCTGATGTAAACCCCATCCCGGTCAAATGGGCAATGAACCGCCTGGGCTGGAATGCGGGTCCATTGCGCCTGCCTCTGGTGGAGCCTTCGGCTGCCGTGCAGCAGTCCCTGGAAAATGAGATGAAGGCTTACGGCGTTCTGAAATAAAATAATCACGACCAGGCCCGCAGTACCGCGGATTTGTTGCGGCGCCGCGGGCCTGTGCTTTGGAAAAGGAAGGAACCAAATTAAGATGACGGATTTGATTATTCAGGGCATTAACGGCCGTATGGGCCATACCCTTGTGGAAAAGATCTCTGCCCGCAGCGATTGCCGCATTGTTGCCGGTGTGGACCAGAAAGCCGGTCAGATCGGGGATATCCCGGTTTACGCTTCGCTGGAAGATTTGCCGGAGGCAAAGGGAATCGTAATTGATTTTACTTCCCCTGCCGGTACGGTGCACGCGGCACAGTTCTGCGCGGCACATGGTATGCCTTGCGTGCTTTGCTCGACCGGTTTGAGCAAAGAAGACGAGGCTGTGGTGGAACAGGCCAGCGAGAAGGTGCCGGTGTTCCGCAGCGCCAATATGTCGGTTGGCATCAATGTGTTGATCGAGCTGGCCCGCCGTGCTACCAAGCTGTTTGATGGCGAGTTTGATATCGAAATTGTGGAGAAGCATCATCACAACAAGCTGGATGCCCCCAGCGGAACCGCTTTGATGATCGCAAATGCCATCAACGAGGAAGCTGGCGGCAAATATGAGTATGTCTATGACCGCCACGCTGTGCGCCAGAAGCGCGGCGCGCAGGAATTGGGCATCAGCTCCGTGCGCGGCGGCGGCATTGTGGGCGACCATGATGTGCTGTTCTGCGGCCCGGAAGAGGTTGTGACCATCAGCCATGTGGCCCAGAGCCGCGGTGTGTTTGCCGATGGCGCTGTACAGGCAGCACTCTTCCTGGATGGGTGTGAGCCGGGTTACTACACCATGACGGATATGCTCAAGGGTAAAATGCAATGTCTTTAAGGTCCCATGAAGCTGCTGCGTGCGCAGTAATTGCAATTGGCGTGTGCGGTGTGTTGGTTGGTTCCCTGCTGGTAGAATCCATGCGGAACGGTCAAAGCAGTGCAAAAGCCACGGTAAGCACAGCACAAAGCACCGAAGAAGTCCAGGCACAGACAGAACCGACACAGACGCCCGCGCCAACACCTGAACCGGAACCGGTCGTACAGACAGTACACTTTTCTGCAACCGGGGATAACCTGATCCACGAGGGCATTTACAACCAGGCCAGGGCGCGCGGCAGTGATGGCCACTATGACTTTATCCCTGCCTATGAAAATCTGCGGGATTTTTACGCCGGGTTTGATGTGAACTGGCTCAACCAGGAAACGCTGGTCAATGATGATTATGAACCTTCCGGTTACCCGATGTTCTCTACGCCTGGGGATATTACCAATGCGCTGTATAATGTTGGCTTCCGGGTGTTCAGCCTTTCCAACAACCACAGCTATGATAAAGGCGCTGGCGGCATTGCCTCTTCGATGGCACACTGGGCGGCTATGCCGGATGATGTGGTGTCCATGGGGTTTTATAATCTGGAAACCTATGATGACTATGTGTACCAGACAGTAAACGGCGTTACCATCGGCTATCTTTCTTATACGGAGATGACCAACGGCCTGCCAACGCCGTCCGGCAGTGAATACGGCGTGGTTTATCTGGACCAGAGGGATGTGATTGAAAAGCAGATCACGGATATGCGCCCCAACTGTGACGTTCTGGTCGTCAGCTGCCACTGGGGTGTTGAAGGCAACCATACAGTTACGGATGCACAGCGCGAAACAGCCCAATGGCTGGCTGACCAGGGTGCAGACCTAATCATTGGCACCCACCCGCATGTGACGCAGACGGCGCAGTGGCTGACAGGAACGAATGAGAATAAGTCGTTTGTTGCCTATTCGCTGGGGAACTTTATCAATGCGCAGGATATGCCGGACAATATGATCGGTGCCATTCTGGATGTGACGTTCCAGAAAACAACCGCAGCAGATGGTACCGTTACCGTGGAAATTCAAAACCCGGTACTGCACCCGGTGATCACCCAGTATGAGCCGCATTATGCAAACATTCGGGTTTGCCTGTATAAAGACTATACGGATGAACTGGGCGCTGCACATGGCAACTTTGCATTGAGCAGGGCTTCCATTGAACAGGTTTTGAATGGTTCAATCGATTCTGAGTTTTTATCGTTAGAATAAAACAAAACGAAAGGGGTATTTTTATGTACGGTGTCAGCAAAATCAGCAGCGAGCAGAATATTATGCTTACCACCTTCCCCGCTGCCCAATACAGCGCACAGAGCCTGGCAGAGCATTTGGAGGTGTTTGCCAAGGCAGGTATTGTGGTGGATATGATCTGCCAGAGTGCCCCGCGCGGTACGGCGGTGGATTTCAGTTTTACCACCAGCTACAGCAATTTTGCCGCAGTCATGCAGGCCATCCCGGCGGCTGCCAAGGCCAATCCCCCGCTGATTTCTGGTGGCTATACCAAGATCAACCTGTTTGGTGAGGATATGGTTACCAGTTGCGGCGTTGCAGCACGCGCTTTGGCCGCGCTGGCAAAAGTGAACGCAGAAGTTGTTCTGATCACCACCAGTGACCTTGACATTTCCCTGTTGATCCATCAGGAAGATGAAGATGTGGCACTGAATGCGTTGAATAAGGCGTTTGAGCTGTAAGCGCGTATACAGGGCAAAAATCTCATATAAAATTAGAACAGCACCCCGGCGGTTTTATCCCTTTTTGTTGGGATATCCGCCGGGGTGCTGTTTTATTTAGGTTGAAAATGACTTATGACAACACCGCACAATTCCCGCCTTACGGCTTAAGCACCGCTTCGGCGGCTGCGGCACGGCATCTGCGTTGCCAAAATGCTCGATAAGACATCCAGTATTATCTGCGCTTTTGGCTTAGCAGCTGCCGCACCTCGCTCGCCGTATCGGTACTTAGAATTATGCGGTATTGCCTTATATTGAGTTTTGCTTGAAACGATTCGCATGCGGAGATACAACGATGTGCTTCAGGCTTTACCAAGAGTCATTTCCAGGAAATAAACCCACTGTTTTTCCCACCAATACCAGTCGTGGGAAACATCCTGGCCCCAGATGTCAACAATGGGATGGATATCCTTGCTTTCCAGAATATCCCGCAGCTGCAAGGTGGAACGCAGTAGTTCTTCTTCCCACTGGCCCTGGCCGCAGCACATAATGAACTTGTCCGCTTTGGCATACAGTTCTTTGTATGGGTGGTTATCCGGGAAATTGCGCATGTAATCACAGGGACTGTTGCGGTAAACAAGGTCATCCATATAGCCCTTAAAGAACATATCCGCCTGGTATAGGCCGCTCAAGGCAATGGTGCCGTTATACAGGTCGGGACGGCGCAAAAATAGGTTGACGGCATGCCCGGCACCCATGCTGGCACCACCCACAAGAACTTTGCCCATGTGGTCCGGCCCCTGCTCCCGATTGATTTCCAGCGCACGGGGGGTCAATTCCTCGCAGACATAATTATACCAGCGCTCCTGCATTTCAATGCGGGGGCGCGCGGGGCCGTCATTGTCCCAGCTTTCGCGGTCAATGCTGTCTGCCGCGATGATCTGCAGCTTTCCGGCATCAATCCAGGGCGCTGCAAGGTTGCACATGTTGCGGTCTTCCCAGTCAAAAAAGCGGCCGCTCTGGCAGGGAAAAATCAAAATGGGCCGCCCGGCGTGGCCGTATACCTTGAATTCCATATCGCGGTTCAGGTAGCGGCTGTATTCTTTGTAATAACGGATCTGCATGATACTCTCCCGTCTTGTACGGCAAAGCCGCACATTGTATTTTTCGGCAGCGCTGGAATAGCAGCAAACTGCTTTACATCATTTGTAAAAGAACTTTTTATTTAGGCTTAACAACCCCACAAGCGGTTGCATAAACCCTGTGCGTGAGGATTTGAAAAGCCAGTAATAGATAACGGCAGCAGCTTCCCGCAGGTAACAGGTGAGCACACTGCGTAAAGGAATCCCGGCGGGCAGTGCGTGGGCTATGGTAAAACCAGCCATAGCCGCGTATACCCCGCCGCGGTAGCAGTGGAATGCGTTGGTTACATAGACGACCGGCTCCTGAGCACTGATGCCCTGCTGGACAAGAATCTCTTTGGCAAAGAGAAAATTTTCCTCGGTGGAAGTGGATTTGCATTCCGCGAGAACGCGCTGGGAATCCAGTCCTTTTTCAATCAGATAATTCCGCATAGCCTGGCCTTCCGGCACCCATTCATCCCTGCCTTGTCCGCCGGTGGTGATGACCAAGGCATCTGGATGGGCAACGGCGTATTCATAGGCTTTGTTGAGCCGGTAACGCAGCAATAGGCTGGGGCGGTCCTTGCGCAGACCAGCACCTAGGACGATCACAACTTTTTCTTGTCCGGTGGCGAGGTTGGCATAGCCGCTGAACGCTACAAAGCCGAGCAGCGCAGCATACAAAATGCCAAACACAAGCAAAAAGACGAACACAATTTTGCCGGGTATGGTACCGTGCAGCCAATGATGGATGGGCTGCTGCCAGATGGCATAGACATCTACTGCTGCGGTAAGCAGCCACACCAACAGGTTGCCCATGTTAAAGTTGGAAGTGAAAACCAGAGAAACGGAATAAATAAACAGCGCCAAGGCCAGCAGGCGGAGCAGAAATAACATGAAATGGCTCAATCCTTTTGTGGTGGTAACGTGTTTCGACATCATGCCTTGATTTCATTCCATACGCTGCACCCGGCCAGGCAGGCTTTTACATCCAGGGCATCGCATACGGTGTTGGCAATGGTGCCAAAGCAGTACCGGGTGCCAAGGTCAACACCGTGGCGCAGGTTCTTGCCGTAAATCAGGAACGGAACATATTCGCGGGTGTGGTCGGTTGTTTTGGTGTAAGAAGGATCACATCCATGGTCGGCCGTTACCATCAGAATGTCATCGGGGCGCATCTTGTCCATAAATGTGGGCAGCCAATCATTGAATTCGGCTGCTGCTGCGGCATAACCGGCCACATCCCGGCGGTGACCGTACAGCATGTCGAAATCAACCAGATTCACAAAAGCAAGGCCGTCAAAATCACGGTCAGCCAATTCCATGGTCACTTTCAGGCCCTCCGTATTGCCGGAGGTGCGGATGGTTTCGCTCACACCCTTGCCAGCGAAAATATCGTGGATCTTGCCAACGCCGATGGTGGATTTACCAGCCTGCTGCAAAACATCCAGCATGGTATCTGCGGGCGGCACCAGGCTGAAATCATGGCGGCGCGGGGTGCGGGTGAAGTTGGCGGCACAATCCCCGACAAAGGGACGGGCAATCACGCGGCCAACGCCGTATTTGCCAACCAGCATGCGGCGGGCTTCGGCACAGATTTCATACAGCTTTTCTACCGGGACGATCGCCTCGTTGGCGGCAATCTGGAACACGCTGTCTGCGGAGGTGTATACGATCAATGCGCCGGTTTTCATATGTTCCTCACCATAGTCTTTGATGACTTCGGTGCCGGAGTAAGGCTTGTTGCACAGTACCTGATACCCGGTGCGGGCGGTAAACTCATCCAGAACTTCTTTCGGGAATCCATTCGGGAAAGTTGGCAGTGGCTCCGGGCTGAGCAGACCGGCAATCTCCCAGTGACCGATGGTGGTATCTTTCCCGGCGCTGGCTTCCCGCAGGCGGGCATAGCAGCCGACAGGGGCATCCAGCTTTGTGCCACAGGTTACACCGTCCAGATTAAACATGCCAAGGCGGGCCAGTTGGTCCCACTTGAAATTGGGGTGTCCGGCAATAGCGCCCAAAGTGTTGGTACCGGCATCGCCAAAAGCAGGGGCATCAGGCTCGGCACCAATGCCAAAGCTGTCGAGAACGATTAAAAAAATACGTTTTGCCATAGTGTTCAAGCTCCTTGTATTGTACTATGTTCCGCGGGAAAACAAAACGAGAACACGGATTTGTGTAAAAAAGCATGATCCTTTACGCCGTTCGCAGGGATAAGAAACTCAAATGGCTGATTTTTTGCATTGATTTTATTATACCCTATTCCCAACCAAAAGTAAAACAAAACCTTTTATTGTGCTTTGCAGTGTAAATTGAAGAGAAATACAGGATGACAAAACCGCAAGACGTACGTTGTGAAATCTGCGCAAAAAATGTTTGCGCAAAGGAATGCGCGGCTTGTACTGGCTTGACCTTTGTATTATAATGTTTGTGTTAAGATGTTGTATGGAAAGTACCTGCTGGAATACTGGACTTAAAACTCTGGCAGATAAAAATCCTGTACAATAGCATATTTTCAGGAGGGGTATTTATGCGCAAAACTAAAATTGTATGTACTTTGGGGCCGTCTACCGACCAACCCGGCATTCTGCGCCAGCTGCTGGAAAACGGGATGAATGTTGCACGCTTCAATTTTTCGCATGGCGATTACGCGGAACACAAAGGCCGTTTGGATCAGCTGCGCGCACTGAGCAAAGAGCTTGACGTTTCCATTCCGGCAATGCTGGATACCAAAGGCCCGGAAATCCGCCTGGGCGAATTCGAGAACGGCAAGGAGCAGCTGACCGCTGGGCAGAAATTCATCCTGACCTCCCGCAATGTTAAGGGCACGAAGGAAATCAGCTCCATCACTTACAAGGACCTGCCGCATGATGTCAGTGTTGGTGGCCGCATTATGCTGGATGATGGCCTGATTTCCCTGCGCATCGAAAGCATTACCGATACGGATATCGTCTGCACCGTGGAAAATGATGGTGTGATCAAGACTAAGAAGGGTGTCAACGTTCCCGGTGTGCACCTGTCCATGCCGTATATGAGCCAGCGTGACCGCGATGATATCCTGTTTGGTATTGAACAGGGGTATGATCTGATCTCCGCCAGTTTTACCCGCAGCGCACAGGATATTATGGATATCCGCCACCTGCTGGATGAGCATAATGCCAATATCCGCATCATTGCCAAAATTGAGAACCAGGAAGGCATTGATAATATTGATGAGATCCTGAGCGTTGCCGATGGCATTATGGTTGCCCGCGGCGATATGGGCGTTGAAATTGACTATGCCGAAATCCCGTCCATCCAGAAGCACCTGATTGACCATGCCATGCAGATGGGCAAAATCTGCATTACGGCAACCCAGATGCTGGATTCCATGATAGTGAACCCCCGCCCCACCCGTGCAGAAATTACCGACGTTGCCAACGCCATTTATGACGGCACCGGTGCTGTTATGCTGTCCGGCGAAACTGCCGCAGGCAAGTATCCAGTAGAGGCCCTGAAAGCCATGGCAATGATTGCCAAAACCACCGAGAGCGATACCAACTATGAATCCCTGTGCCACCATGTCGGTATGGATTCTACCCGCCTGACCATCAGCGCCGCTGTCAGCCATGCGGCCTGCACCACGGCTTCGGATATCGGAGCTTCTGCCATCATTACGGCATCCAAGAGCGGTGAAACTGCCCGTCTGCTGAGCCGTTTCCGTCCGGATGCCCCCATTATTGCCTGCGTACTGGATGAAACGACATGCCGCCAGATGAACGTTTACCGCGGCGTGACTCCCCTGCTGATGGATTATGCCCATTCGACCGATGAGCTCATCAGCATGTCCGTCAAGGCGGCGGAGGATGCTGGCTTGATTCATTCCGGCGACCGTGTTGTGGTTACGGCCGGTGTTCCCGTTGGCGTTTCCGGAACCACGAATATGATTAAGGTACACTTGGTTGGGGATACCCTGCTGACCGGCATCGGCATCAATCCGGGCCTGAATGCCAAGGGTGAAGTTTGCGTTTGCCGCAATGCCGAGGAAGCCGCCAAGAAGTTCAAGGCAGGTCAGATTTTGGTGGTCCCGTTCACCACCAACGATACACTGCCGTATATGCGCCAGGCTGCCGGTATTATTGCCGAGGAAGCCGGTGCAAATAGCCATTCCGCCATTGTTGGTCTGACATTGGGTAAGCCGGTTATCATTGGTGCAACCCACGCAACCCGTACCCTGAAGGATGGCATGAAAATTTCGATGGACTGTGCCCGCGGTGTTGCACAGGCAATGTCTGAATAAGGAGTAAAAACATGGAACGCATTGCAAGCTTTTGTGTTGACCATAATACCTTGGTTCCGGGCATGTACCTTTCCCGCAAGGATGGAGATGTGCTGACCTGGGATATCCGCATGAAAACGCCGAACAAGGGCAGTTATCTGTCCCCTGCCTGCGCCCATACGATAGAGCATCTGTTTGCCACCTATGCCCGCAACAGTAAATGGAGCGAGCATGTGATTTATGTTGGGCCGATGGGCTGCCTGACCGGTTTCTATCTGTTGACCCGCGGCCTGACGGACGCCGAAGCGCTGGCGCTGACCCAGGAAAGCTTTGCCTGGATGGCAGAGTATGATGGTGATATTCCGGGCGCTTCCGCCGTTGAATGTGGCAACTACCTGATGATGGACCCGGTGGCAGCACGACTGGAATGCAAGGCTATGAGCGAAGTTCTGCAAAAACTGGATGCCGACCATATGCGCTACCAGGAGAAGTAAGGCTCCGATAGCGAAACAGCGTAAAAGGCCAAAAGAATAAAGAAACAAAAAGCACATCCTGACAGGATATGTCACTGGCCAAATGCCGGCAGCAAAACCCTGTTGGGATGTGCTTTTTTGTATGATTTTCTATGAATGGAATGGCAAATTATTCGACCGAACCATATCCGTTCCGGGCACAGATAATCAAGAACTGGTCAATCTGGTCGCCGCTGGTAACCGTGACGATAAAATTATAAATGGTATCAAAGCGGACACGCGTGCTGTTATCTTCCGGTTGGGTCAGGAATACCATATCGACCTGCTCGACCGGCAGCGCCAGATCATAAGCGGCCATGCCGCCTGCCACCGGCTGTACGAACTGGATATCGACCTGCGCCTTTGGTGCGGCAATTTCAAGCAGCGGAGCACTGTCGGTAGCGTATAACTCCATGATAGACTGCGGTTCCCCTGCTGCGCCGGGATTGGCCCAGTAAGAGGCAGTTTTCTCTTCCAGTGTGCAGCCGGATACCTGTACCGTGATGCCAGTATTTGGCAGTTCAGCCTGCCAAACAGGTTCGGTCGTTGATGTGCTGCCGCCGCATGCGGTCAATAGCAGAAAAAGGCATGCGGCAATAAAAGCCCAGAAACGTTTCATAGGATTTACCTGTTATGTGTTATGAAAGAAAATCAAAGGCAATACCGCATAATTCTAAGTGCCGATACGGCGAGCGAGGTGCGGCAGATGCTAAGCCAAAAGCGCAGATAATACTGGATGTCTTATCGAGCATTTTGGCAACGCAGATGCCGTACCGCAGCCGCCGGAGCGGTGCTTAAGCCGTAAGGCGGGAATTATGCGGTGCTGCCCAAAGAATAACGGCGCTATTCATATGGATCATACGGCCCGGTTGGAATATCAGTGCTCGGTGGTAACGTGCGGGGGCACAAACCGGTGTCCGCCTGTACAAAACCCATCAGCATCCCCAAATGCAGGTGCCAATGCCGGAACTGTGCCAAAATCAAGGTGAAGCGGGTCCAGGTACAGTTTTCCGGCCGCTGCAAAAGATCCTCGTCATGCAAGGAAGTCAGATACAATGAAAGCTTGGCCTTAATGGTATAAAAGTAGTCATCAATCTGGCGGCGGTCCAGGTGGGCTGCGGGGTAAATCGATAGATTCTGCAAATGTGGGTGGTGCACGGGCGGTTCCACAAAATCAGGGTCATCGGGGTTAATGAACCACTGATCCAGCTCATGCAGCATATGGTAAATATGCTGCCAGACGGGCGCCCCGCCAAACCGGATGTCCCACAGAGCATCTGGGATGCAGTCCAGAACATTCTGCGTTTCCCAAAGGGCACGCACGGTCATTTCTGTAATTACTACATGGTACGATGTTTCCCGCATGGCTGACACCCCGCTTTTGCTGCTTTGCGTTAGTATACCGCAAAAACGATGGCTTGATACATGGCGGAACTGATGGAAAAGTACGGCTTAAACGCAGCCGGAAATCTCGCGCGGGGTGCGCTTTTTTGCGGCCAACTCTGCCAACGGCTCCAAAAGGCGGCGGTCATCCGGGGCGGCGGCATGGCTTTTGGCCTGGGCCAGCAGCCAGCTGACTTCGCCAGCGGCGGCGCGGCCATATACCTGGGCCTGGTAGCCGTTGCAGCAGATACCAACCTTAGCGGCTTCGATCTGGGCGGAATTTGCCCCGGCATACCGGCGCAGAATGCCCTCCTGCGCGGCATGGCTGGAGAACAGAGTCTTGATCAGTTGTGCATAAGATGCTGCATAACGCGGCGCAAGGCTGTCTGCAGTGCGAAGTTCAATGCCGTTATGGTTCAGGCAGACATCGTAATAGAACATCGAAAGGATCTGCTCAATATCGCCATGTCCCAAAAAGGAAGGATATACTTCAAAGGCGGATTTGCGCCCAACGCCGACAATGCGCGCCCCATGCCGTGCCACGACAAGCGGCTGCTGTAAAATATAGGCGGCGTAACTTTCAAAGCCAAAATTGGAATCCATCACGTTGGGGTAAATGCCGCAGCGGTCGGGGTCCACATTGTTCCAAATGTGGGTATGAATGCTGTAGTTATGGTTGGATTCCCCCTGGTACAGTGGGACATTGTCCGTCAGCAACGCCAGCAGCGGGGTGATCAGGCAGGCCACACGGAACTTACGGACAAAGTCAGCTTCGCTGGTGTAGCGGATAGTAACGCGGGTGGAAGCGGTGGCCCGCAGCATGACTCCACCCTGATTGCCGGTATTGCGGAAATAGCGGTCCATGATCATATAGCCGCTCTGCGGTACCAACGGCAGAAGCTCCGCCCGGCGGGATGGATGAACCCCTACGGTGCGGGCATACATGTTATTGGCCGCAAGGGCGTTGCACAGGCGGGTAAAGCAGCCCTCGTACACTGCCATAGCCTGCAACACAGTGGGATATGGTGCCAAAGAAATGGTAACCTGGCAGCCGGCCTGGATGGTAATGGTATAACTTGGGCAGCGGAACCCGAGATACACGTTATCCTCCCGCAGGGGCTCATCATGCCCCTGCATGGAGTAAATGACCTGTGCCAGCTGGGCATAGTCAACGGGGGTTCCGTCCAAACGGGTAATGAAATGCTCTATCGTAAGCGCAATGGGCAACACACCAGGACGGACGCAATCCGCCTGGAAATATGCTGTAAGTGCATCAATTTGTTTTTGAAGATTTGCCAATGGGGCCTCCTATACCAGTAAAACAGCGGCGATGAAACAGGATGATATGGTAAATTGAAATCAGCTTTTAAAATAAACATAAAACACCATTATAAATTATTCTACACCATAATGCCCGCAAAATCAACAATCGCTGCGCGAGGTTAAAAGCGGCTGGCAAAGCAAAAACCGCTATCCCGGCGGAATAGCGGCTGAATGTGGACCTTTATTGGAAATCTTTCGCGCAGGGCAGGCCATAAGCGGCATCAGCACTTTGTACGGCACGCAGGATCGCTTCGCTCATAACGCGAGCTCCCAATGCGCCGACAACATCCTGGTCCGCGGCAAGCTTGCCAAGGGATACGGCATAAATGCTGTCACCGTCTGCCGAGGTGTGTACCGGGCGGATGGAACGGGCGTAACCATCGTGCGCCATACCAGCCAGTTTGCAGAGCTGGGTTTTCTGGAACGCTGCATTGGTGAGCACAACGCCGATGGTGGTGTTGCCGACAAACTTGTTTTCTACTACCTCATAGTCTGCGAAAACAACATCCTCGCTGTCCACAAAATGCTTGCAGTCAGGGGTTAGCATACCGGCGACTTTGTGCCCATCACGCCAGTTATAAATATCCCCCAGCGAGTTAACGGCAACAATGGCACCGACTTTCAAATCGCCCAGCTGCACGGCATAGGAACCGATGCCGGATTTCATGCAGGTGCCCATACCGGTCATTTTGCCAACGGAAGCACCTGTTCCTGCACCATAGTTGCCATCGCGGTAATTGTTGTGCTCAGCACCCAGGCAGGCGGCGTAACCCATGGCGGCATCAGGGCGCACATCCATGCGGCCGACCGTCAAATCAAACAGGTCGGACTGGCAGACAAGCGGCACCTTGGTAACGCCGACATCAAAACCAATGCCGCGTTCTTCCAGATACTTCTGTACACCCCCGGCAGCATCCAGACCGAAAGCACTTCCGCCGCTGAGCAGAATGGCATGGATGATCTGTGCTGCTGCCATGGGTTTCAGCAGCTCACTTTCGCGGGAGGCTGGTCCCCCGCCGCGTACATCCAGCCCGGCGGGCGCGCCATCTTTGCCAAACAGCAGTACCGTGCAGCCGGTGGCGGCTTCCGTGTTTTCAGCATTGCCGATCTGCAACCCCTCGAAATCGGTAATTTTAATTTCTTTCATAGCCATAGGTATAAGCCCCTTTCAAAGTGGCAGAATCTTATTTATATTGTAACGCAGCTGCCGCACCTCGTTCGCCGTATCGGCACTTAGAATTATGCGGTATTGCCATAAGCGTTGATGTTTCCTGCCCGATATGATTGCCAGACGTTAAGCAAGGGCGATGCGCTGGGCAATATAATCGGGAACGGCATCTTCCTCTATGCCAAGGGCATAAGCAAGCTCACTGTACAGCCGTTCCTGCGCCTGGCGGAAATAGCGTTCATCAGCGGCAGTATCATGCTTTTTGTGCTGTACACGGATTTCGTGGCGGTCATGCAGACCTTTTATCATCTTGGCAATCTCGCGGCAGTCACAAGTTTGCAGGGCCTCGCGGCAGCGGCTTTCCCGCTCTTTGGCATCCATGATGGGGACAACTGCATATTGGGGCATTTCCGAAATCAAAGTCTCCGCCTGCGCCCTGTTCAGCGGCTGACGCATCACAACGGTCTGGTTGTCAACGGGGGCATAAATTGTCATGCTTGGCTGTTTGCAGGTGTGCAGCGTGTAATAGCGTTTGCTTTTGTCCGCAAATTTCATGGGCAGTGGGCCGATCCCATCCACTTTGCATAAACCATGTGCGCCGTAAACGACAATATCACCAACACAAAACATAAAACAAACCTCCCATTCACACTTTTTAACGTCTTACAATACTATTATAGCACAAAACCCAAGGCCTGGGTAAGGCCTTGGGTTTGAAAACATCAATTTTGTGCGTTTTGGCAAGGCTGAGGCAATGGAAAAGAAGAGAAAATGCAGCAAAATTACTGGTTTTCTTTCTTTTTCTCGCCAAAGCGATATTCTGTGCCGTTCTTCAGGCGCTGGATGTTGGAACGGTGCAGCCAGATGACATAAGCGCCCATTAACACGCAACATACCGTGATGAACACAAGGGATGCAGCATCGGTGCCCTTCCAGAGCCAGTAGCAGAGCGTGAGCACAGGATACAGTGCAGCAATAATAATGCTGCCCAGGCTGACAATGTGGGTGATAGCAACTTCAACCAGAAAGATTACCAAAAGCACCAGGCAGGCAATCGGTTCGGTGGCTAACGCAGCACCGGCACCAACCAGCACGCCTTTGCCGCCGCGCAGGCCAAAAAAGACAGGCTTGCTGTGGCCCAGCATGCAGAAGATGGCGGCAAGGTAAGCGCCGCAGATCGGCTGCAAAAGCGGCTGGAAATCAGCCCCGGTGCCGGACAGCAACGAAGCAAAGATAAACTGCCCCAGCTTGACGGCAACCACACTTTTGCCCACATCGCCGATGGTAGTGATCACTGCGGGCAGCTTGCCATAGGTGCGCAGCACGTTGGTCATGCCGGCGTTGCCGCTGCCATGCAGGCGGACATCATCGTGGTAAAAAAGTTTGGAAACCAAAACGCCAAACAGCAGGCTTCCCAACAGATAGGCCTGCAATGCTGTAAGCAGGCAGGCTTCCATCAAATGAACCATCTGTTCTCCCCCTCGTGGTCCTCAGCGTGCCGAACCATCGCCGTGCTCACGAATCAGCAGGCGTATCGGTGTACCGGTCAGGCCAAAGTTTTCCCGAATCTGGTTTTCAATATAGCGCTGGTAAGAAAAATGGAACAACGCTTTCTGGTTGACGAACGCAACAAATGTTGGCGGGCGGGTGGAGCTTTGGGTGATATAGAAAATCTTGAGGCGCTTGCCCTTATCAGAGGGCGGCTGCACACGCGCGGTAGAGCGCGCCAGCATCTCGTTCAATGCGCCGGTCGGGATGCGGGTGCCGTTCTGCACGTCCACATACTGGATGGTTTCAAACAGTTTGTCCAGCCGCTGGCCGGTTTTTGCGCTGATGAACAGGATGGGCGCATAAGACATAAAGCTGAAATCCTCTTCCAGCTGCTTGCGCATCTTGTCCATGGTGTAGCTGTCTTTTTCAACGGCATCCCACTTGTTTACAGCAATAATGCAGGCCTTGCCCTGGTCATGGGCATAACCGGCAACCTTGGAATCCTGCTCCGTAAAGCCGACGGTTGCATCAATCATGATAACGCACACGCGGCTGCGTTCCACAGCAGCCAGGCTGCGCAGCACGCTGTAGCGCTCCACACCGCTTTCCACCTTGCCGCGCTTGCGCAGACCGGCGGTATCGGTAAAGATAAACTTGCCGTACTGGTTTTCCACCATGGTATCAATGGCATCACGGGTGGTACCTGCCTCATTGGCAACAATCAGGCGGTTTTCGCCCAAAATATGGTTGATCAGGCTGGATTTGCCCACGTTGGGGCGGCCAATGACGGCAACAGGAATGCGGTCCTCTTCTTCCTCATCGTTGTCATCAAAGTGCAGGTTCTCACACACGGTATCTAACAGGTCGCCGGTACCATGGCCATGAACGCTGGAAATCGGCACGATATCGCCAATGCCAAGACTGTAAAAGTCATACAGCTCCATCGGCGGTTCGCCGACTTTATCACACTTGTTGACTGCCAGAACCACAGGCTTGCCGCTGCGCATCAGCATACCGGCAATATCCTGGTCCTGGGCGGTAACGCCAGCGCCAATTTCGCCCACCATGATAATACAATCTGCGGAATCAATGGCGATCTGGGCCTGTTCCCGCATATGGGCCAGCAGGCCGTCGTCAATGTTGGGCTCAATGCCGCCGGTATCAACCAGCAGGAACTTATGGCCGCACCATTCGCAATCACAGAAAATACGGTCGCGGGTAACGCCGGGCGTATCTTCCACAATGGCAAGGCGCTGGCCGGTCAGCTTGTTAAAAAGCGTTGACTTGCCCACATTGGGGCGGCCAACGATGGCTACGATCGGTTTTGCCATAGTCAAATGCCTCCTTACATAATAAAGTTTATGCGGTTTACACCGCAAATACGGGCGGGATTACCGCCCACCAAAAGAAAAATGCAGCTTTTTGCGTTTGGGTTTTGGCTTCAGTTCCCCAAGGTAAGCTTTGCACCCACCGGCACCATCGGTTGGGATAACCTCAATCTCACAGCCAAGGGCCTCCCCCAGCTGCTTGACGGTGAGATCATCCAAAAAGCGGTCTTTTTCGTCCCGGAGCATCACTTCGGGAACACAAAGAATATTGCTGCTCAAATTGCCCTTGCATTGCTTGATGATATCCGTTCCCGTCACAAGGCCCGCAACGCTGACAGTGCCGCCAAAATAATCGTTCTGGATGGCGTGTACGGTAACGGAGATCTGCGGGTATTTGGCATGGGTGGCTTCTGCCATTTCGCGGATAAGCGGCGCGGCAAGGGTTCCGGTCACAACATCAATGCTGCGCGGTTCCACATTGCTGCGTGGGATCTGCAACTCATCCCGGAAGGAATCATGATACATCCGCCACATGCCAACGCCGTCTTCCAGCTGGTCATAGTTGTCATAGAATTCAGCAGGGGGAACTTCCCTCCCCGCCAGCAGATACCATTCATCACTGGGGTAAACAACACTGCGGCCGTACTGTTTCCGGCAGCGGGCACAATATTCCTCCATGATGTCCAGCGTTTCGGCGGCGGACTGCTGGTCGTAAGGCGTCAGCTTAAACAGCCCCTTACGGTAGGCTGTTACACCGGCGGGCACGGCAGCAATACTTTCCACCTGCGGCCGTAGCCGCAACAGGTCGTCCAGCGTGCGGCGTAGCTCGTCTCCATCATTGATGCCGCGGCATAACACCAGCTGGCAGTTCATATCAATGCCGCCTTTGGCAAACACGTCCAGATAGCGCAGGGTTTCGGCTGCGCGCTTGTTTGCCATCATGCGTACCCGCAGCTGGGGGTTGGTGGTGTGCACCGAGATGAAAATAGGGCTGATATGCAGCTTGATAATGCGCTCAACCTCACGGTCCGTCAGGTTGGTCATCGTGATATAATTGCCATACAAAAAGGAAAGACGTTCATCGTCATCCTTAAAGTAAAGCGGTTCCCGCATACCAGGGGGCAGCTGGTCAATAAAACAGAACATGCAATGGTTAGCACAACTGTGCTTTTCATCACCAAGGTATGTTTTGAAATTGCAGCCGAAAGGCTCATATTCCCCTTTTTCAACAGAAATTTGCTGCTGTGCACCATTCTGGCAGATCGTCAGAGTGAAATGCGGCGCAGAGGTATAGAACTGATAGTCCAATGCATCGTTCAGGGGGTTACCATCAATGGCCAACAGCGTACAGCCAGGTTCCAAGCCCAAACGCTGTGCGGGGGAATGTTCATCAACACTGACAAGATGTAGCGGCATGGTGGCAGCTCCTTTCCGGCAGAATAAAAAATGGGGATAAACAAGAAAAAGGGAGAGGCACAGCCCCTCCCTTTAAGAAGCAATTAAGCCTCTTTGCTAACCTTGACAACTTCGACGCCCTTGTAGTAGCCACACTTGCCACAAACCTGATGGGGCACCTTGAGTTCGCCACACTGAGGACATTTCACCAGCGTAGGAGCCTCCAGCTTCCAAACGTTAGAACGGCGTTTATCGCGACGGGCTTTGGATTGTTTTCTCTTGGGTACTGCCATTTTTAAGCACCTCCTTGGTGAAATTCAACTAAGCAGTTGTTTTAATATGCTAAGCCGGGCATCTGCAGGGGCAGCTTCGTCTGCCGGTTGGCAGTTACATCCTGCCGCCTTCCTTTTGCCACAGATGGGGCATAGGCCTTGACAATCGGGGCTGCATAAAAGTACCCGCGGAATTTTGAAAATCAATTCCTGGTACACGAGCTCCCGTATATCCAAGCAGCCTTTTTCATCCAGCGGTAACTCAAAGTCCGGGTCATCAAGCTCACGCTCTTTGACGAAATAATCCACACTAAAATTGTAACTCTGGTGAATGGGTGTAAGGCAACGTGCACATTCGGCATCGGTTTCAGCGGCAATCGTCAGCTGCATGACCACACCATCAGCAGTGGGCACAGCCTGAAAAGAACCTGTGACCGGTTCACGGATCACACTTCCATCAAAATTTTCTGTGGAGAAATCTTCAGAAAATTGCGCTGTATAGGGCGTTTTGCCCGTTTTGAAATAGTTCCGAATATCAAAGCGCATAGTTACACCTCAAAAGGTTGCTTATCTAGTATACACAAGTCGACCCATCTTGTCAACAAAAAAACAGAAAAAAGTAAAAGAATTTGATTTTCCCACTCTTTTCAATCGGATGGGCAGCTGTATTGCAGCAAAAGCCACTGCTTTTGCACGGCATACCAAAGGGGCAGGCTCTTGCAGCGCCTGCCCCCCAGTTACTTAAAGGACAATGCTTTTACAGGTACTTCTTGATGCCTTCCGGCAGAGAAGCCTGATCAGCGGATACGGTCACAACAACCTCAACACTATTGCCTGCAATCTTATCAATCTCAGCCAGGACCTTGGCGGCTGCATCCATGTTGTGGTCAACGATTTTCAGGATGCCGTCAATGAACAGTTCGGTGATATCATAGTTACCAGCCAGAACACCAGCAACAAAACCGTACAGCATATCAGCGCCGTTGATGTCGTATTCATCGGCGTCCAGCAGGCGGGCTGCGTGGTTAATCTCGGTGGTAAGTTTCATGGACTTCTCAATAACAACGATGTTGCCGGAAGTGGTCTTGGTTGCGTTGTTGATCATATCGATCATGGTCTTGGTTTTGCCGGAGCCTTTGGCGCCAACGATCAGTTTAATCATAAGAAGTGACCTCCTTTATATTGAAGCGGAAACAGGCATTAGCCAAGCTTTGCCTCCAGCTCCGCTTTGCGATCCTCATAACCAGGTTTGCCAAGCAGGGCAAACATGTTCTTTTTGTAGCTTTCCACGCCGGGCTGGTCAAACGGATTGACGCTCAGCAGATAACCGGAAACAGCGCATGCTTTCCAGAAGAAGTAAATCAGGTAGCCAACATTATAAGCATCCAGAGAATCTACTTCAATCACGCCGATCGGCACGCCGCCATCATTATGGGCCAGAATGGTGCCTTCCATGGCCTTGCGGTTTACAACGCTCATGTTCTGGTCAGCTAGGAAATTCAGACCATCAAAGTTGCCTTCCAGCGGTTCAATGTAAAAATCCTCACGGGTATTCTTGATATCGACATAAGTCTCGAACATCGTGCGGCTACCATCCTGCAGGAACTGACCCATGGAGTGCAGGTCAGTCGAGAAGACGCAGGAAGTCGGCATCAGACCTTTCTGGTCTTTGCCTTCGCTTTCGCCAAACAGCTGCTTGTACCATTCGTTCATCATGGTAAAGTCGGGCTCAAAAGCGGCCAGGGTTTCCACAACCTTGCCCTTGCGGTACAGGATGTTGCGGGTCATCGCATAACGATAAGCATCGTTATCCTTGCTGCAAACGCTGTAAGCTTCGCGGGCATCAGCAGCACCTTTCATCAGGGCATCAATGTCGATACCGGCACAGGCGATGGGCAACAGACCAACGGCAGTCAGAACAGAGTAACGGCCGCCAACATCATCAGGAACAACAAAGGTCGGCCAGCCCTGTGCATCAGCCAGCTGCTTCAGGGTGCCTTTGGCACGGTCAGTGGTGGCATAAATGCGCTTGTTCGCCTCTTCCGGGCCAACGGAATCTTCCAGCAACTTGCGCAGAACGCGGAACGCCAGAGCGGTTTCGGTGGTGGTACCGGATTTAGAAATAACATTGATGGAGAAACGCTTACCCTTGGTCACCTTAATGATGTCGTTCAGGTAAGTGGGAGAAATTGTGTTACCGCAGAAATAAATCTTCAGGCCGTCCTCGGTATCGTTGTGATACAGACCCTTGACTGCTTCGACAACAGCGCGTGCGCCCAGGTAAGAGCCGCCGATACCGGCGACCAGCAGCACATCGGAATCTTCACGGATCTTTTTGGCTGCTTCCTTGATACGGGCAAACTCTTCCTTGTCATAATTAACAGGCAGGTCCAGCCAGCCCAAAAAATCATTGCCAGCACCGGAACGGGATTCCAACTGCTGGTGGGCAAGCTCGACCTGCGGGAAGATCGTATCATATTCTTCGGGACGGATAAACTTTGCAAGATGTTTGCCATTGTATTTGACACTCATCGCTTAAATCCTCCTCATCCATAATTTAGTAACTTCATGATACAGTTTTTACGCTTGATTGTCAAGCCAAAACCTGGCGTTTTTCATCCGTTTTGCACAAAACCTTACGCTGTAAGCCATAAAGCATTGACAACACGCCGGAAACAACCGCTAAAACTGCGCGCGTCAACAGGTTTTGCCGCAATAATTGGGCAGCTTTGCAAAATGCCCTGGCTGTTTTTGATGTTTAGGCTGCCGATAACCGAACCTTCCCGGATGGGAGCCTCCAGCGTTTGCGGAAGCTCAACTTCAGCTTGCAGGGCGCTGCCCTGCCCTTTTACGGCCAGGCAGCGCTCCGGCGCGGTGTAACATAGTTCCAGCGTGGGCTCTTCACCCTTCTGCACGGGCAGTGTTTTGGGGGCGTCTGCCGGGATGGGAACCAACGCACTTTCAAACATAGCGAAGCCATAATCCAGCAGGCTGGTGGCAGCGGCAAAGCGCTCCTTGCCGCTGGAAGAACCCAGCACAACAGCAATCAGCCGCAAATCATCCCGCGATGCACTGGCGGAGATGCACACACCGGCCTTGCCGGTTGTTCCCGTTTTCAGCCCGGTGATGCCATTATAGCTTTTCAGCAGTTTGTTGGTGTTCACCAGTTGGGTTGTACCGCCGCGCAGGGTATCCATCCATACAGTGCAGTAATTTTCAATTTCCGGGTGGTTCAGCAGCATTTCCCGGCTCATGATGGCGACATCGCGCGCGGTGGAAAGGTGGCCGTCTTCATCCAGCCCGCAGGCGTTGCGGAACGTGGTGCTCTGCATACCCAGCTCTTTGGCGCGGGCGTTCATGCGCTCCACAAATACCGGCTCGCTGCCACCAATAAATTCGGCAACGGCTACTGCGGCATCGTTGGCGGAGGAAATACAGATGGCTTTCAGCATTTCATCTAATGTCAGCTGTTCGCCGGGTTCCAGCCAAATCTGGCTTCCACCCATATGATAGGCGTGTTCGGATACGGGGACGATATCACTCAGGCTGACCTTCCCTGCTTCCAGTGCTTCAAAGGTCAACAGCAGCGTCATAATCTTGGTGATGGAGGCGATAGGGCGGGACTCGTCGGCGTTCTTTTCATATAAGACTGTGCCGGAATCTTCATCAATCAGGATAGCCGCCTGGCAGGGAACATCAAAATCCCGATCGGTGGCCGGGTTAATATCCAGCGCTGCACAGGGCAGCGCATTCAAGATAAAAAATAATCCCAAAATCAGGGCTGCAACCCGCTTTTTCATGACCAAAGCCTCCCCTGCCATCGTCTTTGGCCGGGCGCTGCCCGGCAAGAATGTTTTTTGCTTTGGTGATATTGTATGCGGTATAAGGGATGTTTATTGCAGCCGCATGGTATTACCACTCATCTTTTTCTGTGTGGGCGGTGGAGCCTTGTCAGAATGGGCAGATTCTATTATAATACTAATAGAGCGTTAACCAATAGAAGGACGGAATACGATGAGAGTTTGTTTTTATACCCTCGGCTGTAAAGTCAACCAGAACGAAACGGGTGCGTTGGCCCAGCTGTTTGAGCAAAATGGGTTTACCGTAGTGGAAGAAAAAGACGGTGCGGATGTTTATGTGGTCAACAGCTGCACCGTGACGAACTTTGGCGACCAGAAAAGCCGCAAATGGCTGCGCCGCGCCAAACGCGAAAACCCCGGCGCGGTGACAGTTCTGACGGGCTGTTACCCGCAGGCGTTCCCGGAAGAAGCCGCTAAAATTGAAGAAGCCGATGTGGTAACGGGTTCCGGCAACCGCCACGCCATTTTGCAGGATGTGCAAAAAGTGTTGAACGGCGAGGAAACCAAGGTGGTGGACATTCGCCCGCACCAGAAGGGCGAAAGCTTTGAAGAACTGCCGATGGACCGCTTTGCAGATCACACCCGCGCATTTGTGAAGGTAGAAGATGGCTGCAACCGCCGCTGCGCTTATTGCGTGATTCCCCGCGCCCGCGGCCCGGTGCGCAGCCGCAGCGAAATAAGCATTCTGGAAGAACTGCGCCGCTTGGCGGCATCCGGTTACTGTGAAGTTGTGCTGACGGCAATCAGCCTGCCCAGCTATGGCAAAGATACCGGAACGGGCCTGGCGGAGCTGGTGGAACATGCGGCGGCTGTGGCGGGCATTGAGCGCATCCGCTTGGGCAGCCTTGACCCGGATATGCTGACGGATGACGATATCCGCCGCCTGGCTGCTGTGCCGAAGCTTTGCCCGCAGTTCCATCTGAGCCTGCAAAGCGGCAGCAGCAAGACTCTGCGCGCCATGCGCCGCCCTTATACCACGGAACAATATGCCGCCGTTGCCGCAAAGCTGCGAGAAGCTTTTGGCGAGGAAAACGTGAGCATTACGACCGATGTGATTGTGGGCTTTCCCGGCGAGACGGAGCAGGATTTTGAGGACAGCATGGCATTTGTGGCAGGACAGCGCTTTTTGAAAGTACATGTTTTCCCCTATTCTCGCCGCGAAGGAACGCCCGCGTTCGATTTTCCGAATCAGGTTCCGGAGCATGAAAAGGAATCCCGCAGCCGTCGCATGACCGCCGCTGTGGAGAAGGTACGCGCAGAACTGGCCCATGCAGCACAGGGGCGCACGGCACAGGTGCTGCTGGAAACCCCACTGTCCTCCACCTTGTTCACCGGATACACCAAACAGTATCTGCCAGTTGTGGTCAATGCGCCGGGGCACAAAAGCGGTGAAATCGTGACCGTAACACTGGGTGAATGGGACGGCAAGCGTTGCCGCGCCCAGGCACAGTGATGGACAAGGCGGGAAAACATAAAATTTGCGCGGTTTTTTCTTGAATTTCCGGGTTTTCCTCTTGTAATAAAGGCGGTTTCTTGGTAAAATCTTAACAGGAGCCGTATCGTTATTATTTTAACTTAGGGCAATACCGCATAATTCTAAGTGCCGATACGGCGAGCGAGGTGCGGCAGATGCTAAGCCAAAAGCGCAGATAATACTGGATGTCTTATCGAGCATTTTGGCAACGCAGATGCCGTGCCGCAGCTGCCGGAGCGGTGCTTAAGCCGCAAGGCGGGAATTGTGCGGTGTTGCCTTAGAGCATGGAAAACAGCAATTTCCATTGCGGCGCACATCCAGCGAATGTGCGTGTGCGGGGCCGAACCGCGGCTTTGCACATACGGCCAATTAGAAGTTTTGTGTAAGGAGCATAAGCACAATGAGAGGCATTTATACCCCTGTAACCGACATTCGGCGCAAGGTATTTACCGAAGTTGCCCGCATGTCCTATGAGAGCAATGAAATGGCAGATTACGCGAAGGAAATCCGGGACCTGCCCTTTAAGATCATGCCCGGCGAGGACTCTTCGCTGCGCAGCAGCATCTTCCTGGAGAGAGCGATTGTTTCTGAACGCATCCGTCTGGCTATGGGCCTTTCTCTGCGCCCGGTTACCGAGAGCGTTTCTGCTACCGAAGACCTGGAGCACAGCGTAATTGCTGACAAGTACTATGAGCCACCGCTGATCAACGTTATCAAGTTTGCCTGTAACAAGTGCCCGGAAAAGATCATAAAGGTTACCAGCATGTGCCAGGGCTGCCTGGCTCACCCCTGCCAGGAGGTCTGCCCCAAAAAGGCAATCAGCTTCCGCAATGGCCGCAGTCACATTGATCAGGATCTCTGCATCAAGTGCGGCCGCTGCGTAACCACCTGCCCGTACAACGCCATCGTCAAGGTGGAGCGCCCCTGCGCCAAGGCTTGCGGCGTTGGTGCTATTCGTTCTGACGAGCATGGCCGCGCAGATATTGATTACAACAAGTGCGTATCCTGCGGTATGTGCCTGGTCAACTGCCCGTTCGGCGCTATCGTGGATAAGGGACAGATCTTCCAGCTGATCCAGTCCATCAAGCGCGGAGATGAAGTCATCGCCATCGTGGCACCTGCCTTTGTCAACCAGTTCCCCAACATGACCCCCGCCAAACTGCGCGAGGCCATGAAGCGCCTGGGCTTTGCCAACACTGCAGAAGTTGCCATCGGTGCTGACCTGTGCACCATTGATGAAGCGCATGACTTCCTGGAGGAAGTTCCCTCCAAGCACCCGTTCATGGGAACCTCCTGCTGCCCGGCGTGGAGCGTTATGGCCAAGAAGAACTTCCCCAAGTTTGCTGACTGCATCAGCATGGCCATGACCCCCATGGTGCTGACTGCCCGCCTGCTGAAGCAGGATCACCCCGCAGCCCGTATCTGCTTTGTCGGCCCCTGCGCCGCAAAGAAGCTGGAAGCCAGCCGCCACAGTGTGCGCAGCGAGGTTGACTTTGTCCTGACATTTGAAGAACTGATGGGCATGTTTGAAGCCAAGCAGATCAACTTTGATGACCTGCCGGATGACCCGAATGATAACTTCAACAATGCCAGTGCCGACGGCCGCGGCTTTGCCGTCAGCGGCGGTGTTGCACAGGCGGTCGTCAATGTCATCAAGAAGGAAGACCCGACCCGCGAAGTGAAGGTCGTTTCCGCACAGGGCCTGGCAGAATGCAAGAAGATGATGCAGCTGGCTGCTGCCGGCAAGTACAACGGCTATCTGCTGGAAGGTATGGCCTGCCCCGGCGGCTGCATTGCCGGTGCCGGCACTTTGGCTGATCCTGCCCGCAGCGCAATGATGCTGAACAAGTACAAGGCACAGGCAACGATGAAGACCGCTGCCGATACCCCGTACAAGGATACCCTGGATAAGCTGAAGTACTAATTTTTGCGGCGTAGCGGAAGTCGAGCCGATAGGCTGACCCGGTAAGCCAAAACAAAATATAATATAACGTTCCCCGGAACTGGTTTGCTGTTAGGGCAGAATGGTTCCGGGGAACATTTTTGTTTTTTACATGCAGTTGTTAAAGCACTGCCCTGTGGATGACTTGTCTCTATCCACAAAAAGGAGTGTTAAGGAAAGCAGCACGCCCGGTAGATCAGGTTTTGGCTGTTTGATAATATAAGAGAGCTGACCGTCCATTTTCGCACAAAAAAATATAAGGCAATACCGCATAATTCTAAGTGCCGATACGGCGAGCGAGGTGCGGCAGATGCCAAGCCAAAAGCGCAGATAATACTGGATGTCTTATCGAGCATTTTGGCAACGCAGATGCCGTGCCGCAGCCGCCGGAGCGGTGCTTAAGCCGTAAGGCGGGAATTATGCGGTGTTGCCATAAGGCATAAAAACAGCAAGGCCAGACAGAACATTGGCGTTGTCCATCTGGCTTTGCTGTTTTATATTATTTGTGATATTTCATGCCATTGTTGATGGTGCAGGCGCGGTAGATCTGTTCCGTCAGTACAAGGCGGGCCAGTTGGTGCGGCATCGTGATGCGTCCCATGGACAGCTTTGCGTTGGCGGCCTTTTTTACAGAATCCGCCAGCCCGTGGGATGAGCCAATTACAAATGCAATATCCCCCGCCCCGCTATTGGCGCGGTCTGCAATCAGTTTTGCCAGCTCTTCACTGGAAAATTGTTTACCTTCCACGCAAAGCGCGGCGAGATATTCCCCTTTGCGCAGGCTGGAAAGAATGGCGGTGGCCTCTTTGTCCAGAGCTTTGCTGATTTGGGCGTCACTGGCGTTTTTATCTGCAATCGCAGCTTCTGGCAGCTCAATAATGCGGAAATTGCAGAAAGCGCCAAGACGCTTTTGATATTCGGCAACGCCTGCCGCAAAATAGGGCGCGTTCAACTTTCCAACACAAATCAAATCAATATTCTGCATGGGGTACCTCAGAACTCTATGTAGGGGCTTACTTCATTGCGGGACTGTGCCTGAATCAGCACATCCCGCCCTGGCTGGATGCCAGCGGCAAGCAAGACATTGTATACTGTGGTTAGTGCCAGCTCTGGCGAATTGTTAGTTTGGCTGAGATGGCACAGCGCAAACTTTTTGCAGCCGTCCTGAATCAGGTCCAGCAGCTCGGCCGCACAGGCGCGGTTGTCCAGGTGGCCGCGGTCGCTGGCAATACGCACTTTGAGATAATAAGGATACGGCCCACCGTGCAGGCTGAACGAGTCGTAGTTGGCTTCCAGCGCAACCAGGCTGCAACCGGCAAGGTTTTCCTGCACGACAGGAGTTAATACACCAAGGTCCGTGGCAAGCGCCATAATGTGGCCGTCCGGCGTTGTGACGCGGTAGCCACAGCACGGTACATCGTGGCTGGTGGGAAAGCTGGAAACACGGAATGTGCCAATATCCTCAGTGCGGCCATCCATGGCAATCGCGTCCAGTGCGGGCGGAATGGTTCCGCGGGAATAAAGCGTATCCAATGTGTCAGCACAGCCATAGACTGGCACCGAATAATGCTTGAAAAAAGTATCCAACCCGCTGACATGGTCTGAGTGTTCGTGCGTAATGAGAATGCCCTCACAGTCTGATACAGCAAGCCCCAGGCTGCGGAGCGCATTCAAGGTTGTACGGCAGCTTTTGCCCATATCGATCAGAAGGTACTTTCCCTCGTGCAAAATCAGGGCGCAGTTGCCGGAGGAACCGGAATACAGTGTGGTAAATAATGCCATAAAGAATGATATCCTTTTGAATTGCGGCTGCACGGGCGCATCAATGCAAAATACAGCCTTTGATGAAACGCTTTTGCCAACGGCCATAAAAAACAGGCCGCATTGCTGCGGCCCGTAAAAGCCAGTGTTACATTGCGCGAGTCATGCGTACAGGGACTTCTACACGGCGGATATCCGCGCCAAGTGCCTGCAGCTTTTCTACAATGTTTTCGTAACCACGCTCAATGTGTGCGGTCTCGTCAATTTCGCTGACACCATCCGCGGCAAGGGCAGCCATGACCATCGCCGCGCCGGCACGCAGATCCAGCGCACGCAGCGGGGCGGGATACAGCTTTTTCACACCCTCAATAACGGCGACCTGGCCATCGACCTGGATGTTAGCACCCATACGGATCAGCTCGTCCACATAGCGGAAGCGGTTTTCCCAGATGCCTTCCGTTACAATGGAAGTGCCATCGGCCAGCGTCAGTAGCACTGTCATCAATGGCTGCATATCCGTCGGAAATCCGGGGTGCGGCATGGTCTTGATTTTAACCGGATGGATGGCACCGTGGCGCACAATGCGCATGGCATCATCGTATTCGGTCACTTCGCAACCAGCGGCGCGGAGCTTTGCGGTAATGGGCTCCATATGTTTAGGAATCACATTGTGCAGGGTCACATCGCCGCCGGTAATAGCTGCACCAACCATATAGCTCCCCGCTTCAATCTGGTCCGGAATGATGGAATAAGAGCAACCATGCAGCTGCTTGACGCCACGAATCTTGATAACATCCGTACCGGCACCGTGCACATCAGCACCCATCATGTTCAGGCAGTTGGCAAGGTCTACAACATGCGGCTCACGGGCAACGTTTTCCAGAATGGTCAGGCCCTCCGCTTTCACAGCGGCCAGCATGGCGTTCATGGTGGCGCCAACGGAAACCGTATCAAAAAAGATATGGCTCCCAGTCAGGTGCTCTGCACGAACACGGATCATGCCGTATTCAACGGAATCATCGGCACCCATAGCGGTAAAGGCTTTCAGGTGCTGGTCAATCGGGCGCGGTCCCAGATTGCAGCCACCGGGCATGGCAACCTGACCGGCACCAAAGCGGCCCAGCAGCGCGCCCAAAAAATAATAACTGGCACGCATCTGGCGGGAAAGCTCGTTCGATACCTCGGTGCAGTTCAAATGGGTCGTATCAATTTCATATGTGCTTTTGCTAATCATGCGGATGCTGGCCCCCAGCTCGCTCAGGATCTGGAGGGAGGCCATAACATCGCTGATACAGGGAAGGTTTTCGATGGTACATTTATCTGCCGCGAGAATGGTGGCCGGCAAAATTGCCACAGCGGCATTCTTGGCGCCGCCGATAACGACATCGCCGTTCAGGGGCTTGCCCCCATGAATCACAAACTTTTCCAAGCAGCTACTCTCCTTTTAGGGTAAAACGTGCGAAACAGCCCACAGCAATCAGGAGCCACCGCACACATATATTGTATTATACACCATCCAGTGTACTTTGAAAAGCGCTGACCCTATTATTTGTAAAAAAATAGATAAATTGTAACCTGAATGAAATCTTTTTGCGCCAAATCTACAGGAAAATACCGGTATAACAGGGATGACTTGCATCATTCCCGCCGCTTAGCGGGAAGCACGCATGCCGCCAAAGTAGGTCTGGGCGCTGAAACGAGCACCATTATAATACATCTCAAAGTGGCAGTGGTTGCCGGTAGAGTCACCCGTGGAGCCAACCAGGCCGATGACATCGCCCTGGTTCACGGCCTGGCCTGCTGTGCATTTCAGCTGCGACATATGCGCATACAGCGTGCGGTAGCCGTTGCCGTGGTCGATAATAACATAATTGCCATAGCTGTAATGCCAACCGGCAGTAACGACCTTGCCGGAATCCGATGCAATGATGGGGGTACCGTAAGCGGCACAGATATCGGCACCCTTATGGTAAGAGCTCATCCAGCGGCTGACATAGGTATAGTTCGGAACAGGCCATACAAATGTGCCGCTGCCAATGCGGGCAACCATGCCGCTGGCAAGCTTAGTACCTTTAACAATCAGCTGTGTGGTAGGGTTCTGCAAAACTTTATAATTGACAACTTCGCTGGAGCTTTCAACGCCGTCAATATAGGTGGTTTCGCGGGTAATCTCCTCGGTGCCGTCGGCACCTTCCTGCACAACAACCGTCTTGCCGAAATCATATTCGTCCGATTCACTTGTCTGGGTGTCAAACGGGATCGGCTCGGTATAGGTGCTGCGCAAGACCTCTTTGATCTGCAGCATATCCGGGTGCGAAACACCAGTCATAACAGCGGTTCCCTCATCCAGAACTTCATCGGTCCCGGTCAGATCGGGGTTTAATGCGGCCAGCGTATCCCAGGATACACCGGTATTATCCACAACTGTCTGAACAGTATCCCCTGCTGCTGCGGTGTAATAGGTGGGGCCGCCGCCCTGGTTCAGGGTACTGATCACATTGTTGTAATCCAAAATGGAAGAAAGCAGATAAATGCCGTCAACCAGCTTGATGTCATGTACAAAGCTGACGCGCTTGTTCTGGTCCATTGCGTTGACGTAAGGCGCTTTAATACTTTCCAGATAGGTGCGCAGATGGTCGCCTTCCGTGGTGACAAAACGCAGGGAATCATCCACATAGACAGCGGTTGCTTCGCCGATCTGGTCACTGGAAGCGCACAGAATGGCGTCCGCAGCTTCGGTTTCCGTCATGGTGCTGCTGCCGGATTCCAGCGTGTAGGTAGGGGTAACATCCCAGCTGTCATCCGAAACCTGTGCGCCGGTGGAAGCCATAACAGCTTCCGCATTGGTGATACGGGAACGCACATCTTCACGGGCGCTTTCAAATACCTGTTCGCTGGCTACCGTGCCGACAGACGTTCCATTAACCTGAACATTTAGAACAAAGTTCTGGTTCAGCCCGCTCTGCACCACATACAAAAAGCCTGCCGCCGCAGCAACCGGCATAATGTAAGAAAGCGCGTTCAGCAGCAGCGGCAAAAATTGCCGTGCGGCATGGGCGAAATAACGGAGTTTTTCCTTGCGGATGGTATGGGCGCTTTCGTCAGAAAGTTCATCCGAAATTGCGCGGAAATGGCGTATGCCGGAGCCAACCACCTGGAACGGCTCGACGATATCCTCGCACAGGGTAATGATACCGAGAGCAAACGGGCGGATGATTGTGACAAGCAAACGGGCTGCGTTCATGCCAATGGTAGAAGCAACTTTGTAAGTGCCGCGCACAGCGCAAACCACGGCATACTCGACCCAAAAGCCGATCATGTACAAGGCATCGCCAATCAGGTTCGCGTGTGGAACACGCGCCAGTACCTGACGGAAGCTGTGATGGCGGCGGGCTTTTTTTGTTCTGCGCCGCCAGGCGTGTACGGTCAGCTTGCAGCGCAGGCCGTCCAACCAGAGGGTAAAACCGCTGTGAGTACGGATAGAAGATACAGGTGCTTTATTTTGTTGTTCAGTTTGATTCTGTTGTTCCAAATGGGTAGGATTTGTGCTCAAAAGGGGCTCCTTTCCGCGCGTAAAGGCGCGTGCATGGGGTTATAGGGCGCAATGTAGGCATTTTGTGCTACTCAGCGCAGGGCAGCACGGATTGTAACATTGTTTGAATCTCTTCTTTGTCTGGCAGATAGGCTGCGCAGCAGGCGGCCAGAAAATCCTCCGGCAAAGGGCTCTGCACCCGGCGGGGCTCATGGTCCGCGGGGCGGTTGAACCGCAACACTGCGCAATGCAGGGCGTGACGCGCAATGATATCCGTATGGCCGCCGTACAAACTATCCCCCGCCAGCGGGTGGCCGAGCCAGGAAAAGTGAACGCGGATCTGATGGGTACGGCCCGTTACCGGAAAACAGGAAACCAATGCATGGGAAGCGCTGGTGGCCAGCACGGTGTATTCCGTCACGCTGGGCTTGCCGTCTTCCCTTACACAGCGGCCAATGATGGAATCGCCGCGGCGTGCAATCGGGACGTCAATGCGGCCCGACCCAACGGGCAGCGGGCCTTCCACCAGGGCAAGATAACACTTTTGTGCAGTCTTGGCGAGTTCCGGCGCGGCAAAGGCATTCTGCGCACACAGCACAAGGCCGCTGGTGTTTTTATCAATGCGGTTGACCGGGCGGAATACGCCATCCTCGCCGCGGCATTTCAGGCGGTACAGCCAGCCGTTCGCAAGGGTCCCGCTGGTATGGTTTAATGTGGGGTGTACCGCAATGCCGGCAGGTTTGTTCAATACAGCCGCAAACTCATCCTCATAGATAACATCAATAGGCAGCGGCTCCGGCTGAACAGCGGTGGGAGGCTCAGGAGGCAGAGCGAACGAAACAATCTGCGCTGTTGCAACGCGGTAATCTGTATGGACGGGGATGACCTCATCCCCCAGCCGCACACAGAAGCCGGTGCCCTGATATTTGACCGCCTTGATGCAGGCGGAGCTGACACCCATGGTGCGCAGAAAAATATTCAGGCGCATGCCATTGCAGGATGTGGGCACGCGGAAATGCAGCATCTGCATCAGTTTGACCTCCGTTCGGAACCACCGGAGCGGCTCATACGCAATGTATTATAACACAAAAAAACAGCAGTTGCAAATGATGCAAAAATATGGTATGATAATACACAAACGAGTGGAACATACGACGGCGGGGCGGCTTGACCGCCCTGAGGAAAGTCCGGGCTTCACAGAGGCATGGCAACTGCTAACGGCAGCCGGGGGTGACCCTAGGGATAGTGCAACAGAAATAGACCGCCGCCCCCAACAGGCGGTAAGGATGGAAAGGCGAGGTAAGAGCTCACCAGCGCACTGGCGACTTTGCGGCTATGTAAACCCTGTCAGAAGCAACAACCGTATGGGACATATGTGGAAGCCTCGCACGTCCCGGAGTTGGCGTGACGGCCCTTTGGGGCCGCGGAGTTTTGCGGCAACGTAAAACCAAGATAGATCGTCGTTTAATACAGAACCCGGCTTACGGTCCAGTCGTTTTTTATAACAAATCAGCCCCGCACGCAGTAAAAATACTGTGCGCGGGGCTTTTTCGTGTTCTGAACTTAAGGCAACACCGCATAATTCCCGCCTTACGGCTTAAGCACCGCTCCGGCGGCTGCGGCACGGCATCTGCGTTGCCAAAATACTCGATAAGACATCCAGTATTATCTGCGCTTTTGGCTTAGCATCTGCCGCACCTCGCTCGCCGTATCGGCACTTGGAATTATGCGGTATTGCCTTAAAAAGTAACACTATAACAGGTTTAGCACCATCAATAGAATTACACCCGGCAGCCCTAAGATAACGGCGGTTCCCGCAGTCAGGGCGTTCAGCGGCAGAGCGACGCCCGTTAAAGGGCCAAGCAGTGCCACTGCCCCCAGCCCGGCCAGACCGCATGCTGCCCCACCAAAAATGCCAAGCAGCGGCCAGCGGCGGCAGGCAGCCGCGCGGGCAGTGACCAGCAGACAGAAAATACCCACAGCGATTATAGATGCAGGCATGTGCCACTCCCCCTCAGTTCTCGCAAGATTGCCCGGCAGTGGCACATTAAGGCAGCGTGCTCATAAATGGTGCGTTCGATGGCAAAGTCTTCCTGCGCCTGTTGGAAGGCGGCTTCGTTCTGGCGTAGTTGCTGCAAAGAGAGATGGAACGCCCGGCGGGTGTTCTCACACCGGATTTGTGCAGCTCTGGCCAGCCTTTTTTGCCTGAACAATGCGGCACCTCCTTACAGCAAAATGCAGATCAGCCCATCGCAGCCATCATTGATAATGCGTTCCAGTGTCTGCTGCAGGCGGGTGCGGGCTTCGGCGGGCATATGCATAAGTTTGGCCTGTAAACCCTCATTCACCAGTTCGTTCAGACTTTTGCCAAAAATATTGGTGCTCCACAACTTGCTGGGGTCGCTCTCAAAGTCTTTCAAAAGCCCCTGGATCAGTGTTTCTCCCTGCTCCTCGCTGCCAACGGTTGGCGAAAGCTCGGTGTGGATGGTCGCGCGCATCAGGTGCAGGCTGGGGGCACTGGCGGAAAGCCGTACCCCATACTGCCCGCCTTGGCGGACGATTTCGGGCTCTTCCAGGTGCAGTTCCTCAATACCGGGCATAACAATGCCGTACCCAGTGGCCTGAACCTGCTCCAAGGCGCTTTTGATTTTGTCATACGCCGCTTTGGCTTTAGCCAGCTCCAGCATACAGGGCAAAAGGCTGGCTTCATCTGTGATGGGAAGGTCGGTTTCCTCGCCCAAAATCTTGAAAAAGATGTCAGGCTCAATACCAACCCGCAGCTGCACCTGGCCGCAGGCAAGGTCCATGCCGGTCAGGGTAACGCCGGTTGTGTTGGCACAGTTCAGCTGGGGCTTGCCGCGGGTCATATCTCCCATTTTGTGCACGCTGCCGGCCAGTTCCAGCAGGGCCTGGTAGACAGAACTTTGCAGCCAGTGCCCCGGTTCCAGCATGGTGACCCAGGACGGCATCGAAACGGCAATTTCCCGCAGTGGGAACTCATAAAGCAGCTCTTGCAGGATATTGTTTAGTTGTTCCGCTGTCAGGTTGACGGCATTGATGGGGCAAACCGGGTGATGATAGGCTTCTTCCATCTGGGCAGCAAGCGCATGGGCAGGTTCGCTGTCCGGTTCTGTGCAGTTCAGCAAAATCAGATACGGCTTGCCGATTTCATCCAGTTCGGCAATGATGCGGCGTTCCGCGGGCAGATACTTTTCACGTGGGAGTTCCGCCACACTGCCGTCCGTTGTTACAACAAGACCGATGGTGGCGTGCTCGCGGATGACCCGGCGGGTGCCGGTTTCAGCTGCCTGGTCAAAGGGAACCGCTTGGTCAAACCAAGGGCTTTTGACCAACCGCGGGGCGTTGTTTTCTTCGTGCCCAAGGGCACCATCCACCATATATCCCACGCAGTCGATTAGCCGTGCGCGGAAGCTTCCGCCGGCTTTCAGGTCAATGCTGACCGCTTTTTCCGGGATAAACTTTGGTTCGGTTGTCATGATCGTCCGCCCGGCGGCGGATTGGGGCAGTTCGTCCTTGGCGCGGGCGCGCTGTGCTTCGTTTTTGATGCGGGGCAGCAGCATCAGCTCCGCAAAGCGCTTGATGAAACTGCTTTTGCCGCTGCGCACGGGACCGACCACGCCGATATAAATATCGCCGCCAGTACGCTGTGCAATGTTCTGATAAATTTGATCCTGTGTCATTGCAGCATCCCCTTTCACAAAGCTGCCGGTATCAGCAGACAGGTTGCGTCAGCAGTAAGCTCCTGGGCGCTCTGCCCTTCCGGGATGGTCAGGTGGTTAGCCGTGGCGAGGTCGCTGGCGCGGGCATGGTAACGGCGGGCAATATCAAAAATGGCCTCCCCTTTTTGGGCATAGTACAGGTAGAGCGCAGGCCCATCCTTACTGTCAGGGTATTCTTCTCCCGGCGTGGCGGAGAAAACGACCTCGTGCGGAATCCCCTGCAGCAGAATGCCGCTTACCTGCAGTTCCAGCTCGACCCGCGCTTTGCTTCCGGCGCGGCTGCTGGCAATATGCCGTACCGCTGCGTGCAAGTGCGGGATGCTTTGCCCGATAGAACCGTGGAAGGTCTCCGCCAGGGCCCAGGGGAAGATTTTATCATAGCAGGTCAGTTCGCCGCGGTCATCCGCACAAATCAGGTGCGCAGTACCGCGCCCGGCAACTTGGATGACATCACCCTTTTCTGCGGCGGTCAGCTGTGGGGCTCCAATCGTGACAAAACAGCCCAGAATGGAAACATTGGCATCCGGCATGTCATCTTCGATCATAACCGGGATAGTGGTATCTACACTGGCAAGAGGCATGAACTGGTTGAAAGTCCGCTTTTCAAGCGTCATGTTACAGATCGTGGAATAAGCATCCGAAACCGCCATGTACACTGTCGGGCGCCAGAGTTCAGCGTGCAGCTTCCATGTGATGCTCAAAAGCGGCTCTTCTTCCTGCTTTGTCGCAGTCAGGGTGCAGGCCAATACTTCGCCCCAAAGTACCGCACTGTCGCCTTCTGCGGCGTTGGGCAGGTCAAGCGTCTGGGTGACGGGAACATCTTTGGTTTGAATTGTAAGCTGTTCTGTACCGGCAGCGCGGGAGCAAAGCTGCATGGCAAGGGTTCCGGCTGCATCCAGCTGGCCGGTATGAACGCTGGATGTGCCGGGCAAAAAACTGCCCGTAATGTCCAGGACTGTTTCACCTTCACCGGGCAACGGAAACGGCGTTTCTGCAGTAAAGGTGCGTTCCTCGCACGCAGCGCAGATGATGCCGTTAAGCTGTTGGCTCCACTGCTCAACGCCGCAGCCGGTCAGGTTGGTGATAAACTCTACCGGCTCAACCATGCCAATAGCAGCATTTAAGGTATAAGCGCCGCGGATGTCAATGCGGTGCTCGCTGACAGAGCGGCAGTTGCAGTATTCAAGTTCGCCCCACAGGCGGGCGGCGCCGGGCAGATAATTGCCTTCCGGCAGGTCAATGGTTTTTTCAAAAGCGTATTTCTGCTCAGTGCGGTACAGGCGAGTTCCGGCTTCATCGGACTGATAGTACACAGTGCAGCGCAGGTAGCCGCTGCACTGCCAGCGGCGGTCAGCCACGCTGTTTTGCATGATAACGGGTTCCAACAGGCACTTTACAATTTTGAACACTGCGGGCAGGTAATCCGGAATCAGAATCTCGGTTTCAACAGGCAGCTCCTGCCGGGTTTCCCAGCGGCCAGTATTGGCAAGGGCCTGGCCGGTTTCAATGGTAAGCGGTTGGTTGGCGGCTTTGCTTTGCATGGCGGTATACCCCTTTCCTTGCCCCGATACGGGGAAAGTTTTTGATTGCCTCTTGTGTACTATATGCGCGGGGGTAAAAAAATAGCCCTGTCGGAACCGTACAAACATACGGCCCGGCAGGGCTACAATGGAAAAATTAAACCTTAAATACAGCGCGCAGCAGCCAGCGCAGGGCATGCGGACATTTTACCACAACAATCTGCATGGCATATTCCCCCTTCCAGGTTTGTAAGCCATACTATGCAGCAGGTGCAGGCAATGTTACCCGTCAGCGCGGGTCAAAATCACAAGACCATGGCCGCTTTGGCAGCAAAGTTCAGCTTCAGGTGCAGTAAATTCATTGCTGATGCCAAGGGGGTAATCCGGTGTCAGCGTTGCATCTTTCAATGGATAAAACACGCCGTGAATCGATACACCGCCCAGCGGCCCATCCAGCGGGAACACGGAAAGATACATCCAGTCTTTCTTTTGCAATGTTAGCGGCTTGCCTGGACACAAAATATGCAGCTCGCTGTGCTCGTCTGCAAGGGTGACATCAACGCCGTTGCTTGCCAAGTACAACGCGGTGGATACGTTGGAAAACGTGTGTTCCATCCGCTTGCCGCCAAGGGCACCCAGCATGACGATATGACGGTACCCCCGTTCACACAGCCATTTTGCAGCATAGTGGGTATCAGTATCGTCCTTTACATGGGGCAGAATGATCATATCACCGGTGGTTTCCGGCTTGGGGGCAGAATCAAAATCCCCCACGATCAGATCCGGCTGAATGCCCAGCACAGCCGCATTGCGGTACCCGGCATCACAGGCAACAACGGTATCCCCCGGCTGCAGGTACGCGGACAAAGCGGGCGTAACCGGCATGGCCGAAAGAATAACGGCACGTTTGGTAAGATCCTGCATCAGCGTTCCCACTCCTTTAACTGGCTGGCTTCCTCGTACATGGTCAGGTAGCTCTGATAGCGTGTATCCGAAAGCTTGCCCTCTTCCAAAGCCGCGCGCACCGCACAGCCTTTTTCACTGCGGTGGGAGCAGCCGGTAAAACGGCATTGCCCAAAATACGGCTCAAATTCCGGGAAAGCATGCTGCAGCTCTTCCGGCGGAATGCGGCAAATCTTGTTGGCATCCAGGCTGGCAAAACCGGGGGTATCGGCAAGCAGACCACCACATACCTCAAAAATCTCCACTTCACGGGTAGTATGACGGCCACGGCCCAATTTTTGGCTGATACCGCCGGTCTGGCGTTCCAGCTGGGGAGCCAGCGCGTTCAACAGTGTAGACTTGCCCACACCGGAGTTGCCGCAGAATGCACACAAGTTCCCTGCAATGCGCGCACGAATTTGATCCAGACCTTCGCCGGTATCGTAATCCAGCCGGATCAAAGGAATCGTGCTGTCCGCATAAGCTTTCTCCAAGGCATCCGCAGCGGCAAGGTCGGCTTTTGTGATGACAATAACCGGCTGCACGTCTTTATAAACGGCGGCAGCAGTCAGTTCATCCAGAATCAATGTGCTGGGCACCGGCTGGGTGGTGCTTGCCACAATAAACAGCACATCAAGGTTAGCAACCGGAGGGCGGATAAAAACATTTTTGCGCGGTAGAATTTCGTCAATCGTGGTGCGGTCGGCGCTTAATACAACCTGATCTCCCGCTACCGGCGTAATACCGCGTTTGCGGAAAATGCCGCGGGCGCGGCACTCCACAATGCCGGTTTCGGTTTTAACATAGTAAAAACCGCCAATGCCCTTTGTGATATAATTTGTCATTACCACAGCATTTCACCAGTATCCACGCGGTAAACATGGCCATCGCGCTGTTCTACATCGACCCACCATGTATTACCGTTATCGTCAGTAATTTCCTGAGACCAACGTGCACCATCACCAGAGGACGGAGAATCCGAGGTGCTGGGGTCTTGCACAACTACCGGCATTGCGGTAGCCACATACAGGCGCACCGTGCTGCGGATGCGTACCTGGGTGCCTGCAGCGGGTTCCTGGTTCAGAATAGTGCCCTCGGCCTCGCTGCTGGGCTGTTCCACAACGCTGACCACCAGGTTCTGGCGCTGCAGGTCGGCGGTGCCTTCGCTGACCTGCAAACCTGTCACGGAGGTAACGGAAACCATGTTGTCTCGCTTGGAGCGCGCAATATACATGTTTACGGTGCTGCCGCCCTCTACCGTTTCGCCGCCGGCGGGTTCGGTATACACAACGGTGCCTGCGGCAACGCTCTCGTCCTCCACATATTTGCTTACAACCTGAAGGCCGCTATCCTGTAAGGTCTTTTTGGCATCATCGCTTACATATGTTTTTACATCCGGCACAGTGACCCACTGGGTGCCAAGGCTTACCTTCAGGGTCACTTTCTGGCCTGCCTTTACAGTGCGGCCCTGCTTAGGGTTTTGCTGAAAAATCGTTCCTTCCGGTGCATCGTTGTATTCGTACACCCACTTGGCGAGCAGGCTGGAATTATAATCCGATGCACGGAACTCATCCTCCGTCATGCCGACAAAATTGATGAGCTGTACGTCAGCATGCTTGGAGAAGAAAGAGTTTGTGGAGTTGGTGAAAATAAGATAGACCAGAATGGCAGCACCGATCACAAAGGCGACCGCCATACCAAAGAAGATGGGCAGCATGCTGAACCCCTTGGCTGCCTTGGCTTTCTGCTTTTTCACGTTTTTGCCTTTCCCACTGTTCATGGTGCCGGCACGGCGTGCCTGGCTGGTGCTGACAGCGGCTTTGCCCGCTGTTTTGGCTGTGCTGCTGACAACACGGTTAATGGTTTTATCCGGGTTGTCCTGCGTGTTATATTCGTATTCAAAGCTGATGCTGGGGTCGCGGCGGAACGCAGCAATGGCATCCAGCATTTCCTGCGCGGATTGGTAACGGTCGGCGGGATCCTTTTCCATGGCCTTCTCGGTGATTTGGCGCAGCCCAACCGGGATATTGGGGGCAACCTCAGCCAGCGGCTTCGGCTTTTCACTGATCTGCATGATGGCGATGGAAACTGCCCCAGTACCATCAAACGGCAGCTTGCCGGACAGCATCTCGTACATCATAACGCCAACAGAATAAATATCAGTGCGGGCATCGGTATGGTCGCCTTTGGCCTGTTCCGGGCTGATGTAATGAACCGAGCCGATGGCCTTGTCGCTGACAGTCTGGCTCTGTGCACGGGAAAAGCGTGCAATGCCAAAGTCCATCATTTTGATGGAGCCATCCGCCTGCAGCATAATATTCTGCGGCTTCACATCGCGGTGAACAATGCCCTTGGAGTGTGCATGATCCAACGCGCTGAGCACCTGTGTGGCAAAGTGGACAACCTCTTTCCAGGTTAGGGCACCGTTGCGTTGCTTCAGGTATTCTTTCAGCGTAATGCCGTCAATATATTCCATCACGATGTACTGCAATTGATCTGTTACAGAGACATCATACACCTTGACAATGTTGGGATGGTTCAAAATCGAGATAGCTTTGGATTCGTTCTTGAAGCGGCGGACCAGCTCTTCGTTATCAAGAAACTCTTCTTTCAGCACCTTGACGGCGATTTGGTTGCCGGTGCGGACATCGCGGCCTTTATAAACATTGGCCATGCCGCCAACGCCGATCAGACTTTCAATCAGATAGCGGCCATCCAGCTTTTTGCCGATCAGATTATCCATTTGTTTCCTCCGTAGTTTCAACGCCCAGCAAAAGGACGGTGATGTTATCCTGCCCGCCGCCTTTCAGGGCACGGTCAACCAGTACCCCCGGCGCGTCAAAAAAGGCGGACTCCTGCAAAAGCAGCGCAAGCTCTGCATCGGGTACCATGTTGGTTAATCCATCGGTACAAAGCAGCAAAAGGTCACCGGGAACCACCTCGCAGCGGTTATATTCCGGCACAATATTGGCCGAAACGCCAAGGGCACGTGTAATCAGATTTTTCTGCGGATGCAGGGCGGCCTGTTCGCGGGTGATCTGCCCGCTGTCCACCAGCTGCTGCACCATGGAATGATCCCGCGTCAGCTGGCGGATTGCTCCGCCATGCCACAGGTATGCGCGGGAATCCCCTGCGTGTACAATATGCGCCAGGTTGCCGCGCTGTAAAGCACATACCCCCGTGGTGCCCATACCGAGCACTTCAGGATCAGAGGTCGCTTTTTCATATACGGCGCGGTTGGCATTATCAAATGCGCGCATCATAAAGGCTTTTTCTTCGCCGTTTTCAATCGTGCGCAGGGAATGGTCAAAATAGCGCAGCATGGTTTGGGTGGCAAGGGTGGAAGCGACCCGCCCGCCGTTGGCCCCGCCCATGCCGTCACAGACAAGGCCCCAGCCAGTACCATCGACCAACTGACGGGCACAATAATTATCCTGGTTTTCCTGGCGGCAGCTGCCAATATCTGTTAGAGCTGCAATTTTCATTGTGCGTTGGTCCTTTCGCTCGTCGTTTGCCGTGTTGCTTGTTCGGCCTGTTTGGCATCTTCGCGCCGGAGCTGGCCGCAGGCAGCGCTGATATCGGTACCAAGGCGGCGGCGGATGGTGGCATTTACACCCAAATCTTCCAGCATTTTCTGGAACCGGCGCACATTGGCTTCATCCGTTGCCGAGTAAGGGCTGCCATCGACCGGGTTAATGGGAATCAGGTTGACATGGGCCCCCATGCCACGGATCAGATCGGCCAGTTTTTTTGCCATTTGGGGCGAATCATTGACACCATTGACCATGGAATATTCAAAGCTGATGCGCCGCCCGGTCGTTTTCTGGTAGCGGCGGCAGGCCGGGATCAGCTTTTCCAGCGGGAACGCATCGTTAACCGGCATCATGGAGCTGCGGGTCACATTGTCCGGCGCGTGCAGGGATACCGAAAGGGTCAGCTGCAATTTGCGCTCTGCCAGCTTATCAATTCCCGGCACAAGGCCGCAGGTGGAAAGGCTGATGTTGCGCATCCCGATATTGACGCCTTCCGGGCAGGAGATAATGTCCAGAAAGTCCATCACGTTATCAAAATTGTGCAGCGGCTCACCAATGCCCATCAGGACGATATGGGAAACGCGCTCCCCGGTATCCTTTTGCGCGGTATAAATTTCCGCAGCAATCTCGCCGGAGGTCAAGTCCCGCACGCGGCCCGCCTGGGTGGAGGCGCAAAAGCGGCACCCCATAGCGCAGCCCACCTGTGTGGATACACATACAGTGTTGCCGTAATGGTAGCGCATCAAAACCGTTTCAATGCAGTTGCCGTCCGCAAGCTGAAGCAGATATTTGACCGTACCGTCTTTGGACTGCTGGCGGCGGCGGATGGTGGGCACAGCCAGGGTGCAGTTTTGTGCAAATTGGGCAAGCAGGGCTTTGGGTTGATCTGTCATGGCAGAAAAATCCGTAGCCTGCTTTTGGTGGATCCACTTAAAAATCTGCTTGGCGCGGAAAGCCGGCTGGCCGATGGATTTAATGTAATCCGTCAGCTTGGGCAGCGTCAGGTCCGTCAGACATTTTTTTTCGGTTTCTGCCTGGGGTTCGTTCTGTGGCTGCATATGTGCTTGCTGCATGCGGTGCTTTCCCTCCAAATATTATATACCTTTTCTCTAATTTTTGAATAGACGATTTGTGTATTTTGCGTCAGCAGTTCTTTTGGCGCTCCAAAATAGCGGCAAAAAAACCGTCTGTGGATGTTTCGTGCGGCAGAAACAGTGTGCCGTACTCCCCCACCCGCATACCGGACAGTGTGATTTGTGGCGCTATAACGGAAAAATCTTGATTGTCTTGCAGGAACTGGCGTACTTGGGCTTCATTTTCGTGATGATTCACCGTACAGGTAGAATACACCAAACGGCCGTTCGGGGCAAGATATTTTGCGCCGTTTTGCAGGATTTTTTGCTGTGTTAATAGTAAATTTTCAATCCCATCCAGCGTTTTTTCCCGGATGTCCGGCTTTTTGCCGATGACACCAAGGCCGGAACAGGGCACATCGCATAACACGCGGTCAAAGCTGCCAAGGCCAAAGGCGGGGTTCAGGATAGTGGCATCCCCATGGTAAGGCTTGGCGCGCTCAATGCCGCAGCGGTCAAAGGCCTGCTTCAGCAGTTTGACGCGGCCTGTCATGGCTTCACCGCTGAGCAGCTCACCGCGGTTCTGCATCTGCTCGGCAATCGTCAGGCTTTTGCCCCCAGGGGCGGCGCACAGGTCCAGCACCCGCATACCGGGGCGGGCATCACAGCACAAGGCAGCAAACTGGCTGGCTAACCCCTGCACATGGAATTGCCCGGCGTGGAATGCTTTGGATGCAGCGGGATTACCGTTGAACATAACCAGCAGACAGTGCGGCCATGGGCCAGCCGTTACGGTGTGACCTTCCTGTTGCAATGTCTGCGTCAGGGCTTCATCGGTCGTGCGCAGCGGGTTGACCCGGATGGCGGTGGGGCGGCGCTGATAAAACGCAGCAGCCATTGCCTCGGCATCCTGCGGATACTGTGCTGCAAACAACGCGGCAATCGGCTGAGAGAGACAGTAATAGGTGCGCAGCCGTTCTTCCAGATCCGGCCAATGTTCCGGCTTGGGGTCCAATGCGGCCGTGCGGCGCAGCATGGCGTTGACCATACCCGCAGCACTGGTTTTGCCAAATGCTTTGGCTAGCTTGACCGATTCATTGACAGCCGCAGGCAGCGGAACATCCATAAACTTGGCCTGTGCCAGCCCGGCGCGCAGAATGGCCCGCACAGGGGAATCCAGCTTTTCCAGCGGGCGCTTGGAAAACTGTGCCAGCATCCAGTCCAGCAGGCTGCGGCGCTCCAGCACGGTATAAAAAATACCGGAAGCAAAAGCTGCATCCCGCGGGGAAAGCGGCGGCTTGCAGGCTTTCAGCTCAGAATCCAGCACAAGGTTTGCATAGCCGTTTTGCTCCTGCCGCATAAGGGCCTTGACGGCCAGGTAACGCGCGGTCACAGGCTGTCCCCCGCTTTCAGGCGGCGGCCGGCAGCCCATGCGGTACCCGCCATCGACTTGCCGCCTTCCGGCGTGACGGAATCCAACACGATTGCGCCATCCTGGCAGGCAATGGTCAACGGCTTAACCGCCAATACAGAACCCGGCGCAGCGTTGGCGGGATTTTCAGAAAGCTTGCTGGCGGTGACTTTGATTTTTTTGCCATCGTGCATAAAGAACGCCATTGGCCATGGGTTCATACCGCGCACCCAGTTGTGGATGTGGGCAGCAGGCTGGGTAAAATCGAACTGTGCCATCTCTTTGGTCAGGGACGGCGCCTTGGTGGCGAGAGATTCTTCTTGCATTTTTGGGGTCAGCTTCCCTGCTTCGATTTTGGGCAGGACCTCAACCAGCGTTTTGGCACCAATCGCGCTTACGCGGTCAAACAGCTCGCCGCTGGTCATGTCCGGGTCAATCGCAACCGGCTGCACATACAAAATATCGCCGGTATCCAACCCTTCGTCCAACTGCATAATAGTCACGCCGGTTTCGGCATCGCCGTTCAGCACGGCCCACTGGATGGGGGCGGAACCACGGTACTTGGGTAACAGCGAAACATGCAGGTTGATGCAGCCATATTTGGCCACATGCAAAAGCTGCGGCGGAATAATGCAGCCGTAAGCTACCACGACAATAATATCGGGTGCCAGGCTTTTGATCAGCTCATCCGAGCTGCCATCGCGCAGGGTGCGCGGCTGATAAACAGGGATGCCGTTGGCCTCAGCCGCCTGCTTGACCGGTGGGGCGGTTAAAATCTGTTTGCGGCCAACTGGCTTATCTGCGCGGGTAAACACAGCGCAGATATCGTACCCGGCGGCAATCAGAGCGTTCAGACTTTCAGCAGCAATATCAGGGGTGCCCATAAAGAGGATACGCATAGAAGTTATTCCTTTTCTTATCGTAAGCGTATGAGAAAATTGATGTACAAAGCGGGATCAATCCTCCGCATCTTCCGGGTAGTCATCCTCATAAAAATGGGTGGCACGGTCCATGATGGTAACGCCGTTTAGGTGGTCGTTCTCGTGCTGGATGCAGCGGGCCAGCATGTTTTCGGCTTCCAGTTCAAACCAGTTGCCGTTGCGGTCCTGTGCCTTGACCTTGACCTTTTTGGAGCGGGTAATAGCGCCGTTGTGGCCGGGGAAAGACAGGCAGCCTTCATACAGTTCATCGGTTTCGTCGCTCAGGTATTCGATTTCGGGGTTGATGAACTCAATAAAAGTATCTTTGTAATCGGCGGGGGCATCTTCCGGGCGATTGCGGTCATCCAGGCAGATGAAAATGCGGCGCATCATGCCAACCTGGGGGCCGGCAAGGCCAAGACCGTCAGCATCCACCAAGGTATCCTGCATATCATCCAGCAGAGTGGCAAGGCGGTCATCAAATTTGGTAACGGGGCGGCAGACCTTTTTCAGAATGGGGTCACCATCTTTTACGATTGTACGAAGAGCCATAATAAAAATCCTCCTTAAAATTCAATCGCCGTCGGAATTAAAGTCCAAAGCGATCCCGGCTTTTGCGGGCAGCTTTTCGGCGGCGTAAGCATCCAATGCGGCGTGCATCAGGGTACGGAACCCCGCATCGTTGCGGCATTTCAATGTTAGTTTATAGCGGTATTTCCCGCTGATCATGGCAATGTTCATGGGGGTGGGGCCAAGCACACGCAGCGGCTGGCCGGGGTGTGCAGCGAACTGCTGCCCCAAAATGGCGGCAAAACGCCGCGCAGCCTGAAATACTTCCATCTCCTGCGCACCGGAAAAACCGACCACGCAGAATGAGCAAAACGGCGGATAGAGCGAGAACTTGCGGAACATGATCTCCTGCTGGTAAAACGCGGGGTAATCCTGCGCTGCGGCCAACTGGAGCACAGGGTGATCCGGCACGGCGGTTTGAATCAACGCCCGACCCGGCAGTTCCGCCCGGCCGCCGCGGCCAACGACTTGAGTGATCAGGCTGAACACATTCTCATAGGAGCGGAACCCCTGCCCAAAAAGCAGGGAGTCGATGCCCAGCACACCAACCAGGGTGACATTGCCGAAATCCAAGCCCTTGGCAACCATCTGGGTGCCAAGCAGAATATCATACTCCTGCTTGGCAAAACGGGCCAACATTTTTTCGTGGGCGTTTTTTTGCATGGTCGAATCCTGATCCATGCGCAGGATCCGCGCACCGGGCAAAAGTTCGGCCAGCTCCTCCTCCACTTTCTGGGTACCAAAACCGCTGTACACGATTTTGCCGCCGCATTCCGGGCAAAGCCCTGGTACAGGGCTGATCCGGTGCCCACAGTAATGGCAAAGCAGCGCGTACTGCGCTTTATGATAAACCAGCGGCACGGAACAGTTGGGGCACTTCAGCACATGGCCGCAGGTGCCGCACATGCCAACGGTCTGGTAGCCGCGGCGGTTCAGCAGCAAAATGCTCTGTTCCCTGCGCTGCAGATTAGCAGCGAGTTCCTGTACCATCCGCTGGCTGACTTCCCGCGGGTTCCCAGCGGCAAGTTCGGCGCGCATATCAATAAAATCAACCGTTGGCAGCGGGCGACCGCCATAACGGTGGGTCAGCGTAACAAGCCGCATCCGGCTGCTTATGGCGGCGTGATAGGTTTCGGTGCGCGGCGTGGCGGAGGAAAACAGCAGCAGCGAATGCTCCATCATGGCGCGCTTTTTGGCAACGTCATGGGCGGAATAGCGTGGGGCGGATTCGCTTTGGTAGGTGTGTTCCTGTTCCTCATCTAAAATGATCAGCCCAATGTTTTGCAGCGGTGAAAAGATAGCGCTGCGGGTGCCGATCACGATATCAGCATCGCCATTTTGGATCATCCGCCATTGCAGCAGGCGCTCGGTGTTATTCAACGCGGAGTGCTGCACCGCAAGGCGGCTGCCGAACATGGATTTCAGGCGGCGTGTCATCTGCGGGGTCAGGCTGATTTCCGGCACAAGTACCAGAGCCCGCCTGCCCTGCGCCAATGTCTTTTCAATCAGCTTTAAGAATACAGCGGTTTTGCCGCTGCCGGTAACGCCGTGCAGCAATGCCGCACGGGTCTGTCCGCTCAGCAAATCCTGTTCCAACTGGTCGTAAGCGGTTTGCTGCTCCGGCGATAGTTCCAGCGGCTGTGGGTCAAAGGGGATATCAGCAAATAAATCCAGCGATTTATCCCGTTGTTCGGCTTTCAGAATGCCTTTCTGGCATAACCCGTTCAAAGTGGAGGAAGATATCCCCTGCGCTTCCAAAGCGGATTTGGTGCAAGGCCCTGCGCGCAGCGCTTCCACGGCCTGAATCTGGCGTGCGCCAGGTTTTGGTTTCTCCGGCAGCTCGTCAACCAGGGCATAAACGGTTTCCAGCGTGCGGGTTAGGCGGCTTTTTAATACGGGCTTTCCGTTTTCCATACCGGGCTGGTACTGCGCGCCATACGGAATGACCGCCTTGACTGCCTCGTACCAGGTGCAGAAATAACGATCTTTCAAAAAATGCACGAGCTCCAACAGGTCCGGGGTCAAGCGGGCTTTTTCCGGCGCGGCGGCCAGCAGGCTTTTTAAACGTGGATCGGGGGCTTCTTCCGTTCCTACTTCCAGAACAACAGCCATCCGTGGGTGATTGCCACGCCCAAACGGCACCAACACAATGCTGCCGGGCCAGAGGGATTCCGAAAAATCTGGCGGAACCAGATAGGAATACAGCTTGTCAAAATGGATGGTGGCGTCGTTTACCGCCACTTTTGCAATGCAGGGCAAACACGCACCTCCTGTTTTGGCGTTTGGGGCAGCGGATTATTCGGCATCGGGCTCGGCAATGCGCTTTTGAATGATGGAATAAATCTCTTCGGCGCAGGTGTCGACAACATCGTTGACCACATGCTCGTCATAATCAGCCGAACGGGCAATCTCAGTTTCGGCACGGCGCAGGCGCTTCTGAATGACTTCCTCCGCTTCGGTCCCACGGTAACGCAGGCGGCGTTCCAACTCTTTCATATCCGGCGGCATGACAAAAATGGTGGTGGAACCGGGATACATCCGCTTGATGTTGCCGGCACCCTCCACTTCGATCACCAGAATAACCGGGATCTGCTGCTCCATATGACGCTCAACTTCGGAACGCAGGGTGCCGTAATAGTTTTCGCAATAGCAGGTGTGCTCAACAATATTGCCTTCTGCCAGAGCGGTTTCAAACTGCTCTTTGGTCAAAAAATGGTAGTTTTTACCGTTTACTTCCCCTTCGCGCATGGTGCGGGTGGTGGCGGAAACGGTCTTTTCGATTTCTGGGTGGCTGCCCAGCAGCTTTGCCACAACGGTATCCTTGCCGGTGCCGGAAGGCCCGGAGACAACAAACAAATATTTTTCGCCTTTCATGCAAAATCCCCCTAACACATATTATACAGGCGGTTACACGGTTGGTTTATCCTGTTCTTTTTCAAAACGTCCTAAAACTTCCTCCGGCTCGAAAGCCGAAAGCACCACATGGTCAGAATCCGTAATAATCACCGCGCGGGTGCGGCGGCCATAGGTTGCATCAATGGCCGCGCCTTTGTCGCGCGCATCCTGCACAATACGCTTGATGGGTGCAGAATCCGGGCTGACAACGGCGATCACACGGTCCGCGTTGACCATGTTGCCAAAGCCGATGTTGATAAGCTTCATGGCCGGGCCTCACTCAATGTTTTGAATCTGCTCGCGAATTTTTTCAATCTCAGATTTCAGCTCAACCACAAGGCGGGTGATGTTGATATCCTGGCACTTGGAACCGATGGTGTTGGATTCGCGGTTCAGTTCCTGCGTCAAAAAGTCCAGCTTGCGGCCAACCGGCTCGTCCAGCTCCAGAATAGAGCGGTACTGGGCCACATGGCTATGCAGACGGACAGTCTCTTCGTCGATGGCAGTTTTATCGGCAAAGATAGCAGCTTCTGTCACGATGCGGGCATCATCAATGTTGCGGTCTTCCAGCAGCTCTTTCAGGCGGGTGTACAGCCGTTCGGTATATGCCTGCACACGCCCGGCGCTGTTCTGCTCGATTTGAGCAACCAGCGTTTCAATCGTTGCCAAGCGGTTCAGCACATCGGTGCGCAGCTTCTCACCCTCCACGGCACGCATGGAAACAAACGCAGCAATCGCCTGCTGGGCAACCTGCTCCACATCAGCCCATAGGGTATCCGGGTCTGCGGGCGCAGCGGTCTGGGTCAACACATCTGGGAAACGACAGATGGTGCTGACGGTAACATCGTTTTTCAGGTCCAGCTTTTCCGACATTGCCTGCATGGCGGTCTGGTAGCTTTTGGCTAACTGCCAGTTGACCTGAACAACGGTATCTGCCGCCGCAACATTCTGAATGCTCAGGTTCAGCTCAACCTTGCCGCGGCTAACCTTGGCAGCCACCAGCTTTTTGAGCTTATCTTCCAAAAATGAGCAGGTTCGGGGCACACGGGACGAATATTCAAAAAAGCGGGAGTTGACACTGCGCAGTTCCACAACGATATCGCGCCCGTTCAAAACCTGCTCCGCGCGGCCATAACCGGTCATACTAAGTACCATATTCCTACACCTCGTTATCAAAGCATTACAAGGCAGCGCTTGCCGTAACCTGCAATCAGGAGCGCTCCAAAGGCAGCAAACGCCAATACATATTTGCTATTTATTTTACTATTGTTGGCCGCTGTTTGCAAGGCAATGCGCAGGAAAAGCGGCAGTTTTTTCATTTTTGTAACCCCTTTGATAGAATCAATCAAGGTAAAATAAAAAGGCCTGTACAGCTTTGATGGCAGTACAGGCTTGAATGAATCTGAAAAAATCAGGATAAATACGATTTACAGCTCAGCAACAGCGGCTTTCAGTGCTTCCACGCGGTCGGTGTTCTCCCACTTCACGCCTAGCTCCTCGCGGCCCATGTGGCCGTAAGCAGCCAGCTGGCGGTAGATGGGCCGGCGCAGATCCAGGTCACGGATGATGGCTGCCGGGGTTAGATCAAATACTTTGCGCACAGCGGCTTCCAGTTTGTCGTGCTCGATGGTGCTGGTACCAAAGGTATCAACCATGATGGAAACGGGCTCGGCAACGCCGATGGCGTAAGCCAGCTCAACTTCGCACTTATCGGCCAGGCCGGCAGCGACAACGTTCTTGGCAACCCAGCGGGCAGCATATGCGGCCGAGCGGTCAACCTTGCTGGGGTCCTTGCCAGAGAAAGCGCCGCCGCCGTGGCGAGCATAACCGCCGTAAGTATCAACGATGATCTTGCGACCGGTCAGGCCGGTATCACCCTGCGGGCCGCCGACAACAAAACGACCGGTGGGGTTGATGTAATACTTGGTGTTCTCATCCAGCAGTTTGGCGGGGATGATGGCTTTGATGACATGCTCCATCACATCGGCATGCAGCTGTTCCTGACTGACGGAAGGGCTGTGCTGGCTGGAAATAACAACAGCATCCACGCGCACGGGTTTGCCGTTATCGTATTCGACGGTAACCTGGCTCTTGCCATCAGGGCGCAGATAATCCATCATGCCATTCTTACGCACTTCGGTCAGGCGCTTGGCCAGCTTGTGGGCCAGGCTGATGGGCAGAGGCATCAGCTCGGGGGTTTCGTTGCAGGCATAACCGAACATCATACCCTGGTCGCCAGCACCGGCAACATCATCGTTGGTGCCAAGGGCAATGTCGGGGCTCTGGCCGTCAATGTTGGTGATCACGCCGCAGGTATCGCAGTCAAAACCATACTTGGCACGGTTATAACCAATCTCGCGGATGACCTGGCGTGCAACACCGGGAATATCAACATAGCAGTCGGTCGTGATTTCGCCCATGATGTGGACAAGACCAGTGGAGCAGGTGGTCTCGCAGGCAACGCGGGCACCAGGGTCCTTTTCCAGGATGGCATCCAGAATGGCATCAGAAATCTGGTCGCAGATTTTGTCGGGATGGCCTTCGGTAACGGATTCGGATGTGAACAAAACTTTGGACATAAAAAGCTGCCTCCTTAAAAAATATAGGGTCAGAAAGGCAACTTGCCGAGAACAAAAAAACGCGCGCCGGGTGTGGACCCAAAGCGCACGTGAACGCTTATCTTTCGGTTCCCCGCAGGAATTGGCACCTTACGCTTGCGCGCAGGTTGCCGGGCTTCATAGGGCCTGTTCCCTCTGCCACTCTTGATAAGTTGCTATTCTGATGTAACGTGCTTATGTTACCATAGGCAACCGGCAAAGTCAACGATGTGGCGTTGGGCAAATTGTCAGCTTTGCACAAAATGGATTGAACTTTTGTCAAAACGGGTAAAAATGACCAATGATGGCTGCCCAATCAGCAGCAATTAAGCGGTTACGCTTTTGCCACCGCTGTTGCGGCCATGCAGAATGGGCGAAAGCGGCTTGTAAATTGCAAAGCAGATTACGGCGTCCAGCATCCCTTTGAAGAAAGTGAACGGCAGGTTGAACACCAGCAGGCAGTTCAAAAGGCCATTGACATTCGGGTTAATGGCCTGGTACATGCCGATGATGGCATCCAACGGCAGATGATACATGACCACATAGGCCGGATAGACGATGAAGTAGTTGTACGGAACGCTGACGATTGCCATAACCAAAGCGCCGAGCACTGCGCCCAGGATAGCGCCGCTGCGGGTTTTCTTAAAACGGTATACCATACCGGCCACGCCGACAAACAGAGCGCCCATCACAAAATTAAACAGCTCCCCCACCGCAGCGGTGCTGGTGCTGGGCAGTTTGATCAGGTTTTTGATCAGGCACACCACAATACCGGCAACCGGGCCGTAAGCAAAGCTGGCAATCAGGGCTGGCAGTTCCGAAACATCCAGCTTGATAAAGGCGGGCATGATGGGAATGGGAAACTCCATATACATCAATACTGTGGCAACGGCAGCAAGCATGGCGGTTCCGGTTAATACGCGGGTGTTGAATTTGGTTTTCATAAAAAATACCTCCCTGGGGGCGCGGCCCCAAATAAAATGATTTGGAAAGCCAGTAACAGCTTCGGGAGGCTGATAATTGCAAATAAAAACGCCCTGTTGCAAGCTATACTTACAACAGGGCGCAGAAAAGCAAATAGAACAGCTTTCCGTTTCTTTCATCCGGACTATACCGTCGGCCCCGGAATCACACCGGATCAGCGGCTGCATCAACAGCCGGTCGCGGGCTTGTGGCAATGCCATTTACCGCCGGTGGGGAATTGCACCCCGCCCTGAAACAGACTTTCTAGCTTTGAGTATAGCACAGGTTTTACAAATTGCAAGAGGGTGTGCTATAATTGACAAAAATAAATTTGGAGACTGGGTGGTGTTTCCCTGCTGCTTGGTACACTCAGGAGGTTTAGGGCAATACCGCATAATTCTAAGTGCCGATACGGCGAGCGAGGTACGGCAGCTGCTAAGCCAAAAGCGCAGATAATACTGGATGTCTTATCGAGCATTTTGGTAACGCAGATGCCGTGCCGCAGCCGCCGGAGCGGTGCTTGAGCCGTTAGGCGGGAATTGTGCGGTGTTGCCTTAGAAAATGGAGGTTGCAATGGAAATAGGAGAGATTTCGCTGCTGAGCATTGTCACGGCGGTGGCCCCGATGGCACTTTTTGTGCTGCTGGCGCTGTTTGCCCCACTGGTTTACCGCAGAATTGCGGGCAAACTGATTGAAAAATTCCGTCCACATCAGCCGCAGTGGATCAGCATCATTCTGGATAGCTACCTGAGCCCAACAACGATCTTGCTGCGCGCTGTGTTTATTTATGCTGCACTGTGGGTTTTGCCGCTGGAACTGAACACCCCCACATACCGCAGCGTATTGGCGCGCATCATGCAGGTAACCGCAATCTGCCTAATTGCCTGGGGCGCATGGATGGCTGCCCCCGTGTGCCGCCTTTTGCTGCGCAGCGCAGAAAACAAGCTGGATATTGCTACCAACCGCACAATGGGGCGCTTTTTTGAAAATATCTTCCGAGCTGTTGTAGGCGTTGTGGCGGGCATTGCGGTGTTGGATGCATTGGGCATTCCCGTTACCGGCCTGCTGACAGGTGCTGGCGTTGCCGGTATCGGTATTACCCTGGCGGCGCAGTCCACCATGTCAAACCTGATTGCAGGGGTAGCGCTGGTGCTGGAACATCCCTTTGGCATTGGTGACTATGTGATTCTGGGCAGCTATGAGGGCACGGTGGAAGATATCTCGTTCCGCTCCACCCGTATCCGCACGCCGGACCATGCAGTGATTACGGTAGAAAACTCCAAGGTGTGTGGCGAATACATCCAGAATGTTACTGACCGGACCAACCGACTGTGGCAGTTTACGATCGGTGTCACCTATGATATCCCGCGCGAAAAAGTTGAAACGCTGTGTGCAGATCTGAAAGAACTGCTCAGTGCGGATGCACAGATCAGCTCGGATGCAATGACTGTTACCCTGAATGAATTTAGCGCTTCCAGCATGGATATTCTGGTACGTTGCTATGTGACGGCGGTGGATTATACGGGCTATTTACAACTGAAAAGCCGCATGAATCTGGCCATCATGGACCTGATGAAGCGGGATGGATGCGACTTCGCCTTCCCTTCCACCAGCGTTTACCTGGAAAAAATGCCGCCGCAGAAAGGCAAATCCTGATTTGGCAGAAACAGCTCATCAAGTGCCCAAGTTAGGGCAATACCGCATAATTCTAAGTGCCGATACGGCGAGCGAGGTGCGGCAGATGCCAAGCCAAAAGCGCAGATAATACTGGATGTCTTATCGAGCATTTTGGCAACGCAGATGCCGTGCCGCAGCTGCCGGAGCGGTGCTTAAGCCGCAAGGCGGGAATTGTGCGGTATTGCCTTAGCAATTTGAACCAAACAATATAACAAAACCGCCACGAACCAATCTAATGAACAGCACCCCATTTGTTAGACAGTATGATATACTATCTAACAAG
>NZ_JAQFEN010000010.1:0-93757 GCF_027689445.1 Gemmiger qucibialis | reverse complement strand
AACACCTTTTTTCGATTTTCTTCATAATTTTTTCGATTTATTTTTGGATAAGGTGTACAGTGTCGTTTTAGCGCACTTTCTTGTTTCTATCCCCTCCCCAACCAAAAACATTTGCTTTTTGCTCTTCTATATAATAGTATAGTAACAGCTTTATCTTTTGGTATATTCCTTATCTCTACATAAAGGAGCCTTGCTTCATCATGCTTTTAGCTTTGAACATCGGCAACACCAACGTAACTTTCGGTGGATATGATTCCGCCGGACAGCGCGTGTTTGCTTCCCGCTTTTATTCCGATAGTGCCCTGAGCTCGGACGAACTGGTCTACAAGCTTGTCAACATGCTGGCTCTCTATCATATTCAGCCCCGTGATGTGGACGCGGCGATCCTAGCCAGTGTGGTTCCCGTCCTGACCAGCCGTATGCGCGAAGCCCTGGAGAAGATGACCAACGCCCCCCTGATGGAAGTCGGCCCCGGCTTAAAGAGCGGTGTACGCATCCGCATGGATAATCCCGCCCAGCTGGGCGGTGAGCTGCTGTGTGCCGCTGTGGGCGCCTTGCAGACCCACAAGCCACCCCTTCTGGTCATGAACATGGATACCGCCGCCACGTTGGTTGCCGTGGATGCCGAGGGCAGCATTGTGGGCGGTGTGATTCTGCCCAGCCCGGCGCTAAGCCTTTCGGCCCTGGTACGCAACACAGCCCAACTGCCGCAGATTGATATGGAGCTGCCTGCCAAGCGCTTTTTGGGCACCAACACAACGGACTGCCTGCACAGCGGTATTGTGAACGGCAGCGCCCTGATGCTGGATGGCCTGTTTGCCCGCTGCCGCGCCACCCTGCATGCACCGGATGCCCCGGTCATTGCCACCGGCACCCTGCCCGCCAGCATCCGGGATGCCTGCGCCACCCCCATTGAATATAACGGAACGTTGATTCTGGACGGCCTGTATTCCATCTGGAAGCGCAACGTCAAAAAGTAAGTTCAAAAACAATTTCTTTCTCGCCTTATCCAGCACAACAAAAGCACCCCGCATTCCATAGCCGCCGGGCTAAATGGAATGCGGGGTGCTTTGCTTTATGCTATCTTCTCAAGTTTCTTATTTCAGGATGCCGGTTGCTTCATCGAAGTGGCAGGTCTTACCGTTGATCTCCACCGTGCCGTGTGCCATTGCACCGGTGATGAGGTCAAAGTAGTAGGTACCGTTCTCGTTGGTATTCCAGCCCTTGATCATCTGGCCGTTTTCGTCATAGCGGACCCACTTGCCGCCGTCAGATTCCTGGTAAACATCCTTGGAAACTGCCTTTGCGCCGTTGGCATCGCTGTCCAGCCAGTACCAGCCATCACTTTCGGGGTCATAGATCTCCTTGCCGCGGCCTTCCAGGCCCTGGCGCTGGCCGTTCTCGTACCAGTAGTCCTTGCCGTTCTCCTGCTTCCAGGCGAGGTTCAGACCAATGCCGGTGGTTTCGTCAAAGCTGCATGGCACGCCGTCGATCTCAACATCGCCCTTTGCCATTGCGCCAGTGATGGGGTCAAAGTAGTAGGTGCCTTTCTCGTTGGTGTTCCATCCCTTGATCATCTTGCCGTTTTCGTCATAGCGGACCCATTTGCCGCCATCGGATTCCTGGTAAACGTCCTTGGAAACTGCCTTTGCGCCGTTGGCATCGCTGTCCAGCCAGTACCAGGCATCGCTTTCGGGGTCATAGATCTCTTTACCGCGGCCCTCGGTACCCTGTTTGACACCGTCCTCGTACCAGTAATCCTTGCCATCCACGGTTTCCCAGCCGTTCTTGGACTTCTTGATGGTGATGGTATCCACCACGCTGTCATCGGTGCTGCGGTAGGTAGTCACGGTAAAGGCATCCTTGGTAACATTGGCAACAGAGTAGTTGGGAACCTTCTCCTGGTTCTGCACAGCAGTGTATTCAAAGGCTTCCTCGGTGATCTTATAGAACTTGCTGCCGGAAGCAGAGTTCATGGTAATGTACTGAACACCATCGGGGTTGGTCACTTCGGTCAGGGCGCTGCCGTCAGCGTTCTTCTGAACATCAGCCGTCATGCCGCTTTCGCCGCCCATGATGTAGCTGCGGGCGTAAACGTGGTCATGGCCCTGCAGGACAATATCAATGCCCAGCTGGCTCAAAATCGGGGAAAGACCGTTGCGCAGCGTGACGATATCGGATTCCGTTACATGGCTGGCAACGCTGTAGATGGACTTATGGAAAGAAACCACTTTCCAGGTCACATCAGGGTTGGCCTGGATGGTTTCTTCCAGAAATGCCTTGTGTTCGGCAATGCTCAGGCAACTGGTGTTCAGCACCATATACAGGGTGTTGTTGTAAGTAAAGTAGTAGTCACCGTCACCGGTAGACTCAGAATCCACAGCGTTATCGCCATAGGCATCGCCGCTGACCTGACCGTACTTTTCGCTGATGTTGGGCAGGGTAAAATGCTGTCCGTACAGGGCGGTGTTGTAGCCGCAGTCATGGTTGCCCAGCTCGGTTGCCAGCGGCAGCTGGGTCAGCTGCGGGGCGTTCAGGAAGCCGTCATACTCTTCTTCCACCTGGCTCAGGTTGCTGGTGTCGTACTTATAATAGGCGTTGATCTGGTCACCCATGCTGAACAGGAAGTTTGCATTGGGGGCTTTGGCCAGGGCGTGGTTCAGGGTGTTGGTCCAGCCGCCGTTGTCATCGTCAATGCTGCCACTGCAGCCGATCTGCGGGTCGCCGAATACCAGGAAGGTGTACGGCTCATCTTTGCCAAAGGTCTGGGTGGTGTAGGTTTTGGTTTCGCCGTAATGGGCTTCGTCCTTATCGGCGCTGACAGCGTATTCATAGGTGGTGTTGCTCTGCAGGCCGGTCAGGGTAACGGTATTCTTGTACCAGCCTTCGCTGCTGGTGGGGGCCACGGCAGCCTGCAGTGTGGTCATCTCGCCGCCCTGTACGCCGTATTTCAGCATGCCGCCGGTGGGGGTGCTGCCGTACCATGTCACGTTCACGGAATCCTGGGCAGCACCGATGTTCATCACAACAGCTTTCACATCATGGCTGTTGGCGTAAAAAGTAGGGGCATCGACCGCCACGGTTTCCGCCGGGGCAGCGGCTTCGGGGGTGGCTTCCTCGGCCAGCACCGGGGTAACGGTCATGCCCGCGCTCATGATCAGCGCAAGGGCACAGGCAGTCAGACGATTCCAGTTCTTCAAATTCACTTTTCTTCACACACACTTTCTATTCATCCGAATCAAATTCTGGCGGGAGTTTCAGCAATGCCCGCTCCCGGCTTTTGAGGTATATCTACAGCCCGCTGATGCAGGCATTGCTTTTATCGTTTCAGCGGCCGGTACAGTGCCGCGCATATCCCGGAGGTAATGGGCACCCCCAGCACCACACCCAGGGTGGATGCCACGCCCTGCGCCACCTGAATGGCGGCGTAATCCGATGCAAACAGCTGGCTGGAATGCCAGCCGTATGCCATCAGCAGCAATAGGGTGGTCACAGCCTCACCGGCAAAAGCTAAGATTAATGTGTTGCTCATTGTGCCGATCATATCGCGGCCAATGCGCATGCCCGCGGCAAACAGCTGCAGACCGCTCATTTTCCCATCGGCTTCCCGCAGCTCGTGCAGGGAGGATGCCAGCGAAAGCGCCACATCCATCACAGCGCCCAGGGAGGAGATCAGAACCGCTACCAGCAGCAGCCAGTGCAGTTCCAGCCCGGTCTGCCCGGCCACCAGCACAAGGCCCTCACCGTTGGTATCGTTCATGCCGGAAAGGTGCAGCAGCGTGCTGAACAGGTAGAACACACCTCCCGCCAGCGCCACGCCCGCCAAAGTGGAAAGCATGGCCGCCCATGTTTTGGGGCTGGGCGGGTTGAGCAGCAGCAGGCTGACCAGGGTGCACACAGCCAGCGCCGCCACCGTAAGCGGCAGGGACGGCAGCCCGTGGTAGATGCCCGGCAAAATCAACCAGGCAATCATTGCCCCGGTAAAGCCCAGGCCCAGCAGGGTGCGCACGCCTTTCCAGCCGCCGATGGCCACCACCGCGGCGGCAAACACCGCCAGGATCAGCACCAGCACCGGGGCGCGGTCGTAATTGTATACGGTATAGTAAGCATCCGCGCTGTCGGGCAGGTCCTCACAGATAATGGCGGTTTCCCCCTGGCGCAGCCGTACGTTCTGGGTGCGGGTCAGGTAGTTGGCAATGGTCACTTCGGTACCCTTGTTAGCACCTTCCAGCAGCAGGATGCGCAGTTCCTGGGTGCCCATGCTGCGGGCAGGGTCCAGCTGGTCGGGCTTGGTATCATCCCGCAGCACTTCCACAACGCGGCCGCGCACATAATGCAGACTGGAGATGTTATCCCCTTTGTAGCGGCCTAAAGCGTCCCAGTCATAGTCGCGGCAGGCCAGCACCAGCAGCAGTGCAACTGCCGCCAGCACCACCCAAAACCTCAGCACCTTGCTGTGGGATTTTTTTCTGCATTGCTGCAGCAAATTTTGTATGGTCATTCTGTTCCCTGCCTTCCGTAGCCTATTGTACGGCGAAATTTAGCCGGTATCGACCATGCTGCCGTATAGTTTGTGTAAAGAACTGAACATTTTTTGCTGTGCCCTGCAAGCGTTCTGTAAAGTGGGTAAGGGTGCCGTAAAGTGTGTAAAATAATGCAAAAGCCCTGTACCACAGCAGCAGAAACAGTTCTGCCGCCGGGTACAGGGCTTGTATCAAATCATCTATAAATTTCTGCATTAAAAAATCCCCTGCGCAGCAAACGCTGCACAGGGGATTTGGAACCGAGTGATTATTCCGGCTGGATTGCACCAGTGGGGCAAGCACCTTCGCAAGCACCGCAGTCAACACAAGCAGAAGCATCGACAACGGCCTTGTCCTCGAGGCTGATAGCGCCAACGGGGCAGGTGTCAACACAAGCGCCGCAAGCAACGCACTCGTCAGTAACCTTATGAGCCATGGTAATCTCCTTATCTCCGCACAATTCATGTAAGCCCGCCCGGATCCTGTGCGGTTGGCTTGAGCCCCGGACGGCACGCTTTTCGCGTTTGTATTATTGTAGCACGGAAACCTTCGATTTTCAAGGCATTTGGTAAATTTCACGCGGGGTTTGCCGCCCGGCGCATAAAATCAGACTTTTCGGCATACTGTTAGTTTTTACTAACCAAGTTTCTTCTCAGGTATGGTCGGGATCCGGCTCAACCGGTGCGCGACGGCCCCCGCGCAGGTAGGTACACTCGCTCCGTTTATAGATTTTCGGAGCAAGGCTTTCCACATTGCTGCGCACCTTCAGGGTACCGGCTACCACATTGGCTTCCAGCACAGTACCCTCGCCGTCCGGCGTGCGCACCACACTGCCGGGCTGCGGGGTGATGGAATTCAAGTATTCATAGCTCTTCTGCTCGTAAGCCAAGCAGCACATCAAACGGCCGCATGCACCGCTGATCTTGGCCGGGTTCAGACTCAACCCCTGTTCCTTTGCCATCTTGATGGAAACCGGCTGGAAGTTTTTCAAAAACCGGCTGCAGCAGAACGGCTGGCCGCACACGCCCAAGCCGCCCAGCATCTTGCTTTCATCGCGCACACCGATTTGGCGCAGCTCAATGCGGGTGTGGAACTGCCCGGCCAGGTCCTTGACCAGCTCGCGGAAGTCCACACGGTTGTCGGCGGTAAAATAGAACACCAGCTTGCTGCGGTCCAGCGTGTACTCGGCATCCACCAGCTTCATCTGCAGCTTATGGGCGGCAATGCGCTTTTCGCACAGTTCAAAGGTGGCTTTCTCGTCCGCACGGTTCTGGCGCATGCGGCGCACATCCACGCCGTCCGCCAGCCGGATGACCGGCTTGATCTCCCGCGGGAAGCTGCCGGAGGCAATTTCATGTGCGCTGCGCACGACCTCGCCGCATTCCACGCCGCGGGCCGTCTCCACAATCACAAATTCCCCTTCCTTGATTTCCAGCTCCTTGGGGTCAAAGTAATAGGCGCGGCCGCTTTCCTTAAATTTAACAGAAATAACTTTCATTTCAATATCCTATCTATCGGGATTGGTGTATCGTTTCAGGGGGTACCTGCCCTACCTGGCAGCCATTTCCATGCCGCACACGGTCAGGGCAAGGCGCAGATTGCCGTTTGCCTTCATGGCGCGGCGGGCGGCTTCCGCCGCGCGCAGGATCCGCGCTGCGGTATCGGGCTGAACGCCGTCAAAACCGGGGCGGCGCAGAGCGGCGCTGGCGGCCTGGGTCGCCTGCCACAGCACAGCGGCAGCGCTGTCCTTATCTTTTTCATAGCCCGCCAGCAGCGCCTGCACACGGTAGGTGTCCTGCTGCTGGGCCTGGCGGCACAGCTCCCGCGCCGCAGCACGAGCCGCCTTGGCCGCCGGGTCGGTCAGCGCTTTCAGGCACAGGCCAATGTGCCCCTCATACAAAAAAGCCAGATCCTGTGCATTCTGTTCGTTCAGCTCCGGTTGTGCTGTGCGCAGGGCAGCGGCACATTCTTCGGTCGGCACCGGTGCCATGGTGTAAGCCGCACACCGGCTGCGGATGGTGGGCAGCACCGCCGCCGCACTGGAAGCCGTCAAAAGGAACATGACTCCCTCCGGCGGCTCCTCCATAATTTTCAGCATTGCGTTGGCCGAAGCCCCATTCAGGTTCTGCGCGCCATAAATAAACAGCACACGGCCCTCTGCATCCGAAGAAAGGGCTGATTTCTGGATATTCTGCCGCGCATCCCGGATGGCTTCCACCTTGATCTGGCCGGAAGCCCCCTCCCCACGCACCACAATGGATTCGGTATCCTGCCCGCGCAGAACCGCCTCGGCATGGGGGCCACCATTGGGGTACAGATAATCCGCCGCCAGGCAGCGCGCGGCAAAGCCGGCACCGCAGCCCGGCTCCCCCACCAGCAAAATGCTGTGGGCGATCCGCCCGCTGCCCAGCGCCGTCTTTAAGTCCTGTTTCAGTTCACGGTTGCCCGCAATGCGTTCCAGCATTGGCATTACAGCTTTTCAAACCGTTCTACGTTGGTCACAAAAATGGTTGCGCCGCCAACGGTCACCTCAATGGGCATAGCGGTTTCCAGCCCAACGCCGATGGAAGCGGTGCCGGGAACGATCTCGGTGCGCTGTTTGCAGCAGCGGGAGATCACCTTGATGCAGTCGTCCACACGCTCGTCCTCGGTGCCGATCAGCAGGGTCATGTTGCCCGCCATCAGAAAGCCGCCGGTGGTGGCCAGGCGGGTCACATAGAACTTTGCCTTGATCAGCTCGTTACAAACATTTTTGGAATCTTCTTTATTTACAATCGCAGTAATCAGTTTCATGGTCAAAACCTCCATTTTGTGATTGAAATTCTGTCACACCAAAAGTCCGGTCGGTACAAACCCCGCCGGGGCTGTATGGTTCAGGCAGCACCGCACATCTTTGGATGATGCTGTACCACCTTTATTCGTTTCCCCCGCCGAAAATGCCGCATCGCCTTATTTCCGGTTGATTTTTTTCTCCCAGTCTTTGCGGCGCTTGTAGCTCACAATAGCATCCTTGGCCGTTGTGAACATCTCACCACCAAAGAACGCCAGGAACCCGGCAATGCCGAACAGCAGGCTGACCCTGCTGGCAAAGTTGCCGGTCAAAAACTCCAGCACCCACATAGCCGCAGCCGCAATACCCATCCATTTCATCTTAATGGGCAGGATAAAGAACAGCAGCACCTGCTGCTCCGGCCACATCCACGCATAGGCAAAGAACAGGCTGAGGAAAATGCCCGATGCACCCGCGCTCCCGGTGATCAGGCAGGCGACCAATGCACCCACCATGCCCACCAGGATGTACATCATAAAGCGGAAATCGCCCCACGCGCGCTGCAATGAGTTGCCGACCCACCAGCGGAAATACAGCGTCAGCAGCAACTGAATGCCCGTTGACAGCGGCGGAACAAACAAAAAGGTCACAACACGCCAGATCTGCCCGCTCATTAAAGAAGTCCTGTTCAGCGTGATGGCATAGTAGAAGTTCTGATTGATGACCATCACAATGACCCAGGCAATCAGCTGCCCGACCAGGATAATGTTCATCAGATTGGGGATGCCATACCGTCCCCATCGGCGTTCCAGCTTATCGATCCAGCGCATAAGCCCTCCGGTTTGTTGAAAATTCAGCATTTTCCGCCCCGTCCGGCACAGTTTTCCACAACCATAGTGGACAGTCAGGGCGGTAAACTGTGTGTTTATTGTAGCATCTCCAGGGTAAAAGTTCAATATTTTGTTGTCGAGCCGGCATATATCCCCATGAAAAAACAACTTTTGCGTGTAAAGTGTGGAAAACCCGTTTAGTTTTCCACACTTTCAACCGAGTTTTCAACATTTTCACCGTGGAAAAGGTGAATACATTGCGTTGATAACCTCGGTGGGATATCCAAAGCGTTGAAACATGCGACAAAAGCTGCCTTTGGCTGAAAGAATAATGAATAAATAATAAAGAATAATGCCGGTGTGCGTGCCGCGCACGCACATTTCAAATAGGCCCGACGCCCCTATTGGAAATATCTCTCTTCTTATTTTCCATCTCTCCCCTTATCTCCCAATAAAAAAAACGCGCCCAGCCCAATTTTTTTGAGCCGAGCGCAGCGAAGGCGATCCACCTTCATTATTCTTTATTATTTATTATCTATTCTTTTTTAATTTTTCCGTGCTCACCACCGTCAACACATCCCCATCCACCTTAAACTTTACCTCCACGCCGCCAAAGCTCAGACCGTACAGGCGTTCGGGGTCGTGCTGGTAGCTGGGGCGGGGGTCGCTGCGGAGCACACCGAGTAGGGCATCCCGCTTGTCCGCCGGGATCTGTTCCAGCACTTCCGGTTCCGCCTGTACCTGCAGCGTATAAAACTTTGTGGTGTCGGTAAAGCCGCCGCGGGCATCCGGGTGAGCGTCCACATAGGGCAGGTAGGGCTTGATGTCAAAAATCGGCGTACCATCCAAAAGGTCGGCCCCGCCAACGGTCAGTACCGGTCCCTGCGGGGTGTTGGGTTCCACTTTCAGCAGCTTTACGCTGGAAAGCCCCAGCGCATTGGGCCGGAACGGGCTGCGGGTGGCAAACACCCCCATGCGGGTATTGCCGCCCAGCCGCGGCGGGCGCACGGTGGGGCGCCAGTTGGTGCCATCCTGCCCGGCCTGCACCACGGTGGAAAATTGCCACACCAGCCAGATATAATCGTACCCATCCAGCCCGCGCACCGCATCCGGGCTGCGGAACTCCGGTTCAAACACAATGCGTGCCCGCAGTTCCTCTACCAGCCCGCTCTGCCGTGGAATGCCGAATTTTTCCGAGAAGTCCGTTTCAATATGCGCGATCTGCGCCAGCGTGTAAGCCATCTTTCCCTCGTTTTGTTTCTTTGTCCGGGTATGCTGCTGTTACCGCCCCAAAATCCGTTGCAGCAGTCCCTTCGGCTTCCGGTCGGCCTCCGCCAGGCGGCGGTAATACTTCCAGTCGCCCTCATAAATAGAACCCCAGCAGCTGCGGTTGCGGCGCAGGTGCGGCCCTTTTTCAAAAATACCGGTCAAAAATTCTGCGCACGCCTCGTCCGTCACATAGCGTGCCGCGCGGGAGCTTCCGTCCGGTGCCAGAATCGGCGCATGGCACATCGCAAGGAACTTTTCATCGTCCCGGTCGATCTCATCGATTGCCGCGATCAGCGCCGCCGTATCCGGGTAATCATCCGCGCACAAAAAGGCCGCAGGGTTAAATTCCTGCTTCACATCCGGCGCGCCCCAGTAAATGGGCACCGTGGCTGCGGCAAAGGCATCCACGATTTTTTCGGTGCAATATCCCGGCCCGCGGCTGTTCTCATACGCAATAGAGAATTTATACCCACGCTGGAACGCCAATTTGTCCGTCACCGGCCCGCCGATGTTGTTCATATAGCCACCGCCGCTGTCCACTGGGCGGTAGGCATTCAGCGCAGCAAAAAATTCATTGCGCTCGTTGGAATAGTCATTGCTCACCACAAAGTTGCAGAATTTTTTCTTTGCCAGCAGTTCCTCATCCGGTACCGTATGCTTGGTCAGAGCCGGAGCCCAGCTGTTGCGCATGGCGTACAGCGGTAGCCGCAGGTAGCGCCCATCAAAATCCAGCACCTCGAACCCCATGGCATAGTCATACAGGTTCAGGTCCGGCCAGCTGTCCTCGCCGGAAAACTGGATGCGGCAGCAATCATACTTCAAAAAGTCAAAGCCAAAAGTCCCGCAGAGTACAAAATCCGGCTTTTCCTCCGGCCCATTGCAGAACGTGATCTCCCACCCGGCATGTTCCAGCGCCTGGGTAAAATAGTTATCGCGGGCGTCCCAGTCCGGGGCCAGGTCACAAAACGCCAAGCGCACCTGCTTTTTCCCCGGCATTTCAGCCCTCCCCGCGCTGGCGCAGCCAGGCATATTTCAACATTGCGGTCACGGTTTTGCTGTCGCGGATTTCGTCCGTCATCACCATCTGCAATACATCGTCAAACGGCAGGCCTGCCACATCCAAAAATTCCCCATCGTCCAGGTGCTGGCTGGTGGGTTTCAGGCCCTTGGCCGCCCAGATATAAATTTTCTCGCTGTCATAGCCCACAGTCGGGTACAGCACCCCCAGGTTGATGAACCGTTCCGCCGTCACGCCGCACTCTTCTTCCAGCTCACGCTTGGCTGCTTCAAACGGGTCTTCGTCCTTTTCCAGTTTGCCGGCCGGCAGTTCCCACAGTTCTTCTTTCAATGCGTAACGGTACTGGCGCACCATCAGCACCTTGTCATCATCTGTCAGGGGCAGAATGCACGCCCCTCCGTTGTGGTGTACCACCTCGCGGAAGCTGGTCATGCCATTTTCCAGCTCCACCTGGTCCATGGTCACGCGGAACACGTTCCCCTTAAAAATTTCTTTGGAGTTCAGTTTTATTTCGGTATGCTGCATGGCAGATCATAGCTCCCTTCCTATCATCCGGCTGGATGTGTTTCTATTAAATATGTACATTTCCCGGCCTGTAGTCGGGCTTTGCTTGCCGTTTTATACTTACTTTGATTGTAATTGTCCCGCCCCGCCCTGTCAAGCTTCCGGCGTATTTTCCATTGGCTGTGCCGTTTTATTTTTCAAATTTTCTCTGCTTTCTGGCTTTTGTTTTGTCAGCCGGTCCATTTTTGTGCTGTTTTTCTGATTTTTCAGCCTATGCAGTCCTATTTATTTCCCTGCTTCAGCCAATTTGCACAAAACTCTCCCACAAAACGGTCAACCTGCACACAAGCGCGCAAAATTTTTGTGCAACATTCTAACCGAATAGGCTTTACTATTCCGCCCCTTTTTTGGTAAAATAAGCTTAAGCAAGAGCGCCATCTGCCAGGTTCGCAAGGGTTTGGCCGGGTGGTACTGCCTGTGGGCTTTTGCCGCAGCCTACCCGCTGCAAGGAGCAAGTATTGCAGCAGGGGCACACAGGTGCTAATCTAACTGGGAATGTCCCTCCGGCATTCCCTAGTAAACGGAGGAAAAAAAATGCCAAGAGCAAAACAGTCCATGGATGGCAATACCGCGGCTGCGCATGTAGCTTATGCGTTTACCGATGTTGCTGCCATCTACCCGATTACCCCCTCCAGCCCGATGGCAGACACTGTTGACCAGTGGAGCGCCGCCGGCCTGAAGAACATTTTCGGGAACCAGGTCAAGGTTGTTGAAATGGAGTCCGAGGCTGGCGCCGCAGGTGCTGTGCACGGTTCTCTGGGCACCGGTGCTATCACCACCACCTTCACCGCTTCTCAGGGTCTTCTGCTGATGATCCCCAACATGTACAAAATCGCAGCCGAGCAGCTGCCCTGCGTTTTTGACGTTTCCGCCCGTACCGTTGCTACCCAGGCCCTGAACATCTTCGGTGACCACAGCGACGTTATGGCCGTTCGTCAGACCGGTTTTGCCATGCTGTGCGAATCCAACCCTCAGGAAGTTATGGATCTGAGCCCCGTTGCTCACCTGTCCGCTATCGAAGGCCATGTTCCGTTCGTGAACTTCTTCGATGGCTTCCGTACTTCTCACGAGATCCAGAAGATTGAAAAGTGGGATTACGAAGACCTGAAGGAAATGTGCAACATGGAGGCTGTTGAGGAGTTCCGTGCCAAGGCTCTGAACCCCGAACATCCCAAGATGCGCGGTTCTCACGAAAACGGCGACGTTTTCTTCCAGCATCGTGAAGCCTGCAACCCGGCATACGAGGCACTGCCCGCAGTTGTCGAGAAGTACATGGCCAAGATCAACGAAAAGCTGGGCACCAACTATGACCTGTTCAACTACTACGGCGCTCCCGATGCAGACCGCGTCATCATCGCTATGGGCTCCATCTGCGACGTTGCCGAAGAAGTTGTTGACTACCTGACCGCTAAGGGCGAGAAGGTTGGCCTGGTTCTGGTTCGTCTGTATCGTCCTTGGGTTTCTTCTGCTCTGCTGAAGGTTCTGCCCAAGACCGCAAAGAAGATCGCAGTTCTGGACCGCACCAAGGAGCCCGGCTCCCTGGGCGAACCCCTGTACCTGGATGTTGCCACCACCCTGCGTGAAGCTGGCATGAACGATGTTGTCCTGACCGGCGGCCGTTACGGCCTGGGCTCCAAGGACACCCCGCCGTCCAGCGTGTTCGCCATCTACACCGAACTGGAGAAGGCTGATCCGAAGCCTCGCTTCACCATCGGCATCACCGATGACGTCACCAACCTGAGCCTGCCCGAAGTCAAGCCCGCTCCGATCACCTCTGCTCCCGGCACCAAAGAGTGCAAGTTCTGGGGTCTCGGCGGCGACGGCACTGTCGGCGCAAACAAGAACTCCACCAAGATCATTGGCGACCATACCGACAAGTACATTCAGGCTTACTTCCAGTATGACTCCAAGAAGACCGGCGGCGTTACCATCAGCCATCTGCGCTTTGGCGATAAGCCCATCCGCAGCCCCTACTACATCAACCAGGCTGACTTCGTTGCCTGCCATAACCCCGCTTACATCCACATGGGCATGAAGATGGTCCAGGATGTCAAGCCGGGCGGCGTGTTCATGATCAACTGCCAGTGGACCGATGAGGAGCTGGACGAGCATCTGAACGCTGCTGATAAGAAGTACATTGCTGATAACAACATTCAGCTGTACACCATCAACGCTATCGATAAGGCTATCGAGATCGGCATGGGCAAGCGCACCAACACCATCCTGCAGTCTGCTTTCTTCAAGCTGGCTGACGTTATGCCCATCGACGAAGCTGTTGAGTTCATGAAGGCCGCTGCCAAGAAGAGCTACGGCAAGAAGGGCGACGCTGTTGTCCAGATGAACTGGAAGGCTATCGATGCCGGTGTTGACGCTGTCCATAAGGTCAACGTCCCCGAGAGCTGGCACAACCCGGCTCCCGATGCTGCCCCGAAGGCCCTGAAGGGACCCGATGCACTGGTCAAGCAGATCCGCGACGTCATGGAGCCCATCAGCCGTATGGACGGCGACAGCCTGCCTGTTTCTGCCTTTGAAGGCAACGTCAACGGCGAGTGGGAGCAGGGTGCTTCTGCTTACGAGAAGCGCGGCACCGCTGTTATGGTTCCCGAGTGGGATGCTGAGAAGTGCATTCAGTGTAACCAGTGTGCATTCGTCTGCTCTCATGCTACCATCCGTCCGTTCTGCCTGACTGCTGACGAAGCTGCTAATGCTCCCGAAAGCACCAAGCTGGCTGACACCAAGCCCAAGGCTAGCGAGTACAAGTTCACCATGGCTGTCTCTCCGCTGGACTGCATGGGCTGCGGCGAATGTGTCACCGTCTGCCCGACCAAGGCGATCGAGATGAAGCCGCAGGAGAGCCAGGCTGCACAGCAGGCTGCTTTCGATTACTGCGTCGAGAACATCCGCAAGAAGGACAACATCCCTGGTGTTGTTTCCGATATTTCCGTCAAGGGTTCTCAGTTCAACCAGCCGCTGCTTGAGTTCTCTGGCTCCTGCGCAGGCTGCGCCGAGACTTCTTACGCCCGCCTGATCACCCAGCTGTTCGGCGAGAAGATGTTCATCTCCAACGCCACCGGCTGCTCCTCCATCTGGGGCGGCACCGCTTCCATCAGCCCGTACACCACCAACAAGGAGTCTGGCTTCGGCCCCGCTTGGATCAACTCCCTGTTCGAGGATAACGCTGAGCACGGCCTGGGCATGCAGATTGGTTACGAGACCGTTCGTGCCAACCTGATCACCAAGGTTGAAGCTCTGAAGGGCAAGAATGCTGATCTGGATGCTGTCATCGACAAGTACCTGGAAACCAAGAACAACACCAAGGCCAACGACGCTCCTGCCAAGGCCCTGATCGCTGCTCTGGAAGCCTGCGGCTGCGATGAATCTAAAGAGATCCTGAAGGATAAGCAGTACCTGGCCAAGAAGAGCTTCTGGATCTTCGGCGGCGACGGCTGGGCATATGACATCGGTTACGGCGGCCTGGATCACGTTCTGGCTTCCGGCCACGACGTCAATGTTATGGTCTTCGATACCGAGATGTACTCCAACACCGGCGGACAGGCTTCCAAGGCCTCCAACATCGGTGAGGTTTGCCAGTTTGCTGCTGCCGGTAAGGAAATCAGCAAGAAGAGCCTGGCCGAGATCTGCATGACCTATGGCTACATCTATGTTGCTCAGATCGCTCTGGGCGCTAACATGGCTCAGGCTGTCAAGGCCATTGCTGAGGCTGAGGCTTACCCCGGCCCGTCCATTATCATCGGCTACGCTCCCTGCGAGCTGCACGGTGTTAAGGGCGGCATGACCAACTGCCAGAACGAGATGAAGAAGGCCGTTGAGGCTGGCTACTGGAACCTGTTCACCTTCAACCCGGCACTGAAGGCCGAGGGCAAGAATCCGTTCACCCTCACCTCCAAGGCTGGCAAGATGGACAAGTATCAGGAGTTCCTGGCTAACGAGACCCGTTACAGCCGCCTGAGCCGCGCATTCCCGGATCGCGCTAAGGCCCTGTTCGAGAAGAACCAGGAAGCTGCTGAAGCTCGTTACACCCACCTGACCAAGCTGGTTGACCTGTACAAGTAATTTGTCCGGTCCGCGGCGCTGCCGCTAAACCAGTAATATAAAACCCCGCCCCGCGCATCCGATACGGTTTGCGCGGGGCGGGGTTTTGTTATCTCTTCCTCTTCGCTTTCTCCCTGTAAATAAACCCAATAAAAAGGCACAGCCCCCGGTTCTTCACCCGGCGCTGTGCCCTTTTTGTTTATCTTATCCTGTATTAAAGTTTCTTCGGTTTCTTCTTTTCAAAGAAGGAACCTCGTCACTCCAATTATTCTTCGTCCTCGCCCTCAGTGTCCGGTGCGGCGTCCTCAGCAGCCTCTTCGGCGGCTTCGGCTGCGGCAATGGCTTCCAGCTCTTCAGGGGTCGGGTCAGTCTCGCCATCATCCTCCGGCTTGGCTGTTTCGGCGGTGGCATCGCGGTCCACGCGGGCCAGCACGGCTACCTTGTCCTCGCCAATCAGGCGCATCACGCGCACGCCGCTGCCATAGCGGGACTGCACGTTGATGTCATTGGCGTGCATGCGGATCAGAATACCGTCCTGGCTGATGAGGATCAGGTCATCGGTATCATCCACAATCTTGATGCCTGCCACACCGCCGCGGGTGTAGTTGCGGATGCCCAGACCACCGCGCTTGGTAATGCGGTAGTCATCAATCAGGCTGCGGCGGCCTTTGCCGTCCTCGGTGACGGTCAGCACGGTTGCGCCGGGGCGGCAGACGCCCACGCCCACAACATAGTCACCATCACGCAGCTTGATGACACGCACACCATGGCCTGTGCGGCCCATAGAGCGCGCTCCAGCCTCGCTGAAATGGATGGCGGCACCATCATGAGTGGCCACGATCAGCTCGTCCTCGCCGCCTGTCAGGTGGCACCAGACAAGGGCATCGTCCTCGTTCAGCGCAATGGCGTTCAGGCCGCCCTTGCGGATGTTGCGGAACTGGGAAAGCGGCGTGCGCTTGATCAGGCCCTGCCGCGTTACCATCGTGATGTAGCTGGCATCCTCATCCATGTTGGCGGGCTGGCGCATCATGATGGTAACTTTCTCGCCCTCCTGCAGCTGCAGCAGGTTGGCAATGTGGCTGCCCTTGGCGGTGCGGCTGCCCTCGGCTACCTGGTAGCCTTTCAGGCGGTACACACGGCCCTTGTCCGTCATGAACAGCATGTAGTCATGCGTGGAGCCAACAAACAGTTCTTCGGTAAAGTCATTGTCTTTCTGGGTCATGCCGGCCACACCGCGGCCGCCGCGGTTCTGGGCACTGTAGGTGTCCACCGCCGTGCGCTTGATGTAACCTTCATGGGTCAGGGTAAAGACGCAGGTCTCTTCGGGGATCAGGTCCTCAATGTCCACTTCGCCGGAAACCGCCTCAATGGAGGTGCGGCGGTCGTCACCGTACTTGTCGGCCAGAGCCGTCAGGTCGGTCTTGACGATCTCCATGGTGTGGGCGTCGTTGGACAGGATATCCTTGTAATTTTCAATGCTGGCGCGCAGCTGGCCCAATTCCTCGTCGATCTTGAGGATTTCCAGGCCTGCGAGACGTCCCAGCTGCAGTTTTACGATAGCATCGGCCTGCGGGTCGTCGAAGCCAAAACGCTCCATAATGGCCGCCTTTGCCTCTGCAAAGCCGCCCTTGCAGGCGCGGATGGTGGCGATGATCTCATCCACAATATCCACAGCCTTGCGCAGACCTTCCAGGATGTGCTCGCGGTCCTGGGCTTTTTTCAGCTCATACGCCGTGCGGCGGCGGATGACCTGGAACTGGAAGTCCAGATAGCGCTGCATCATGGTCTTCAGGCTCATGATCTTGGGCACGCCGTCATCCAGCGCCAGCATGATTACACCCACGGTGTCCTGCAGCTGGGTGTAGCGGTAGAGCTGGTTCAGCACTACCTGCGGGTTGGCGTCCTTCTTGATCTCGACCAGGATCTTCATGCCAGTGCGGCTGGAGGACAGGTCGTTCAGGTCGCTGATGCCCTCAATGCGCTTATCTTTGACTAGGTCGCCGATAGATTCCAGCAGGCGGGTCTTGTTGACCATGTAGGGGATCTCGGTGATCACAATCTCATACCGGCCGTTCTTCTTCTCCACGATCTCGGCACGGCCACGCAGGGTGATCTTGCCGCGGCCTGTGGCATATGCCGCACGGATGCCGCTGCGTCCCATAATCACGCCGCCGGTGGGGAAATCGGGTCCCTTGATGTGCTCCATCAGGCCCGCCAGATCAATTTCCGGGTCATCAATCAGGGCAATCATGCCGCTGACGACTTCGCGCAGATTGTGCGGCGGGATGTTGGTGGCCATGCCGACCGCAATGCCCTGGCTGCCGTTGACCAGCAGGTTGGGGAACCGGCTGGGCAGCATGTGGGGTTCCTTCTTGGTTTCGTCAAAGTTCGGGTCCCAGTCAATGGTATCCTTATCAATATCCGTCAGCATTTCGCATGCAATTTTGGACATGCGGGCTTCGGTATAACGGTAAGCAGCCGGGGGGTCGCCGTCCACGGAACCAAAGTTGCCCTGACCGTCAACCAGCGGATAACGCAGGCTGAAATCCTGTGCCAGACGCACCATCGCGTCATACACACTGGCGTCGCCGTGGGGGTGGTAAGCACCCAGCACAGCACCAACCGTATCCGCAGACTTGCGGTACGGGTGGCTGGGGTCGTTGCCGCGCTCGTGCATCGTGTACAGGATGCGGCGGTGTACGGGCTTCAGGCCATCGCGCACATCCGGCAAGGCACGGGATACGATAACGGACATGGAATAATCCAAAAATGCCGTTTCGATCTCCTGCTTGACATCGCGCACAATGACCTTCGTGCCCGAACCGGGCACCATGATAACATTTTCTTCCATTCAACTCACCTTTCGGATTGTTTCAAAGCCCTTTTGCAAAAGCTTCACCGAAAATCTTCACTCTATCATCAAAATATCAAAAACAAAATTCATCAGCGTCTGGCGGCAGCGGAAATTTCCACCGTAATCCGGGGTGGTAATAGATTGCCCACACGCAGCGGGCGCACAATGTGCGCCCCTACAGGGGCCGCCATTCGCCCTGCCCCGTAGGGAACGGTCTTGACCGTTCCAAAACCTGCGGGCTTTTTGCTCCCTCTCCCCTGCCGCCGCCTTTTCTTTAACCCAAACGATTAAAGTTTTTTGCCAGGCTTTTTTTAAGCCGCGAATCAAACGTCCAGACGTGCATACTTGGCATTGCGCTCAATGAACTCCTTGCGGGGTTCCACCTGCTCGCCCATCAGGATGCTGAACGCCTCGTCGGCGCGCTCGGCATCTTCGATCTTGATCTGCACAATCACGCGGTTATCAGGGTTCATGGTGGTTTCCCACAGCTGGTCGGGGTTCATCTCACCAAGGCCTTTGTAGCGGTTCACCTTGGCGCCCGGCATCTCAGCCGAAAGCTGCTTCATTTCGTCTTCGTTGTACGCATACTTGACAGTGCTGCCCTTTTGCAGCTTGAACAGCGGCGGCTGTGCCACATACACATACCCGTGTTCAATCAGCGGCCGCATGTAACGGAAGAAGAAGGTCAGCATCAGGGTGCAGATGTGGGAGCCGTCAACGTCAGCATCAGCCATGATAAAGATTTTGTGGTACCGCACCTTGTTGATGTCAAATTCATCGCCAATTCCCGTGCCCAGTGCCGTCACAACCGGCATCAGCTTGTCGTTGCCGTAAATGCGGTCGGCGCGGGCTTTTTCCACGTTCAGCATCTTGCCCCACAGCGGCAGGATTGCCTGGATGTTGGAATCACGCCCCTGCTTGGCAGAGCCGCCAGCAGAATCACCCTCGACGATGAAGATTTCGGTCTTGGCGGGGTCATTCTCGTGGCAGTCTGCCAGTTTGCCCGGCATACGGTTGCTTTCCAGCGCACTCTTGCGGCGCACCAGATCGCGGGCCTTTTTGGCTGCGGCACGGGCGCGGGCTGCCTGGGTCACCTTTTCAAACACAGCCTTGGCAACAGCAGGGTTTTCTTCCAAAAATTCGCTGAGCTTGTTGTATACAATGTTGGAAACCAGCGTCTTGATGTAGGTGTTGCCCAGCTTGGCTTTGGTCTGGCCCTCAAACTGCGCTTCCTGCAGCTTGACGGAAACAACGGCGATCATGCCTTCGCGCACATCGCTGCCCTGCCAGTTTTCATCCTTTTCCTTCAGGTAGCCCTTGGCACGGCCAAATTCGTTAAACACGCGGGTCAGCGCGGTTTTCAGGCCTTCCTCGTGGGTGCCGCCCTCCGGGGTGTGCACGTTGTTGGCAAAAGAAAGGATCAGTTCGTTGTAGCTGTCGCAGTACTGCAAAGCAACTTCGGCCACAGCGCCGTTGGCTTCGCCTTTCATATAGATGACCTGCGGGTGCAGCGGGGTCAGGTCGCGCTTTTCATGCAGATACTGCACAAAGCTGCGCACGCCGCCCTCATAGCACATGGATTCCTGCGGCGGTACACCGTCGTTTTTCTCAATGCTTTCGGGGCGCTCATCCGTCAGGGTAATGCGCACACCGGCGTTCAGGAAGCTTTCTTCTCGCAGGCGCTTGAGCAGGATCTCATAATCGTATTCGGTGGTTTCGGTGAACATTTCCGGGTCTGGCTTAAAAGTAACGGTGGTACCCGTAGATGCCGCCACACCGATCTTTTTCAGGTCTCCATCCGGTTTTCCGCGCTTGAAACTCTGCTCGTACTCGGCGCCGTCACGGCGCACATGCACAACCAGCCATTCGCTCAGCGCGTTTACAACGCTGGCGCCGACGCCGTGCAGACCGCCAGCCACTTTGTAGCCGGAATCCTCGCCGCCAAACTTGCCGCCGGCATGCAACACGGTATACACGACCGTGACAGCCGGGATGCCCAGTTTGGGCTGGATATCCACCGGGATACCGCGGCCGTTATCACTGACTTCAATGATATTGCCCGGCTTGATGGTCACTTCAATATGGGTGCAGTACCCGGCCAGAGCTTCATCGATGGAGTTATCCACGATTTCATAAACCAGATGATGCAGACCGGAAGGGCCTGTGGAACCGATATACATGCCGGGGCGCTTGCGCACAGCTTCCAGCCCTTCCAGGACCTGGATCTGCGCGCCGCCGTACTCATGGTCGGTCGCCGTTTCGCGGTTGGTTTCGGTGATGATTTCTTCTGACATGAACTTTCCTCCCATTTCTTACGAGGTGCGGGGATTTCGGCAGCTTTTTTTTCAAAAGCTTAAACCGGCATTTCTGCCGTTATCAGGGTAAAACCTGCCCTTTGGTATATCTGGGGGTGCCTTTTTGTATCTGTAAAAATTATAGACGCTTTTTTGTCCGCCTAACGTTTTTCTGCAGTTTTACTGCCCCATATCAAACTTTGCCGCGCGGTTGCGGATGGCGGCGGTGGATATCTGGGTAATATAAACCGTATCATCGGGGAAATCTGTCAGGACAAAGCTTTTTGGCATACTGCCGCTCACATCCACAACAGCCCCTTCCTGCTGGGCATGCCGCAGGAATTCATCGGTGATCTTTGCCTTCTGGCCCGCATCGGTTGCGGTATCCAGGTCAAACACCCCGATGACGTCCCGCGTATTTACGATAAAATCCTGACCTAAGTGAAGATACATGATAATTAGTAATGAGAAATTAGCAATTAGGAATTGGAGGCAGAACAAACTGCCGGGTTTGTCTTTTGGGGATCACGGTTCAGGAATGGGATGGCACTCTGCGCCGCCCTTTGGTCGTCTCAAAATTTAGAAATTTTATTTCCGCATCGCGTCAATTTTTGCAATGTTTTCATTTTTGAATTTTGCATTTATCAGCGCTTATTTTAAGACTGCGTTTTACTTTTAGTTTTCTATTATTATAAAGATGATTAAAAGTTTTTTCCGGTTCCCTTTTTTTCAAAAAAGGGAATAAAATCCCCCGTAAAGCAAAACCTCAACCCTCCCGCACGGTTCCGTGGTCCACAAAGACCAGCTTGCCGTTGGTTCGGGCAAAGGCGGCGGAATCGCAGGTGGTCACAAATGTCTGCTTGTCCTCAATGCGGGTCAATAGATACGTCTGGCGTGCGTCATCCAATTCACTGAGCACATCATCCAGCAGCATCACCGGATGTTCGCCCAGCACCTCGCCCGCCACGCTGGCTTCCGCCAGCTTCATGCTCAGCACCGCACTGCGCTGCTGGCCCTGGCTGCCATAAATTTTTCCCGGCTGGCCGTCAATTAAAATTTCCAGGTCCTCGCGGTGGGGCCCCGTCAGGCAAAAGCCTGCCCGCAGCTCGGTGTTTTTCACCTCGCGCAGCTTGGCCGCCAGCGCTTCCGGGCTGCCCGGATCGCAGCAGGGGCAGTATTGGATCTCCAGCTTTTCTGCCCCGCTGGAAATATCACGGTAGTTCGCCGCTGCCGCCGGGGCCAGCTGGTCCAGATACCCCGCACGCCGCCGCATGACTTCGCAGCCATAGGTCACAAGCGCTTCGTTGTAGGTTTCCAGCAGAACATCCCCGCCGGGGGTGATGTCATACGCTTTCAGCAACGCATTTTTCTGCGCTACCACGCGTAAATACCGCCGTTCCGCCGCCAGGTAGCCGGGGTACAGCTGGCAGAGCGCGGCATCCAGGAAATGCCGCCGCCCTTCCGGCCCGCCTTTGACCAGGCTCAGATGGTTGGGGTCAAACGCCACCGCCGTAAAAGTTCCTGCGATCGAAGCAGCTCTTCCGCGGTCGGCTCCGTTCAGACGTACCGTCCGGCCGGGGCGCTGGGTTCCTTTGGCGCCAACGGTCAACCGTATTTCCTGGGGGCGGTCTCCCGCTTCAAATGCGGCCTCCAGCACGGCAAAGTCAGCGCCGCGCCGGATCAGCTCGGCGTCCTTTGCCCCACGGAAGCTTTTGCCCCCAGTCAGCAGCCAGACGGCTTCCAACAGGTTGGTTTTGCCCTGCCCGTTTGCCCCGCACAGAACCGTCAACTGCGGGGCGGGTTCCAAAACAGCGGCGGATAAATTGCGATAATCCGTCACCGTAAGGCGGTTCAGCCGCATCAGCAGCCCTCCGCGATCTGAACCTGGCGGCCTTCCAGCTCCACCACATCGCCCGGCACGCATTTTTTACCGCGCATGGTGCAGGGTTCCCCGTTCAGCTTCACTTCTCCGCCCTGGATCAGCTCCTTGGCTTCGCCGCCCGTTTCACACAGGCCGGCAAATTTCAGCAGAGCATCCAATTTGATAAATTCCGTGTGGATTCGTACTTTTTCCATCGTATCAGCCTTCATTCTTAAAGCGTACCGGCAGCACCAGGTAAATAAAGTCTTCGCCCTCCACCGGCAGGACCTTTACCGGGCTCAAGGGGCCGTTGATCTCCAGGCGCAGCTTTTCGCACTTGGAATAGCGCAGCGCATCCAGCAGGTAGCGGTTGTTGAACCCGATTTCCATGGAATCGCCTTCCATGCTTTCCGGCGTAAACTCATCCACCACCTTGCCCAGCGGGGTCTGGCAGCGCACAGTTACTTTATCCGGTGCAAAATTGATGCGCAGCGGGTTCTTTAAACGATCAGTAATAATCAAAGAAGCACGTTCCAGCGTATCAATAAAGTTTTTGCAGTCGATCACGACCTTGGTGCGGCTCTCTTTGGGAATCACGCTCTCATAATTCAGGAACTCGCCCTCGATCAACCGGCTCATGATGGTGTAGCCGTTGGTAGTGAACACCACATAGCGGCGGTTTGCATCAATTTTGACCGGTTCGTCCGGCCCGCCGGTGATTTTCAGCAGCTCCTGCAGCGTTTTTGCCGGAATGATAATGCGGATATCGCGGGTGCATTCCACATCCCGCTTAATGATGGCCAGGCGGTAACCGTCCAGAGCCACAACCGTCAGGCGACCCGGCTCGATCACGAACAATTCACCGGTGTGTGCGGGCTTCTTATCTTCCACAGCGACCGCATAGATGGTCTTTTCGATCAGCTCGCGCATCATCGAAGTCGGAATGGTCATGGTATTTTCGGCTGCCGTGTTGGGCAGGCTGGGGTAATCGCTCGCGTTCATGGCGGGGATCTCAAACTCTGCCACACCGCCAGAAATAATTGCCATACCTTCGTTATTCAGCTCCACCGATACGGTGCCGGACGGCATACGGCTGACCATGGAGCCAAACAGCTTTGCTTCCAAAACCGTCTCGCCGGGTACCTGAACATTGCACTCAATGTTGGTGGTGATGCCCATTTCCATATCGTAGCCGGTCAGCGTCAGCTGGAACCCTTCGGCTTTCAGGTAAATGCCCTCCAGCACGGGGATCGCCGCGCGGTTGGTGATGGCGCGGGAAACGCCGTCGATCGCAGCAGACAGCAGCGACTTGTCACATTCAAACTTCAATGTTGTCACCTCGTATATAATCACTAAACTTACAGAAAACTGTGAAGTGTTGTAGCCTGGCAGACGGTTCAGAAATCTGAAATATCCGTTTTGTATAATCCTTATTTGCTGATGAGCCTGACGGTGCAGAACACGTAAAATGTCAGGGTAAACTAGATACTTTGATAGTCATAGTAGTAGGCTACGTTGAATCTGTGGAAAAGCCTGAAACCTCTGATTCCGAAGCAATTTTTGAGGACCTGGCTTTCCGCAAAACCTCGTGGAAAGAAAAATCTCAAATGTGGAAAACCTGACCTTTCAACCTGCTCTGTGGAAAATCCGTGTTAATTGTTGAAAAATCAGTTGAAAATGTTGAAAGTCTAAAACTGCTGTCGGAACCCGGAATATCCGTTTTGAAAACCCGGAAAAAGCATGGCATGTTCTGCATATTCATGTATAAACATGCAGAACGCCGGGCGTTTCATTGTCAACCTGCAGCATGCATCAGGCACGGATGTTCTTCATGATGTCGTCCACGGTTTCCTTCAGGTGGCGGTCCTTGCCGATGTTCTTCTCCATCGTATTGATGGAGTACACAACGGTGGAATGGTCACGCTGGAATTCGGAACCGATGGCTTCCATGCTCATACCGGTGATCTCGCGGATGATATACATCGACATCTGGCGGGCGGCACTCACATTGGCGCTGCGCTTTTTCCCGCGGATGTCGGAGGGAATCACATTATAGGTGCGCGCCACTTCGTTGATGATCTTTTCAATCGTAACGGGGATGGGCTGGGTATCATTCAGTGTATCCTTGATGGCGGTCGTCGTCACGCCGATGCAGGGGGCAATACCCTCCAACATATAGTAGGCGTTCAGCTTTTTCACTGCGCCCTCCAGCTGGCGGATGTTCTGCTTCAGATGGTTGGCGATGTATTCCGCAACGTCATCAGGCAGATCCAGATTCAGCAATTCGGCCTTGCGCTTGACGATCGCCACACGGGTTTCGAAATCAGGCGGCTGGATATCCGCCGTCAGGCCCCACTCGAACCGGGTGCGCAGACGCTCTTCCAGGCTCTTGATCTCCTTGGCCGGCCGGTCGGATGCCAGCACGATCTGCTTGCCGGCATTATGCAGCGTATTAAAAGTATGGAAAAACTCTTCCTGCGTTGATTCCTTGCCCGCCAAAAACTGGATATCGTCGATCAGCAACACATCGGCTTCGCGGTATTTCTGGCGGAACTGTTCGGTCGTTGCCATTTTGACCGCGGTGATGATCTCGTTGGTAAACTTTTCGCAGTCCACATAGACGATATTGTAGTCCGGATGGTTTTTGTGGATCTCGATCTGAATCGCGTTCAGCAGATGCGTTTTGCCCAGACCGGACGGTCCGTAAATGAACAGCGGATTGTAAGCGCCGGACGGGTTTGCCGCAACCGCCTGCGCCGCCGCAAAGGCAAATTGGTTAGACGGGCCGCGGATGAAGTTTTCAAAGGTGAAATCATACCGGCCCGAGGGCAGGCTGGCTTCATCCATTGGGCGTTTTTCTTTGGCAGCCTCTGGTTCAGGCTGCGGCACAGTGAACTTGACCTCAACATCAAAGCCAAGTACAGCCTTAAACGCATCCTTCAGCAGACCCGTATAACGGTCAGACACGATCTTACAGATAAAATCATTGCGGACTTCCAGCGTGATGCAGTTGGAATTTTCAAAGCTGACCGCTTTCAGCCCGCTGATGTAATACTGGTACGTCGCGTCGGCAGTATGTTCGCGGCAATAGGCTTTGGCCGCGTCCAGTACGTCGTTGAATGAATCCATGGATACTCCCCACTTTTGTGTTAGTCAAGGCAATGCACTGCCGCCCCGCAGGCTGCCGCCCAATTTTTGCAAACAAAACACAAGCTGCCCCCCATTATAAAGTAAGAGCGCCGCATCGTTCCACAAAATTCCGGCTGCATCCGGCAGGGTATTGCTGCACGGCCTAAAATTCTTGGGCAGGCGGGCGGAGCATGCAGCAGCCGGCGGCTGCGGGGAAGATGTTGCCTTTCCCGGTCCGCCAAAACCGCTGTGTCAACCCGCGGAAAGCTGGCCCGAAAGCCCGCTCTGCCGATTTTTAGACACAGAGATACAGATATAGTATAGCATAAATTTACCCCCAATACAATTATAATAGGGTACAATTTTCCACGATATGGGCAATAAAAGTTGAAAATATGGCAAAAAATGCAGGTTTTGAACCAACATTCCACCAAATCCACACCTCACAGCGGGCTCGTTTGCATCTATTTGTCCGTTGGGCCCGCCCGCGCAGAGCGCAAAATCCAATCCTTTGCGACTGGCATTGGATCGCCGCGTGGATTTTTTCGCGGTTTGCTATTGACAAACTTGCCGTCCTTGCGCTATAATCAAAGTCTGCAAGGCTGCCCCTGTATCTACGGGCATTTGCCAAGCGTAAATCGCCAAAAAATGCCCAGTATTGGGGAAACTTTGAAGGAGGGAATACGAAATGAAGCAGACTTTCCAGCCGAAGAAGCGTCAGCGCAGCCGCGTTCATGGCTTTTTGAAGCGCATGGCTTCTAAGAACGGCCGTAAGGTGTTGGCCCGCCGCCGTGCTAAGGGCCGCAAGAACCTGACCGTCTGATTTTTCAGGCACAGGTTTCGCAAACACATGCAAACAAAGGCTGCTGATTTCTTGTCAGCGGCCTTTTTTGCTAGGAGGTACTGGAAAAAAGCCAAAGGCAGCACCGCACAATTCCCGCCTGACGGCTTAAGCACCGCTCCGGCGGCTGCGGCACGGCATCTGCGTTGCCAAAATGCTCGATAAGACATCCAGTATTATCTGCGCTTTTGGCTTAGCATCTGCCGCACCTCGCTCGCCGTATCGGCACTTAGAATTATGCGGTATTGCCCAAAATTTGGAGCATTTTCACAAAGGCAAACCCGTTTTTTCGGCGTTTTGCCTTGGCCTATAACAGTTCCGGTGCACCATCCATTCCCACTCCCTGCACGTATTAAGCCGTGCAGGCCATACAATCCTACCATGCCGGAGGAACCCCGCCATGCGCTATCGAACCCTGACAAAAAATAAGGAATTTTCCCGCATTTATGCCCGCGGCAAAAGCTATGTTCACCCCAATCTGGTGCTGTATGTGGCCAAAAACCGGCTGGGCTATACCCGCATCGGACTGACCGCCACTAAAAAGGTGGGCCATGCCGTGCAGCGCAACCGTGCGCGGCGCATTATGCGCGCAGCACTTTCGGAACACCTCTCGCAAAATATCGGCGGATATGATATAATCTTAGTAGCGCGTGCCTGCACGCCCTACCTGAAAAGCACCCAACTGAGCAAAACACTGGCGGGCCTGATGCGCAAAGCCGGCCTGCCGGATAAAGCTGCCGCAGTGCCGCAGCAGCCCACGGCCAAACCGCAGCCTAACGGTGCACCGGAGTGATCAGCCGGGTGCTGATTGCCCTGGTGCGCGGCTACCAGAAGGTCATTAGTCCGCTGCTGGGGCATAACTGCCGGTTTACCCCAACCTGCAGCCAGTATATGATCCAGGCTATCCAGGTGCATGGCCCGGCCAAAGGCCTGCTGCTGGGCCTGTGGCGCATTCTGCGCTGCAACCCCTTTGGCAAGTACGGCTATGACCCCGTGCCGGAAAAGGGGCGCTGGATGAACCCAGAGCGGAAGCTGTTCAGAGAAAAGCGATAAGGCTGAATTAAACTAAATTAAAAAGAATAAAGGCAACACCGCACAATTCCCGCCTTACGGCTTAAGCACCGCTCCGACGGCTGCGGCACGGCATCTACGTTGCCAAAATGCTCGATAATGTCGGGTTGCGGTACCCGCATCGTGCTTCGGGGGCAAAAGCCCCTCGCACTCTGCGACCGCTGCCCCTGCTTCGGTTCGCTGTTTCCGCCACTGGCGGCGCTCACCTTTGCAGCATCCAGTATTATCTGCGCTTTTGGCTTGGCATCTGCCGCACCTCGCTCGCCGTATCGGCACTTAGAATTATGCGGTGTTGCCCAAAGAATAGAGAATAATGTTGGTGGACCGCTGCGCCGGAACGGCGCAGCTCAAAAAATTAGGGTTCTGCCGAGCCAAAACCCGCAGCAGAACTTTTAGGATGACCCTATCCCTAATATTCCAAAATAAAGGCACCGCAGGTGCCAACCACCATGATTCATTATTCTTTCTTAATTATTCTCTATTACTCTCGCCTCTCATGTCTTCTCACCGCACGGCGAAGACCTTCTTTATAAAATAAATGCCCTGCGTGCGGGCAGGGCGGAAGGATAGAATATGGGATTCCTCGCAATGATCCTGGGACCGCTGATGCGTATGCTGTATCAGATGATCCCGAACTTCGCCGTCACGATGATTGTTTTCACCGTGATCATCAAACTGCTCATGCTTCCGCTGATGATCAAACAGCAGAAGTCCATGGCCAAGATGTCGGTGTTTACACCGATGATCAATGAAATCCAGCAGAAGTACAAGAACAACCAGGAAAAAATGCAGGAGGAAATGGTCAAGTTCCAGCAGGAGTATGGCTACTCCCCCACTGCAGGCTGCCTGCCGATGCTTGTCAATATGCTGGTCCTGTTCGGCATGGTGGAGGTTGTTTACCGCCCTGTGCAGTACATTCTCGGCATCCCCAAGGAAGCCATCAGCGCCGCCTGCACCGCACTTGGCATTGCCAACAACGGCGCAGCGTCCCAGACCGGCCTGATCGAAGCAATCCACGCCGGCCTTGCCAGTGGTGTGGATACTGGCCTGGCTACCGAGCAGCTCAGCTCCATTGCCAACTTTAACACCAGTTTCCTTGGCATGGATATGTGCACCATCCCCGGCTTCAGCTTCAGCCTGATCATGATCTTCCCCATCATCGCTGCGGTTACCATGTGCATCTCCCAGGTGCTCAGCACCAAGATGTCCGGCCAGCAGGCCCAGATGCAGGGCAGCATGAAGGTCATGATGTGGGGCATGAACATCATGTTCGTCTTCATGTGCTTCCAGATGCCTGTCGGCTTCTCCCTGTACTACGGCACCTCCAACATCTTCATGATGCTGCAGACCGTGCTGACCTACAAGGTGTATAACCCCGAAAAGTTCAAGGCTCAGTACGAAGCCGAAGTTGCCGCCAAGCGCGCCGCCAAGAAAGAGATCAAGACCGTTACCGTCGAAGAAGGCGGCAAAAAGGTCGAAAAGAACGTCAACAAGCGTCAGCTGGACCAGATGCGCCTTGAATACGCCCGCAAGCTGGATGCCGAAAAGTACGCCAATGACCGTACCGTCCCCCTGACGGACGAGCAGCGCGCCGAGATGGAAGCCCAGAAGGCCCAGAAAGGCAAAAAGAAGAAGTAAGACCGCCCTATAAAGAAGGAGGTAGTAATCATGCGTGAATATGTTGCAACCGCCAAAACGGTGGAAGAAGCCATTCAGCTGGGCTGCGAAGCGCTCAGCGTTGACCGTGACGACCTGGGTGTGAGCTATGAGATCCTGGAAATGCCGCAGAAAACCGGCTTCCTGGGCCTGAAAGTGACCCCTGCAAAAGTAAAAGTTACCGTGGAAACTGCCGATACCGAGCCGGAAACCACGCCTGCTGCCCCGGTGGCCGCTGCTGAACCCGAACCCGCCCCGGCAGAAGAAGAGGCCGAACAACCCGCGGCAGAGGATGCTGCCCCGGCGGAAGCCGAGACCCCGCTGGATATTGCCGCTGACCCCCGCCTGCAGGCTGCGGTGGATTACCTGACCCCCATCTTCCACCTGATGGGCGTGGAGGAATTCACCTTTACCGCAGGCAAAAAGGGAGAAGCTACCATTCTGCATGTTGAGGGTGCCCACCTGGGCGCACTCATTGGCCGCCGCGGCGAAACGATGGAGAGTCTTTCCTATCTGGCAAGCCTGGTGGTCAACCGGATGGAAGGCCCTTACGTCAAGCTGGGCATCGATGTGGGCGGCTACCGCAATAAGCGCGAAGACGACCTGACGGCCTTGGCTGTGCGCATTGCCAACCGTGTGATCCGCACCGGCTGCTATTACGAGATGGAGCCGATGAACCCCTACGAGCGCCACATCATCCATACCGCTGTGGCCGAGATCGAGGGCGTACGCAGCGAGAGCAAGGGCGAAGGCCCCGACCGCCGCGTGGTGATTTATTCCACCGACCCCAACGCCAGCAACCTGCCGGATCGTGATGCACCGCGCGGCCGCCGCAGCGGCCCCAACCACGGCAATCGCAATGGCCGCAGCTTTAACGGCAACCGCGGCCCCCGCAACGATAACCGCCGCGGCGGTGGTTACCGCGGCAACAGCAGCCGTCCCCCGCGTGATAACCGCGGTGGCAGCCGCAATGGCGGCCGCGGCTATGGCCGCCCGTCCAGCGTGCCGGAGCGCGAATTTGCCAGCGCCCCGCGTGACCCCAACGCCCGCCCGCAGGCCCCGGCCCGCACCGCGCGCATCCATGATGGGGATGATTTTGACATGTTCGGCAAGATCGAACTGTAAGATCCAGCGCAAAATCAGCATTTGAAAAAGAGCAGCGTTTTTGCCATGCGGCAGAAGAAACGCTGCTCTTTTTGTACAGATAAAAAACGCTGGAGAGATTGCAGGAAACAATCGGACAAAAGCTGTCCACCCCCCACAGTGCGCCATTTCTCGCTTTGTTCCGTGTTGCAGGCAGGCAAAAGGACGCTCTGGCAGGTAATGGTGTGCTGGAACAACGCCATGAACCGGGTGAACACAATGCTGACCACGATTTGCAGCAGGTCAATCAGCCGCCCGGCCCCTTGATCACGAACTGTGCCGCAACCGGAATGTGGTATACGATCAAGGTCAGGTTGGCAAAATCCCGTCCGGTTCCCTGGCTGACGGTGCATGGTACCGATACAATGGCCAATGCCCCCAGCCTGTCAATGCCCAGCTCCAACAGGACCATCCTGACAGATAGATCCCGAAGCGGGCAGCATGCTGCGCTTTCATTCTAAGGCAACACCGCACAATTCCCGCCTTACGGCTTAAGCACCGCTCCGGCGGCTGCGGCACGGCCTCTGCCGCACCTCGCTCGCCGTATCGGCACTTAGAATTATGCGGTATTGCCCTAAAGCTCTCCTTGCTTTATGCGCTTGTAAAACAGTAAAATCGTATTTTTGTGGAATAGGTATAATGTTGGTCATTCCGTTTGTTCCGCATCGTTATAAGTACGCTGCTTTCTGATAAAGTTTTTATTATAATACTGACCCACGCCGGGAACAATGTACGCCCCCGGCGGCTGCCAAAGCCCCGTGCTGTGCGCGGGGGCTTTTTCTTGTGCCAGCCGCCGCCTTGTGCTACAATACTGGTGTATTTTGCAGCGGCATTGCCCGCTGCCCGTGGAACATTGAAGGAGGAACCCCCATGCCTGCCATTACTGTGCGCGGCGTAACGCTGCTGCCCCCGCGGGATGCTGCCCCGACCAACTTTAAGATCCTGGTATCCGTTATGGCCAACGACCTTTCCAACGCTGCCGCCGCTGGGGCGGCTGGGGACGTGGTAGAGCTGCGTTTGGATGCTCTTTCGATATTGGATGCTCCTAACGTGCAAAACGTGCTGTGCGCCGCCCGTGCCGCCATTGGGCAGGACGTTCCTCTACTGGCCACCATCCGAACCAAAAAAGAGGGCGGTCTGGCTGATCTCACCGATGCCGCATACGGCGAACTCGGCACTGCTATCTGCCACAGTGGCCTGGCGGATCTGCTGGATGTCGAAGCCAGCACGGCTCCGGCGGTCATTGTTGCCATCCAGCAGCAGGCGCGGGAAAGCGGCGTAAAAACCGTGTTCAGCAGCCATAACTTTGCCGAGACTCCGCCCACCGAAACGATGGTCAACACCCTGACTGATATGGTCCGCCGCGGGGCAGATATCGCCAAGCTGGCCGTAATGCCCCACACCCCTGCGGATACCGCCCGCCTGCTGGAAGCCACCGCCCAGGCAGCCCAAGCCACAGGGAACGATACCCCGCTCATCACCATGTCCATGGGCCAGCAGGGGATGGTCAGCCGCATCTGCGGCGCAGCGTTTGGCAGCTGTGCAGGCTTTGCCACGGCAGGTGTTTCCAGCGCACCGGGCCAGCCCGCCGCCCCCGCCCTGCGCACGGCGCTGGACGCCCTGGGTGCCATGCTGGGTTGAATCGTCCTGAAAAAGCAAAGGCAACACCGCACAATTCCCGCCTTGCGGCTTAAGCACCGCTCCGGCAGCTGCGGCACGGCATCTGCGTTGCCAAAATGCTCGATAATGTCGGGTTGCGGTACCCGCATCGTGCTTCGGGGGCAAAAGCCCCTCGCACTCTGCGACCGCTGCCCCTGCTTCGGTTCGCTGTTTCCGCCACTGGCGGCGCTCACCTTTGCAGCATCCAGTATTATCTACGCTTTTGGCTTAGCATCTGCCGCACCTCGCTCGCCGTATCGGCACTTAGAATTATGCGGTATTGCCCAAAGTCCAAAATGCAACTTCCCGTTGCTTGGCAAACGCAGCCCGCTATGCTATCCTACGGATAAAAGATAAAGGAGGCAATGCCATGGAAACTAGGCAAGTTATTTTGCAGCTGCGTACCGCCAAAGGGTTATCGCAGGAAGAACTGGCCGCAAAAGTATATGTGACCCGCCAGGCCGTGTCCCGCTGGGAAACCGGATTGTCGGTGCCCGATGCCGGGATGCTTGTCCGCATCGCCGGGGCGCTGGACACGACGGTGAATGATCTTCTCGGCGAGGAGGAGCCGGAACAGGGCCGGGACCTGGCCGCCGAGCTGGAAGCGCTCAACCGGCAGCTGGCCGAGCGGGAGGAACGCAGCCGCAGGCGCTGGCGGGCCTTCTTTGCGGCGGTGGGAATCCTGGCCCTGTGGGGGGCCGTGATGCTCGCCGCGGGCCTGATCCGGTAGCTGCCGGCACAGCTTCTTTCCGGTGCGCCGGTCATCGGCGGCGCCGACAGGGCCACCGGCATCTGGGTCGTCCGCCCGTCGGGACCGTGGCTGCCCCTGCTGCTGACGGCGGGCGCGGGCCTGGCGGCGGTGGCGGGACTGTGGAAGACCCGGAAAAAATAGAAAGGAGAACGCGATGAAACGAGCGGCAATCCTGCTCTGCCTGCTGCTCCTGACGGGGTGCGGCAGCGACGCGGTGCCGGCCATCGAGGAGGAGGCCTGGCAGATGACCACCGTCCAGAGCACGGCGGACAACGGGGCGATCATCGCCTGTGCACCCGGCGAACCGGGCGCCCCCGACACGGCCGAGCGGCTCACGCTGGTCTGCACGGCGTCGGACGGGGTGCTCACGCTGACCGACGGGACCAACGACCGGCAGTATGCGGGAAGCTACCGGCTTGAGCAGAGCGACGCCGGGTCCGCGGTCTACACCGTCACGGTCGGACAGACCGAGGGGATGGCCGTCACGGCCCTGACCCGCTATGCCGACGGGAGCAGCCGCCCCACGCTGATTCTCACCCTGGACGGATACGCGCTGCACTTTTTCCCGCAGGACGATCAGGCGTGACGCAGCGCGCCCTGGTCGTCGGGCTGAAGTTCGAGAATCCCGGCAAAGAGTTCCGCCGCCTCGGAGGTCCGGCCCAGACCGGCGCAGCCCAGCGCCCGCAGATAGTTGCAGTACTGGCGGTTGCGCAGCGCAATGTCATCGGCAAAGACCTCGATCTCGGGCAGCGAGACCGCAAAGAAATCGTAGGCCACCGCATCGAACAGGTGGGTTTCCCCGTAGGTCAGCAGCTTGTGGAAGGCCTTGCGGGCGGCGGCTTCGTTGCCCATCGCACGCTGGGCAAGTCCCTGATAATAGATGAAATCCGACGGCTGGTCGTTGTAGTAGAGCACCCGGCCGGGCTCCTGCGGACCGGAGGCGGCGCGCAGGAAGGCGGCGGCCGCCTCGGGTTCGCGGCCCATCGCCCGCAGCGCGACGCCCTGCCAGTAATCCGCCTCGTTGTCCGGGACGTTGGGCAGTTTGCCCTCGCCCAGGGTATCGGGGTAGGTCTTGCTCTGCTCCAGCAGCTGCACGGCCCGGTCATTCTCGCCGCGGTTCAGGCAGTCCTTGGCCAGACGGATCAGCGCATACCGGTACTGGGCGCTGACCTTGCCCTCGCCGCCCTCCCAGGGGTGGAACCGGCGGGTGAGCAGAATCTGCAGCGCCTCCTCACAGCGGCCCTCACAGTTCAGCAGCGTGACATACCGCAGCATCAGGTCGTCCCGCTGCTCCACGAGCGCGAGGTTCTCCTCCAGCAGCTGCAGCCGGGCGGCGTTGGAACGGCCCAGCCGGGCGGCCAGCTGGTCGTATTCCAGCAGCAGGCGCGGATAGCCGGGGTCCAGCCGGCGGGCCTGCTCCATCTCCCGCAGGGCGGCGTCGGCGTCGCCCTGTTTGTTGTAGCGCGCAATCGCCAGGTTGCGGTGTACCAGCGCCTGGCCGGGGTCCTGCTGCACCGACGCTTCCCAGTGCGCTATCGCGGCGTCCGCCTGCTTCTTGTCGTACAGCAGGCAGCCCAGCAGGGCATGGGCCCGGGGCGCCCGGCCGAGCAGACGGATCGCGTATTCCAGAATCGCGATCTCCTCCACCCGGTTGGGATAGCACCGGGGCGCCGGCAGGTGTTCGGCGCGCAGACAGCAGGCGCGGGCCGCCGCCTCGTCCCCGGCCAGCCCGTGCAGATACCCCTCGTAGTAGGACGGCATCGGGCTCTGTTCGGGGCAGGCCTGCAGGATCTCCACCGCCTCCTCCAGCAGCCCGGCCTTGGCATAGTGCAGCGCCAGGTCCAGGTAGTTGTGCGCCTCCTGCCGCATGACGGTGCGCCAGACCTCCGGCGTTCCGGTCCGGCGGGATTCCTCGTACAGGCAGCCCATCTGCAGCGGGTCAATGGCCAGACTCTCGGCAAGCAGGGCGGTGTTGTCCCGCCCCAGATGCCGCAGCAGCGCGGCTTTCAGGCAGCGGCCGTTCATGTTGTGCCAGTTGCGGACCAGCGACAGCCCGACAAACTCCAGCGCCTGCTCCAAATTGCCGCGCCGCGCTTCCAGACAGGCCAGCCAGTAGAACCCGGCACTCTGGGTCTCGGCGCTCCAGGTGGATTTGTAGAAGGCGTCGTAGGCTTTGCGGTGCTGGCCGTCCGCCTCCAGCGCCAGCCCCAGATGGAAAAAGCACGCGCCCTGGTAGGGGTTGGGGTTCTTCCAGGTCTGTTTCTGAACGGCCTTTTCAAAACAGGCGATGCTCTGCCGGATCTGTCCCTGGCGGAAGAGCAGCAGCCCGTAGCCGTCGTTCAGCCGCAGGTCGGTGGGGTCGCGGCGCAGCCCTTCCCGGTAATAGTCGGCCGGGTCGCGGGTGGCATGGCGGTACTGTTCGAGATGGGTCGCCGCCAGATACAGTTCCTCGGTGGTGCGCAGCTCCTCCGGCGCGCCGAGCGGCTCGGCGGGGGCGGGGATGGGCCGCAGTTCCGGCTCATACATCCGGTAGCGCACCAGGGTGCGGTCCCCGGCCTCCACCGTGACCTCGCAGTCGTGCAGCGTGCCGTCCGCGGCAAAGTCTGCCCCGAACCAGCCCTGCGGCGAGAGGTCGGCGCGCGCCTCATACAGGCAGTCCCCGCCGCGCTGCACCCGGATCACGGCGCCGGGCTGTTCCCCGGTGACATAGACCCGCACCTCGCCGCGGCCGTCGGGAAGAAGCTGCAGACCCACGGCGGCATCCCGGGTGGCGTTGCCCACCCGGCCCACCCCCTTGTAGGGCAGGAAATACTGGACAAAGGTCTTTTCCTCCTGGGGCTTGAGCCAGGAAAAATCCGGCTGATTGTCGGTGAACACGCCGGTCATCAGTTCAATGTACGGCCCGTCCGCGTCGGTCAGGTTGCGGTCCCAGGCGCGGCCGAAATCGCCGTTGCCCCAGGTCCACTGTTTTTTGCCCGGCGCCACATGGTGGTCCGCCACATGAAGCAGCCCGGCCTGGCGGGATTCGTCGTAGTTGCCCACAAAGTCAAAGTCCGAGTGGGCCGCCATGTAGGAGGTCGGGACCGGCACGTTCTTGTAGCGCGAGATGTCCACCCCCGCCGAGTAGTCGCACTTGTAGTATTCGCCGGTCGCAATCGGGAAGGTCGAGACCGCGCGCCTGCCGTGGTCCATGACGGCGTTCACGTCGGGCGGAAAGACCGAGTAGGTGTGATCGTTGACCGGCACCGCGGGGTTGGCCCACCACAGGAAGGTCTGCGGCAGGTCGGTGGGATTGTACAGCCGGCCCCGGATTTCCAGATACGCCTTGCCGGGGTACAGGCTGATTGCGGCCATCCCCTTGGTGCCGTACATCTTGTCGGTCTCGCCGACATAGACGGTCACCGAGCCGTCGTCGTGCTCGGCCACGCGGTAGTCCACCGGCGAGAAGGTGGTCGGGCGGTGATGCTGCGGCCAGTTGAATTCAATCCCGCCCGAAATCCATGGCCCGGTCAGCCCCACCAGCGCCGGTTTGACGACGTGGTTGTAATAGACAAAATCATAGCCGTTGGTCTTGTCGAGGGCGCGGTGAATCCGTCCGCCCAGTTCGGGCAGGACCATGACGCGCAGATACTCGTTTTCCAGCCAGACGGCATGGTAGGCGACCTCCCGGCAGACATCCGACACCTTCTCGGTCACCGGCAGCGGATAGACCTTGCCGGTGCTGCCCTGGTAGGCGCGTTTTTCAATGAAAAGCGGATATTTTTCCGGCTCGGCGGCTGGATAGGTCGGAAGAAGAACGGTCTCCTCCCAGATTTTTGCGGCGTGGTTCATCATCAGCAACCCTCTTTCCTGGCAGGGCGGGCTTTCCGCCGCGCCCCGATGCTCCCATTGTACCGCGGACGGCCGGCGGGAAAAATGGCTTATTCTCAAAAATGATGGACAATCTTGCACGGCGGCGCTATACTGTGCGTATGGAACTGCAGATTGAACGAAAACCCGACGGCTTTGCGGGGGAGACCTACATCGTCCTGCCCACCGAAGCCTTCTCGGACTATATCGGGCATCCGCTGGTGCGCCGTCTGTATCTGACGGACGCCGGCTTCTTTCCCCATGCCGCCCACCATTACCGCGAGCGCAGCGAGGGCATTGAGGAATACATCTTCTTGTGCTGTACCAGCGGCCGCGGCGTCGTGGAGGTGCAGGGCCGGACCTTCCCGCTGCGGGACAACGAGGCGCTGTGCATCCCCCGCCTCTGCCCGCACCGCTACTGGGCCGACGAGGAGGACCCCTGGAGCCTGCTCTGGGTGCATTTCCAGGGCGAGGACTGCGGCTATTACCCGCTGGACCGGCCGCAGGTCTGCCGGTTTTCGTCGGCCGGGACGGTCCGCCGGATGGAATTCCTCTTCAACCAGCTGTTCCGCACGCTGGAACAGGACTATACGCTGGGCAATTTCATCTACCTCTCCCAGCTGCTGGCGCTCATCCTGGGCGAAACCTACGCCCGCCGGCAGGAGGACGGCACCACGGCCCGGCAGAACCGGCAGGTCACCCGGGCCGTGCGGTATATGTACCGCCACCTGGACCGGGAACTCACGCTGGCGGAACTCTCCGCCGCGATGGGCACCTCCCCGAGCACCCTCAGCGCGGTGTTCCGGCAGTGCACCGGCCATGCGCCGATGGACTTCTTCACCCGCCTCAAGATGAAGCAGGCCTGCCGGATGCTGCGTTCCGGCGGGGAGTATGTCTACGAGGTCGCCCGGCAGCTCGGCTACCGGGACCCCTACTATTTCTCGCGGGCCTTCAAGAAGGTGATGGGGGTCTCGCCGCGCAGCTACCAGAACGGCCTCGGCCGGTCCGACCCGCCCGGGGACGAGGAAACCTGACCAACGGAACCTTCCGTTGGTTCTTTTTTTGCCGCGGACAAAGCAAGATTGTCCATCTTTTTTCAGGATTTGCCATTGGCGGCGGCGCACCGCCACGGTACAATAAAACCAAAACCGTACAGTGGGGGAGAATGACGATGCAGACAACGATGGATCTTTCGGGCCTCTGGGAAGTGCGGCTGGGCGACGGGGCGCCGGCCACGGTGCATCTGCCCGGCACGCTGGAGGAAAACGGCCTCGGCGAACCCGAAACCCCGGCCCTGGAAAGCCGGCTGACCCGCCGGTTCCGGTGGGAGGGCGAGGCGGTCTTTTCAAGAGAGGTGACGCTGCCCGACCACCCCGGCCGGCGGCTGATCCTGGAAGCCGAGCGCGCCCGGCAGCTCCGGCTTACGGTGGACGGGCAGCCGGTCCCCACCCTGCAGGGGACGCTGAGCACCCCCTACCTGTTTGAGCTGACCCGCTGGGCGGGGCGCCGGGTGCGGCTCTGCCTGCTCTCGGACAACCGGTATCCGGGCTGGCCGCGGGAGGAGATTGTCCATGCCTCGGCGGCGACCGACGAGACCCAGACCAACTGGAACGGCCTTCTGGGTCGGCTGTGCGTGCACAGCGTTGCGGACTTCTGGGTGCGGTCGGTGCGGGTCTATCCCCACGGCCGGACGCTGGATGCGGCGGTGGATCTGGCGGTGCCCCGGCAGGCGCTGGACGCGGTCGGCGACGGCGAACTGGTGCTGGAAGGCCCCGCCCTGGCCCGGCCGTTCTGCCTGCTCCGGCGGGACTGGCAGCCGGAATCGCTGCGGCAGGGGCTTTGCACCCTCTGGTGCCGGGATCTGCCGGTTGCCCCCGAGGCCCCGCTGTGGGAGGAAGCCTGCGGCGCCCTGACGCAGATCACGGCGTCGCTCGTGCTGGACGGCAGGACGGTGTCCCGCGCCCGGGCGGACTTCGGCCTGCGGACCTTCGGGGCGGACGGGGGACGGCTCACCCTCAACGGCCGGGTGTTTCTGCTGCGCGGGGAGGCCAACTGCTGCGTCTTTCCCGAGACTGGCCACCCGCCCATGACGACCGGGGCCTGGCGGGAGGTTCTGGGTCGCTACCGGGCCTACGGGGTCAACTGTCTGCGGTTCCATTCCTGGTGCCCGCCCGAGGCGGCCTTTGCGGCGGCTGATGAACTGGGAATGCTGCTCCAGCCCGAACTGTCCGACTGGAACTGCACCAACGCGCTGGAAACCCCGCACAGCGCCGCATATTATGAGGCGGAACTGCGGCAGATCCTCTTCTGCTACGCCAACCACCCCTCCTTTGTCATGCTCACGCTGGGCAACGAACTCTGCACCGGCGAGGAGGGACACCGCCGGATGGCAGAGCTGGTCCGGCTGGCCCGGCAGCTGGACCCCACCAGACGGTATGCCGGGTCCTCCAACGGCCAGTACGGGGAACAGGGATATGACGGCGTCAGCGACTTCTACACCGCGGCGGCGTATGGGGACCGGATGCTCCGCGCCACAAGCTCCCCGATGATCGGGCATCTGAACCGGTGCCGGCCCGGCACCCGGCAGAATTACCGGGAGGCCGCCGCCCAAACCGGCGGGGTGCCGGTGTTCGGCTTTGAGGTGGGCCAGTACGAGAGCTGGCCGGATTTTGACCAGATTGACCGGTTCCGGGGCATCACCATCCCGGAAAATCTTCGGGCCATCCGCCGCCGTGCCGAACAGACCGGGGCGGCGGCATACTGGCAGGCGGGCGTGCAGGCCAGCGGGGAGCTGGCGCTGCGGTGCTACCGCGAGGAGGTCGAGGCCGTGCTGCGCACACCCGGAATGAGCGGGCTCTCGCTGCTCGGCTTGCAGGATTTTCCGGGGCAGGGGACGGCGCTCGTCGGCATGATGGACGCGCACCTCACCCCCAAACCCGCCGACTTTGCCAGACCGGAGCGGTTTGCGGCCTTCTTTGCGCCGGTGGTGCTGCTGGCCTGCTTTGACCGCTATACCTACGAGGCCGGCGAGTGGTTCACGGCGGATCTGCGGGTGGCCAATTACGGCCGGCAGACGCTGGCGGGGCCGCTCTGCTGGCGGATTGCCGAAGGCCGGACCATCCTCGGACAGGGAACGCTGGACGCCCCGGCCGGATGGCCGGCGGGCGGCCTGCGGGAGGCGGGCCGTATCCGGTGGCAGATGCCCGGCGATGCGCGTCCCCATGCCCTGACGCTCGAACTGTCCGCCGGGGACCTCAACAGCCGCTATCCGCTGTGGAGCTATCCCTGCGCCAAGGCCGCACCCGCCGTGCTGCGCCGCCTGACCGAGGCAGACCTGCGGCGGATCGAGGCGGGGGCCAGTGCCCTGATCGACCTGCCCGCCGACGGCACGGAATGCCCGGCGTCGGTGCGCTGCCAGTTCAGCACCGATTTCTGGTCGGTGGGCACCTTCCCGGAGCAGGAAGGCACGATGGGGCTGCTGATCCGGGCGGAACACCCGGCCCTCAAGGACTATCCGACCGGGACCGCTTCAAACTGGCAGTGGTGGACCCAGTCCCACGGCCGGGCTTTCCGGCTGCCCCGCACGATCGAGCCGGTCGTCCGGGTGCTGGACAGCGTGACCCGGCTGGACAACCTGGGCCTGCTGTGGGAGGCCCGGCTCGGGAAAGGCCGGCTGCTCGTCAGCGGCATGGACCTTGCGGGGCACCTTGAGTTCCCCGAATGCCGCTACCTGCTGGAATGTCTGGCCGCCTACCTCGACGGACCGGCCGCCCCCATGGCCGCCGTCACGCCGGAGGAGCTGCGCCGGCTGATCCGGGTATCGCCCCGGTAAGATCCCGACAAGGAGAATTATGATGCACGTTGAATTTGAACCCTATCACAGATCCGAAATCCTGCACGGACACCTGCATCTGGGCGGGAGCAACCCCGGCGGGGAGCGGATCGAAGTCAACAGTCTCTGCCTGACCCGGGGCGGACAGCCCTGGCTGCCCGTCATGGGCGAGTTCCATTTTTCCCGCTGCGACCCCGCACAGTGGCAGACCGAGCTCTGCAAGATGAAGGCGGGCGGCGTCACGATGGTCTCCACCTATCTGTTCTGGATTCACCACGAGGAGCGGGAAGGGGAGCTGCGGTTCTCCGGCCGGCTGGACGTGCGCCGGTTCGTGCTGTGCTGCCGCAGGGCCGGGCTGGATGTGGTGCTGCGCATCGGCCCCTGGGCCCACGGCGAATGCCGCAACGGCGGATTCCCCGACTGGCTGCTGCACAAGGGCATCCCGCTGCGGCAGAACCACCCGGCCTATCTGGCGCTGGTCCGGGCATGGTACCGCAGCATCTACCGGCAGGTCCGCGGCCTGCTCTACCGCGACGGCGGGCCGATTGTCGGCATCCAGCTGGAAAACGAGCTGGTGGACAACAGCGACCATCTCGCGGCGCTCAAACGGATCGCGGTGGAGGAAGGGTTCGAGGTGCCGCTCTACACTGTCACGGGCTGGAACGCGGTCAGCGGGGCGCGCATCCCGACGGCGGAGGTGCTGCCGGTCTTTGCGGCCTATCCCGACGCCCCCTGGACCCAGCACCGCGATCCGCTGCCCCTCTCGCCGCAGTATCTGTTCAACCCCACCCGCAACGACACGGCGGTGGGCGCCGACCTGCTGCACACCGCCGCGCCGGACGGCTGGCAGCTGCCCTATGACCGTTACCCCTTCGCTACCTGCGAGATCGGCGCGGGCCAGCAGTCCACCTACCACCGCCGGGTGCGGATCTCCGGCATGGACGCCTACGCCCTCTCGCTCGTCAAGCTGGGATGCGGCAACAACCTGATCGGATATTATATGTACCACGGCGGCACCAACCCCATCGGCCGGGACTCCACCCTGCAGGAATCCCGCGCCACCGGCTACCCCAACGACTACCCGATCCTCAACTATGATTTTGCCACGGCGCTGAGCCAGTACGGCGAAACCCGCCCCCAGTACCGGTGGCTCAACCTGCTCCATCTGCTGGCCGCCGACTTCGGCCGCGAACTGGCCCGCATGGAATATGTCAGTTCCCTCACCCATCCGACGCCGGAGGACCGGCAGACACTGCGCTGCTGTCTGCGGACGGACGGAACCGCCGGCTTCGTCTTTGTCAACCATCACCAGCGGCACGCGGCGCTCTGCCCGGTGTCCGATGTCGTGCTGGATACCGGCACGGTGTGTTTCCCGCCCATCACGGTGGCGGGGGACCTGGCCTTCCTCTTCCCGTTCGGGCTCTCGCTGGGCGGCCGGACGCTGCGCTGGGCCACCGCCCAGCCGATCTGCCGGTCCGGCGATACCTGGTTCTTTGCGGCCATCCCCGGCATCCCGGCCCGGTACCGGTTCGCGGACGGCACGCTGGTCACGGCCGGGCAGGGAATCGCGGTGCAGACGGCGGGTCCGGTCCGGCTGGTCACCCTCCCGCTCGGGCAGGCGCTCTGGCTGCGGCGGCTCGGCCAGCGCATCGTCCTCGGGCAGGGGTGCGACCTCTACGAGGAGGACGGCACCATCCGCGCCGTGCAGCCCGGGAGTTTCCGGTACCTGCTGTGGCAGGACGACCACTTTGTCCCGCGGGAGGAAACGCGCTCCTTCACCCCGGCGCAGCTCACCATGACCCCCTGCCCGGAACCGTTTGCGCCGCCGTATGAGGAGGAACTCTGCCTCGGCGGCCGGGTGCCCCGCCATTGGTACCGACTGGAGGTCTCGGGCAGCGAAGGGTTCCTGCGCTTCCCGCAGCGCTGCGATGTCGCGCAGATCTATGCCGACGGGGCGCTGGCGGCGGACAATTTCTACAACGGCGAGCCGTGGCGGGTGCCCGCCTCGCTGCTGTACGGCCGGCAGTGTTATCTGGTCATGACGCCGCCCTCCGATGCCGTGTTCATGGACCCCTGACAGCAAAAACCGCCTGACCGCACATTCCGTGCAGCCGGGCGGTTTTTGCAATAGGGGAAGAAACAGTGAAAATGTCGGGCCGGTTACCGGAGCTTCCAGGCCAGGTCGGCCAGGAACAGGTCATGCTCCAGCGCTTCCGGGGTGGTGTCCTTGCCGATGTGCACAAACTCAATGTCCATCATGTTGGCCCAGTCGTGCATCTGTTCGGCGGTCACGTCGTAGCTCAGCACCGTGTGGTGCGCACCGCCCGCCGTGATCCAGCACTCCACGCCGGTCGTCAGGCTGGGCAGGGCCTTCCACATCACGCGGGCCACCGGCAGGTTGGGCATCGGCAGAATCGGCTTGACACACTCGATGTCCTGGCAGATCAGCCGCAGCCGGCCGCCCATGTCGATCAGGCTCACGACGATGGCCTTGCCTGCCTTGCCCTCAAAGACCAGCCGGGCGGGGTCCTTCTCGTTCATGCCGATGCCGAGGGGGTGGGTCTCGATGCGGGGCCGCTGGGCCGCGCAGCAGGGGCAGACCTCCAGCATATGCGCGCCCAGGCTGTACTCGGCGCCGGGCACCAGGTTGTAGGTGTAATCCTCCATGAAGAGGGAACAGCCGTTGCCGCCCTCGCCCATCGCTTTGAGGATGGCGGTCATCGCGGCCACCTTCCAGTCGCCCTCGCCGCCGTAGCCGTAGCCCTGCGCCATCAGGTGCTGGCTGGCCAGACCCGGCAGCTGCTCCATGCCGTACAGGTCCTGGAAGGTGTTGGAGAACGCCTGGCATCCTTCGGCATCCAGCATCTTCTTGATCGCGATCTCCTCGCGGGCCTGGTAGCGGATGGCACCGATGTCATCCGTCGCAAAGTCGTAGCTGGCGCGGTAGACTTCCATCAGGGCGTCAATCTCGGCGTCGGTGACCTCGTTCATCACCTGGACCAGGTCGCCCACGGCCCAGGTGTTGACCTGCCAGCCCAGCCTGGCCTGGACCTCCACCTTGTCGCCCTCGGTCACGGCCACTTCGCGCATGTTGTCGCCGAACCGCATGACCTTCAGCTGGCGGGAGACCGCCACGCCGACGGCGGCGCGCATCCAGCGGCCCAGACGCTTCTGGACTTCCTCATCCTGCCAGTACCCGGCGATGATCTTGCGCGGCATCCGCAGCCGGGCCGCCAGGAACCCGTGCTCCCGGTCGCCGTGGGCGGCCTGGTTCAGGTTCATGAAATCCATGTCGATCTCCTCGTTGGGGATCTCGCGGTTGTATTGGGTGGCAAAATGGCAGTAGGGCTTCTGCAGATTCACAAAGCCGTTGATCCACATCTTGCTGGGACTGAAGGTGTGGCACCAGGTGATGATGCCCGCACAGCGGGGGTCGTAGTTGGCCTCGCGCACCACGTCGGCAATCTCCTGGTTGGTCTTGGCCGTGACCTTGTAGACCATCCTGCAGGGCAGATTGCCCGAGGCGTTCAGCAGATCCGCCATCTCGGCGGCACGGCGGGCCACGGTCTCCAGCACCTCGGGTCCGTACAGAAACTGACTGCCCACCACAAACCAGAATTCATATTCCTGCATACGCATTGTCAAAACCTCCTTGTCACGGCAGTGCGTCGATGGCGGCGCGTTCCACCGCCAGACAGCGGATGTATTGTTTCATAAACGCGGCAAATCCGCGGCTGTCCCGGGCATCGGGCTGCACGGTGCTGCCGACGGCCCCCGCAAAGATGCGGCGGTGCAGATACTGTTCCAGCGTTTCGCCTTCCGCCCGGTGCAGCCGGTAGCCCGCCAGCAGCGCCATGCCCCAGGGACCGCCCTCCCCGGCGGTCTGCATCACCGAGACCGGCACGCCCAGCGCTCCGGCCAGCAGTTTCTGGCCCACCACCGGGACCTTGAACAGCCCGCCGTGGCCCAGCAGATGATCCGCCGTGACCTGTTCCTCCTCGAACAGGATGTCCAGCCCGTATTTCAGTGTGGCCAGACAGGCGTACAGCTGGACGCGGGCAAAGTTGGCCAGCGTGAACCGGGCATCGGGGCGGCGCACCAGGAGCGGCCGTCCGTCCGGCAATCCGGTCACCGGCTCGCCCGAAAAACAGTTGAAATTCACCAGCCCGCCGCAGTCGGGGTCCCCTTCGAGGGCCTTGCGGTAAAACAGGGTGTACAGCTCATTCCGGCTCAGCGTCGCCCCGGCGGCCGCCGCCATCTCGCCCAGCAGCCTGACCCAGTCGTCCAGATCGGAGGTGCAGGTGTTGCAGTGGACCATGGCCACCGGCCGCCCGTCCGGCGTCGTGACCAGATCAATCTCGGGGTGTACCTTTGCCAGCGGCTTTTCCAGCACCACCATGGCAAAGACGCTGGTGCCGGCGCTGACGTTGCCGGTCCGCACGGCCACACTGTCGGTGGCGGCCATGCCGGTGCCGGCATCTCCCTCCGGCGGGCAGAGCGGTATGCCGGCGCCCAGCGTGCCCGTCGGGTCCAGCAGCCGCGCCCCCGCCTCGGTCAGGGTGCCGGCGTCCTGACCGGCGCAGAGTACCCGGGGCAGCAGGTCCCGCAGATGGCAGTGCAGCCCCGCCCCGGCCAGCAGCTCGTCAAAGGAGGCCAGCATCCCGGCATCGTAGTCGCAGGTACGGCTGTCAATCGGAAAGACGCCCGACGCATCCCCGATGCCCAGGACCTTCTGCCCCGTGAGCTGCCAGTGCAGATAGCCCGCCAGCGTCGTCAGGAAGTCCACCTGCCGGACATGGTCCTCCCCGTTGAGGATGGCCTGGTAAAAGTGCGCCACCGTCCACCGCTGCGGAATGTTGAACCGGAACCGCTCGGTCAGTGCCTCGGCCGCGGCCCGGGTCGTTGTGTTGCGCCAGGTGCGGAAGGCGGTCAGCGGACGGCCCTGCCGGTCAAAGGGCAGGTAACCGTGCATCATCGCCGAGACCCCCAGGGCGCCCACCGTCCGCAGCGGTTCGCCGAAGGCCGCTTCATAGTTGCGGGCCAGATCGCGGAAGGCGTGCTGTACGCCGGTCCAGACCTCGTCGAGATGGTAGGTCCAGTACCCGCCTTCAAAACGGTTCTGCCAGTCGTGGGCGCCGGACGCCAGCACGGTGCCGTCCGGCCCGGCCAGCACCGCCTTGATGCGGGTCGAACCGAGTTCCAGGCCCAGAGAAGTGGATTTTTGTTCAAGTTTCTGCATAGGATCACCGCCTGTCGGAAATGGGAATTGACACGGCCGCAGGGGCCGTTTACAATACAGGAAAAAGGGGGAATGATTCGTGCGTGCGGTCTTTGACAAAGGGGAGCTGCTGGTGCTGCTGCGGGATTTTTATGAGCTGACCGGTCTGCGCACCGTCGTCTTTGACGAGTGGGGGATGGACATTCTGTCCTACCCGCAGCAGCTGCCGGACTACTGCCGTCTGGTGCGCGCCACCCCCCAGGGCGAGATGGGCTGCCGCCTGTGCGACCAGAAAGCCTGCCGCCAGGCCCGGCAGGAAAAGACCACCTGGATCTATCCCTGCCACGCCGGCCTCATCGAGGCCATCACGCCCATCCAGATCGACGGTGTGGTCGTGGGGTATCTGCTGCTCAGCCATATCGTGCAGGGCGCCGACGAACAGGCCGAATGGCAGCGCGCCTGGCAGCTCTGCGCCGGGTATCCGATTCGTCAGGAGGAACTCTACCGGGCCTACCGCCAGCTTCCCCGCACCCCGTACCAGCGGCTGCGGGCGGCGTGCGACCTGCTCGCCCTCTCGGCCCGGGCGCTGTGTCAGGTCCACATGGCCCGCCTTGTGCCGGGCAGCCCGGCCGAGACACTCAACCGCTTTCTGGCCGATCACCTGGCCGAGGATCTGTCCAGCGACCGCATCTGCGCGGCGCTCGGCATGGGCCGCACCGCGCTGTACCAGCTCTCCAAGGAAACCTACGGCTGCGGCATCAACGAGTCGGTCCGCCGGCTGCGCATCCAGCGCGCCATCCGCCTGCTGACCACCACCCGGCTGACCAACAACCAGATCTGCCAGCAGATCGGCATTGCGGACTACAACTACTTTTTCCGCGTCTTCCGCCGCCAGACCGGCTTTACGCCCCAGGCCTACCGCCGCCAGTTCTCAGGCACCGACTGACGGGGCACTTCTGCTCCTATCATACCCCCGCCGCCCCCTGCCCGTATAGTGACAGATGTTCGGATTGCTGGATTTTTGTTCGCAAATCGTTGTCGGCACAGCAAAAGCCCCCCGGCCGGATGGCCGGGGGGCTTTGCCGTTCACTGGCAGCTGTCGCAGCAAGGGCGGTGCTCGACGATCTCTTCCTCGCGCACCGGCGGCTGACCGATCCAGGACAGTGCCTCGTCGATGTCAAAGGTCTTGCGGCCGTCCTCCCGCACAAACAGCGGGATGCCGATGCCGCCGTGCTCCCGCACCGGGGCAAACACCGGGTCGTGGTCGCGCAGCGCCAGAAATTCCTTCAGGTTGGCCGTGTCGGCCGTGATGTCGATGAACTCCGCCTCAAACCCGCGGCTGGCCTGGATGGCCTGGTAATTGCGGCAGTCAATGCAGATGTGTGTTCCGTATACTTTCATGGATAACCCCTCCTGTCGGTTTCAGTATAAGCCCGGCGGCGCCTGTCTGCAAGCGGTCCCGCACAATACATTTTGTATTCTTTTCATAAAAAACAACACTATGTTTTTGCATCGGCGCCAGGAAAGTTTTGACTTTGTGGTTCTGACAACATACTTTCCGGCGCGGGACAGATATGATAAGGGCGTTATCCGGCGGAAAACGGTTGCAGCGAATGAGTAAAACCGGGCCGGAAGACAAACACTGAATACACCGGGAGGTTATCGAATGAACGTCAAGATGAAGAATATTGCGCAGTCCGAAGTGCTGACGCTGAAGGATGAAATCTCGTACCAGAAAGGCCAGGTGGTCAGCAAGACGCTGGCCCAGAATGATGCGGTGAGCATCACGCTGTTTTCCTTTGACAAGGGCGAGGAGATCAGCACCCATGCCGCGGGCGGCGACGCCTTTGTGACCTGCCTGGACGGTGTGGGCAGGATTGTGCTGGACGGCACCGAGTACCTTCTGCACGAGGGCGAGTCCATCGTGATGCCTGCCGGCCATCCCCATGCCGTCAGCGGCGCCGAGATGTTCAAGATGCTGCTGGTGGTTGTATTCTGAACCAAAGGAGAACACCCATGAACGAGAAGATGTTTTGTTACCAGTGCCAGGAGACCGCCGGCTGCAAAGGCTGCACGATGGTGGGCGTCTGCGGCAAGCAGCCCGATGTGGCGGCCATGCAGGACCTGCTGGTGTATGTGAGCAAGGGGCTGTCCGCCGTGACGACGGCGCTGCGCCGGGAAGGGCAGACCATCCCCGCCGGGATCAATCACCTGATCACGCTGAACCTGTTCACCACCATCACGAATGCGAACTTTGACCGCGAGAGCATCGAGGCGCGCATCCGTGCCACGCTGGAGGCGCGGCAGGAGCAGCTGGCCCGGCTGAACCGCCGGGACGGCCTGCCTGAGGCGGCTCTGTGGGACGGCAGCGGCGACTGGGAGGAGAAGGCCCGGACGGTGGGTGTCCTCTCCACCCGGGACGAGGACATCCGCTCGCTGCGGGAGCTCATCACCTACGGACTCAAGGGCCTGTCGGCCTACTCCAAGCACGCCAACGTGCTGCTTCAGGACGACCCCGAGGTGGACGCCTTCCTGCAGCGGGCGCTGGCTGCGACGCTGGACGACAGCCTGACCGTGCAGGACCTGGTGAACCTGACGCTGGAAACCGGCAAGTACGGCGTGGCGGGCATGGCGCTGCTGGACAAGGCCAACACCGAGGCCTACGGCAACCCCGAGATCACCCGTGTGTCGCTGGGCGTGCGCGGCAATCCGGGCATCCTTGTGTCGGGGCATGACCTGCGCGACCTCGAGATGCTGCTCGAACAGACCCAGGGCACCGGCGTGGATGTCTACACCCATTCCGAGATGCTGCCCGCCCACTATTATCCGGCCTTCAAGAAATACCCGAACTTTGTGGGCAACTACGGCAACGCCTGGTGGAAACAGAAGGAGGAGTTCGAGGCCTTCCACGGCCCGATCCTCATGACGACCAACTGCATCGTCCCGCCCAAGGACAGCTACAAGGACCGGCTGTACACGACCGGGGCGGCGGGGTATCCGGGCTGCCCCCACATTCCGGGCGGCATCGGCGAGACCAAGGACTTCTCCCGCATCATCGAGCAGGCCAAGACCTGCCCGCCGCCCGCCGAGCTGGAAACCGGCGAGATCGTCGGCGGCTTTGCCCATGCCCAGGTCTTTGCGCTGGCGGACCGCATCGTGGAGGCCGTGAAGAGCGGCGCCATCCGAAAGTTCGTCGTCATGGGCGGCTGTGACGGCCGTGCCAGAAGCCGCGAGTATTACACCGAGTTCGCCCGGGCCCTGCCCCGCGATACCGTCATCCTGACGGCCGGCTGCGCCAAGTACAAGTACAACAAGCTGGCGCTGGGCGACATCGGCGGCATTCCCCGGGTGCTGGACGCCGGCCAGTGCAATGACTCCTACTCGCTGGCCCTGATTGCCCTCAAGCTCCAGGAAGTGTTCGGGCTGGACGACATCAACGACCTGCCCATCGTCTACAACATCGCCTGGTATGAGCAGAAAGCCGTCATCGTGCTGCTGGCCCTGCTCTCTCTGGGAATCCACAACATCCACCTCGGCCCCACGCTGCCGGCCTTCCTCAGCCCCAACGTGACCAAGGTGCTGGTCGAACAGTTCGGCATTGCCGGGATCGGCAGTGTCGAGGAGGATCTGCGCCTTCTGATCGGCGAATAAACAAGAATGCCCCCGGCACCGCAAGGTGCCGGGGGTTTTGGAATCATGCGGGATCGTCGGTCTCCTCACACGGGTAACGGATGCCCATCTGGGCCCGCAGATGATCCATCTGCTCCATCATGTGGACCGTCTCGCGGTGGGGCATCGAAGGACATTCCGGCAGCCCCCGGCGGATGCAGTCCACCGTCTCGCGGACCTCGTACTCGTAGCCGGTCAGCTGGGGCGGACAGGCAATCTCCTCGATCAGACGGCCGGTGTCATCCACCATCCGCAGCCCCTGGGGGTTGTTGATGTTGTCCACCATCAGATACCCCTTTGTGCCGTAGATCACGCCGTACCGGTCGGACACCGCGTTCGCCGCGGCCGTCAGGTTGGCCACCCGGCCGTCCTTCCAGGTCAGCGTGATGCAGTCCGTCATATCCACGCCGTGCGTGTTCTTGGTGCACAGACCCCGGACCTCATCGGGGCGGCCGAACACCATCTCGGCAAAATGCAGCGGGTACAACCCCACATCCAGCAGCGCGCCGCCGGCCAGCTCGGGCAGGATGATGCGCTGTTTGCCGGTCATCTCATAGCCCAGATTGGCGGTCAGCAGCCGGGGCTCGCCGATCTTTCCGGATTCCACCGCCTCCCGGATGATGCGCCGCATCGGCTGGTACCGGGTCCAGATGGCCTCGGTGACCAGCACGCCCCGGGCCTGGGCGTAGCGCAGGGCGTCCTCGGCCTGGCGGGCGCTGACCGTGAAGGGCTTCTCGCACAGGATGTGCTTGCCGTGGTCGGCGCAGAGCTTGATGTGGCGGTAATGCAGCGAGTGGGGCGTGGCAATGTAGACAACCTCCACCGCAGGGTCCCGCAGCATCTCCTCATAGCTGCCGTAGGCTTTCGGCACGTTGTGCTCGGCGGCAAAGGCGCGGGCGCGGCCGATGTCCCGCGCCGCAACGGCATACAGTTCGGCCCCGGTTTCGCCCTGCTGCGCCATCCGGCACAGCGTGTCCGCCATGACGGCGGCGATGAATCCGGCACCCAGAATTCCAAATTTCATAGACGGTTCCTTTCTGTTCGGCGCGGCCCGGGTCAGTGGCCGGCGGGTTTCTGTTCCACCAGTTCCTTCTCGGTGGTGCGGTCGGCGTGGAGCAGCGTGAGGAAGATGATCCCCAGCGGGATCATGGTGAGCCAGATGGCCCGGCCCACCAGCAGATGGCAGAAGACCGTGCCCGTCACGGCGCCCAGGATGAAGAAAAACAGCATCCCGCAGTGGCGGGCCAGCTTGCGGCGGTGGGATTTGTCGGCGCTGTGGCGGTGCCGCAGCTCCTTGGCCAGCCCGACGCCGATCTGCCGGATGTGGTTGGTGGCAAAGGTGGTGGCCACCGGGACGCCCTCGGCCTGCCGGAAGGTATTGTACTGCATCGAGGCCACAAAGTTGATGACCACCTGGCAGATCTGCACCGGCGCGGTCTCGGGCAGAAACCCCAGCCCCAGCACCGCGATCATCTCAATCAGCATCAGCACGGTGTCCCACCGGACGTTGAACCGGTGCTTGATCGGGTTGGGCAGCAGCTCCGACACGAACGCGCCGAGAATGTAGGCCGAGATCGGGACCAGATAATACCCCGCCTTTGCCCATTCGGCGGACCCCAGCGCCAGGCCCATCAGCACGACGTTGCCGGTCTGGGCGTTGCAGAATACGTTGCCGCGCAGCAGATAGGTGTAGGCACCCCAGAACCCCGCGACGGCGATCAGTGTGAAGTAGACCCAGTTCCTCTCACAGGTCAGGTAATGCGGTTCGGCAGGATGTTGTTCTTTCACGATATGCGCCCTTTCTACAGTTCAGTTCCCTTTTATTATACACGGCCATACGAAAGGCGCAAGCCAAAAATGGCCGCCCCGGCAGCAAAAAACGGCGCCCTCCGGTAACCGGAGAGCGCCGTTTTGCGGTGCGTGTCAGCGGGCATGCCACCGCTCGGTCCAGGGCTCACCCTGGACTTCGTGCAGGTACACATAGGCCTCCGCCTCGCGGAGCGTGCCGCCGCACAGGACCCGGACCGGGCTGCGCCGGTACAGCGAGCCCTCCTCCTCGTAGAGGTCCATCTGCTCCACCGTCTGGTCGTCGGTGTACCACAGTTCGCCCCATACGGTGCCGCCGGGCTGCGCGACAATGCCGGGGTACCGCCCCAGATCGTACAGCGCGTAGCCGTCAAGACGGGCAGGTCCCGCGAACACGGCGCCCTCCAGACGGTTGTCGGCGCACTGACCGGTCATCAGTGTGCCGTAAACAAAAACCGGACGATTGTTCATCCTCGTCACCCCCGCCGACAGTATAGCACAAAGCAGGCCCCGGGTCCACCGACAGTTGCAGATCGGCGCGCCGCATGGTACACTCAAAGAAAACGGGACCGCCTGGTCCGAAGGAGCGTGGCAGTATGTTGGCCTATACCTATGTCGAACACGGAAAATTTGAGCTGCGGGACAAACCCCGGCCGGTCCTGCGGGATGCGCGGGATGCCATCGTCCGGGTGACGCTGGCCAGCATCTGTACCAGCGACCTGCACATCAAGCACGGTTCGGTGCCCCGGGCGGTGCCGGGCATCACGGTGGGACACGAGATGGTCGGCATCGTGGACGAGGTGGGCGAGGCAGTGACCGCAGTCCGCCCCGGGGACCGGGTGACCGTCAATGTCGAGACCTTCTGCGGGGACTGTTTTTTCTGCCGCAACGGCTGGGTCAACAACTGCACCGACCCCGAGGGCGGCTGGGCGCTGGGCTGCCGGATTGACGGCGGCCAGGCCGAGTATGTCCGGGTGCCCTACGCCGACCAGGGGCTCAACCGCATCCCCGACGGCGTCACCGACCGGCAGGCGCTGTTTGTCGGGGACGTGCTGGCCACCGGGTACTGGGCGGCCCGCATTGCCGAAATCCGTCCCGGCGACACCGTGCTGATCCTGGGTGCCGGTCCCACCGGCCTGTGCACGCTGCAGTGTGTGCAGCTGCTGCAGCCGGGGCGCATCATTGTCTGCGACCGGGACCCCGGGCGGCTGGCGTTTGTGCGCGCCCATGCGCCGCAGGTGCTGGCCGTCCCGCCCGAGGGCCTGCCGGAGGTTGTCCGTGCCAACAGCCGCCACGGCGGCGCCGATGCGGTGCTGGAGGTGGCGGGCAGCCCCGACACCTTCCGCCTGGCCTGGGAATGTGCCCGGCCCAACGCCGTGGTGACGGTGGTGGCCCTCTATGACGAACCGCAGACGCTGCCGCTGCCCCGGATGTACGGCAAGAACCTGACCTTCAAGACGGGCGGCGTGGACGGCTGCCACTGCGGCGAGATCCTGGACCTGATCGCGGCGGGCCGGCTGGACACCACGCCGCTGATCACCCACACCTTCCCGCTGCGGGAGATCGACCGCGCGTATGATCTGTTTGAACATCACCGCGACGGCGTGCTCAAGGTCGCCATCGAGTGCGGGATCGCCGATGCAACAAAGTGACAGGCAGGGCCGGGGCGTTTTCTCCATGGGCAAAACGTCCCGGCCGTGGTATGATACAAAGCGGGCCGCAGGCCCGCAAAATCCGATGGGGAGTGCTGTGACGTGGAGATTGCTTTTCTTCTGCCGGGGCAGGAACGCTGGGTTCCGGTCAGCGGCGGTGTCCGTTATGATTACTGTTCGGAGCGCGGGGAGTATTTTTCCTGCGTTGCCAGGACCGCGGAGGCCGCGCAGGCAGTCTGTGAGGACTGGATGATGCGCCGCGAACGCTATTGAACCCGCCGCTCAACCGCGCCGACCTCATTGCCCTGTGCGGCCGGCTGCCCGACAGTTACGAGGACTATCCCTTCGACGACCCCAACTGGACGGTGATGCGGCACCGCACCAACCGGCGGTCCTACGCGCTGATCTTTGAGCGGCAGGGCCGGCTGTGGGTCAACGTCAAGGCGGAACCGGCCTGGGGCGATTTCTGGAAACAGACCTACCCGGCCGTCGTGCCCGCCTACCATATGAACAAGCGCCACTGGATCGGCATTGTGCTGGACGGCAGCATGACCGCCGACCAGATCTTTGACCTGATCGCCGAGAGCTATCGGCTGACCGCGCCGCGCGCCGCCAAATCCCGCTGAACTGGCAGACTTCCCGGAACTTTCCCGGGAAGCCTGTATTTTTTTGTGGAAAAAGTTGCCGGAACGCTTGTGCCAATGCCTGCGGTACGCTATGATATAGGGGAGGGAAAAAATTACCGGCTCTGCTCCAGATACGCCCCGGTGGTCAGCACCTCGGTGTGGGGCACCGTCAGGTAGGAGACAATGGCTTCGGCCTGCGCCTCGGATTCCGGCGTCACGCCGGCCACCGCGTCGGTCAGATAGACCATCCGGTGTCCCAGATCAATGCCCGCCAGCACGGTGGACAGCACACAGCATTCCGCCACCACGCCGGTCACCACCACCCGGTCGGCCCGGGCCGCGGCCTCCCGCACCTTCGGAATCGAAAAGGACGAATAGACCGACTTGTCGAGCAGCGGATACCGCTCCAGATAAGGGGCCATCTCGGGCAGCATCGCGTTGGCAAAGGCGTCGGCGTTGACGGCCGCATTCACGCGGTTGTACTCCCGCCACATCCCTTCCGGCTGCGCGGGCGGCACAAAGCGGGTGAACAGGACCTCGCCGCAGACGCCGGCATCCAGCAGCCTGCGGATGTTGCGGGCGGCCTGCCGGATATGGCAGCAGGCCCAGGGCTGGCCCTCGGTGTAGACGTTCTGCAGATCAATCACCAGCAGCAGATCATGGTTGGACATGGCGGACTCCTCCTTTGTTTCGCGCCGCACCAGACGGCATTTTCAGATTCAGTATACCGCACCGCGCCGGGAATTGACAAGGTTTGACTTTTGACGGCGGAGGTGTTACTTTAATAACAATACCGGAGAAACTAAACAAAACACCACAAAATATTCAAAAAGGAAGCGATTGTCATGGCCGTTCGTATGGCACATATTCAGCTGCCGGAGGATCTCGGCATTGAGGACGCGATCCTGCCCGGCGATCCGGCCCGGGTGGACCGGGTGGCGGCGCTGCTGGAGCAGCCCGAGGAACTGATGTTCAACCGGGAGTACAAGAGCGTCCGCGGACTCTGGAAGGGACGCCCGGTGCTCATCATCTCCACCGGCATGGGCGGTCCGTCCACGGCGATTGCCGTCGAGGAGCTGGCCCGCACCGGTGTGCGGCAGATGATCCGCATCGGCAGCTGCGGCGCCCTGACCCCGACGCTGGATCTGGGCGATCTGGTGCTGGTCTGCGGCGCGGTGCGGGACGACGGCACCTCGGCGGGGTATCTGCCCGCCGAATACCCCGCCGTGCCCGACCTGGACCTGCTCAACGCCTGCCGCACGGCGGCCCGGCGGCAGCAGGCACCTTATCAGATCGGCATTGCGCGCAGCCATGACTGCATGTACCGCGACGACAACCCCGCCCTGTACGAGACCTGGTCCCGCCGCGGCGTCATCGCCTCCGACATGGAGACCGCGACCATGCTGGTCGTGGGCCGGCTGCGGGGCGTGCGCTGTGCGTCCATCCTCAACGTGGTGGCGGGCTTCCACAAGAACGTCGCCGAGAGCGTGGGCCGCTACCAGAACGGCGAGCAGGCGGCTGCCGCCGGTGAGCATCTGGAAATCTGCACGGCGCTCGATGCGCTGGATGTGTTTCATCAAGGATCTTCCCGGGCCTGAACCGGAAGAATATAAAGGAGGAATATCCCGTGAATCTGTTCAAGACCAAATTTGATGCGGCAACGATCGTTCTGATCCCGGCCTGCATCGGCATCAACTATCTGGGCAAGATGTTCGCCAGCCTGCTCAAACTGCCCCTCTGGCTGGATTCCATCGGCACCTGCATCGGCGGCTGCCTGGGCGGCCCCATCATCGGCGGCATCTGCGGCGCGGCCAACAACCTGATTTACGGGTTGACCGCCGGCGACAACATCACGCTGATCTATGCGCTGACCAGCCTGGGCATCGGCCTGGCCGCCGGCATCATGGCGCGCCTGGGCTTCATGAAGTCCTTCCCCAAGGCGCTCATCACCGCCTGCGTGGCCGGCTTTGTGGCCGTGCTGATCTCCACCCCGCTCAACGTCATCTTCTGGGGCGGCACCACCGGCAATGTCTGGGGCGATATGGTGTTCGCCGCCACCCAGGCCGCCGGCCTTTCCACCCTGCTGGGCTCCTTCCTGGATGAGATCGTCGTCGATGTTCCCGACAAGATCATCACCCTCATCGTTGTCTACTTTGTCCTCAAGGGCCTGCCCCGCAAACTGACGGCCCTCTACGACGCCAACGCCAAGATCGAACACCTCGAGTAAGCTATGAAAAGTATCAGTCTTTATGTGGATAACGGCAGCTGGCTGTGCAAGGTTCATCCCTTTACCAAGCTGGCGTACATTGCCACGGCCATCAGTGTGCCGCTGCTGGTGGGCAAGCTGTCCTTTTTTGCCATCTTCATCGCCCTCAGTCTGGCGGTGCTGGCCAGCGGCAGGCTGCTCAAGCGGGTGGTTCCGCTGATAGCCTTCTCCTTCACGATCCTGATCACCATCTTTCTGATCCATGGCCTGTTCAACCAGAGCAACCGCAACATCCTGTTCAGCATCGGACCGCTGCACTTTTACCGCGAGGGTCTGCTGTATGCGCTGCACATCGGCTGCAACGTTTTGAACATGCTGCTCTCCTTTGCGATTCTGGTGCTCTCGGCCAAGCCCTCCGAGCTGGTCGAGGAACTGGAAAAGCGCGGTTTCTCCCGCCGGATGGGCTACATCATCACCTCGGTGTTCCAGATCGTGCCCCAGATGACCGGCACGATGAACACCATCACCGATGCCCAGCGCAGCCGCGGCCTGGAAACCGAGGGCAGTCTGCTGACCCGCGCCAAGGCCTTCCTGCCGCTGATCTCGCCGGTGGTCATGAGCTCGCTCATCAACACCCGGGAACGCGCGGTGGCGCTGGAAGTGCGCGGATTTGCCGCCAAACAGAAAAAAACTTACCTTGCCGACCGCACGCCGCACCGCGGGGATACCCCCATCACTGTCGTGCTGCTTGCCATGATTGCGGCCGCACTGCTGTGGAGGATTGTCCAATGCCTGTGATTGCTGTGGAAAACCTCAAATACCGCTACCCCAACACCGAGTCGCTGGCCCTGGACGGGCTGAGCTTCACGGTCGAGAAGGGCGAGTTCATCGGCATTGTCGGTGAGAACGGCGCGGGCAAAAGCACCCTGAGCCAGGCCCTGATCGGTCTGGTGCCCCAGTTCTACAAGGGCGCCTATGGCGGCCGTGTCCTGATCGAGGACCTGCCCGCCGAGACCACCCCCATCTCGGAACTGTGCTGCAAGGTGGGCCTTGTCTTTCAGAACCCCTTCAACCAGCTTTCCGGCGCCAAGGACAACGTCTATGAGGAAGTTGCCTTCGGAATGCAGAACCTGGGCGTCCCCCGGGAGGAGATGCACCGCCGCGCCGAGGAAGCCCTCAAACTGCTGGACATCTGGCAGTACCGCGACCGCAACCCCTTTGACCTTTCGGGCGGCCAGATGCAGCGCGTGGCCATCGCCAGCGTGCTGGTCATGAACCCCGACATCCTGGTGCTGGACGAACCCACCTCCCAGCTGGACCCGCAGGGCAGCGAGGAAGTGTTCCGCACCGTGGACAAGCTGGCCCGCAGCGGCATCACCATCCTGATGATTGAGCAGAAGATCGAGAAGATTGCCGCCTACTGCGACCGCATCCTGCTGCTGCACAAGGGCCGGCAGATCGCCTTTGATACCCCGCAGAAGATCTTCTCCCGCACCGACCTCGAGGAGCTGGGGGTGCAGCCCCCGGCATTCACGCGGATCTGCCGTGCGCTGGGCGCCGCCCTGCCGGACGGAAGCTATCCCGTCACGGCCGAGGAGGCCGCCGGCCGCCTGCACCGCGTCGAGTCCATCCAGCCGCCGCCCGCCGTCCCCGTGGAGACCCGCCCCGTTCTCTTTGAGATCGAAAAGCTGCGCTTCTCCTACCGGCCCGGCACGCCGGTGCTCCATGAAATCAGCCTGACGCTGGACGCCCGTCCCACCGCCATCATCGGCCAGAACGGCGCCGGCAAAACGACGCTTGTCAAGCTGCTCAAGGGCCTGCTCCGGCCCGAAGGCGGCGTCATTCGGTTCCGCGGCGAGGACATCGCCGGGCGCACCGTCGCATCGCTGGCCGCCCAGGTCGGTTATGTGTTCCAGAACCCCGACGACCAGATCTTCCGCTACAACGTCCTCGACGAGGTCATGTTCGGCCCGCTGAACATCGGCATGGACGAAAAGACCGCCCGGGAAAAGTCCCGCGAAGCACTCGCCATGACCGGCCTGGCCGGCCTGGAGGACCGCAACCCCTACGACCTCGAACTCTATGAGCGCAAGATGGTGGCCATCGCCTCGGTGCTGGCCATGGACCCCGATGTGCTGATCCTGGATGAGCCGACCATCGCCCAGGATGTGCGCGGCCGCCGCCGCATCGCCGAGATTGTCCGCACCCTGTCGCAGCGCGGCAAGCTGGTGCTGGCCATTTTGCACGATATGGATTTTGTGGCCGAATGTTTTGAGCGGGTCATCGTCATGGCCCAGGGCCGCGTGGTGGCCGAAGGCACGCCGCGCCGCGTCTTTTCGGACGCTGAGGCATTGCAGGCCGCCCGTCTGGACCCGCCCCACGTCACGCAGCTCTGTACCCGTCTGGGGTACGAGGGCGTCTTCCTGACCGTCGAAGAGTTCCTGCACGCCTGCGGCAGGGACTGATCCGCCTGCCCCGGACCCCCGCTGTTCGGCATGACCGGCGAGGGTCTGGGAAGGTGCGCCCTTCCATCAAAAATACGGCACGCCGGAAAGCGCAGAAGGCTTTTCCGGCGTGCCGTTTTGTTTACCAGCGCGGCTCCGTCAGCGGACAGTGCATGTCGCTGCGGGCGGCGCGCATCTCCACATAGCAGCCGCACTGCATGCAGGTGCCGTTTTGCAGCGCCTCGCAGTCCCGGCAGCAGGCAAGCCGCGTCTCGTACAGCGCGTCGGGGGTGCGCAGACGGCGCGGCATCGTGGCGCGGTACCGCTCCACACTCCGCAGATAGTCATTCTCCCCGGTCATGTCCCGCAGCAGACAGCGGCAGACCTTGGGCTGGGTGGCTTCCTCCATGGCAGACTCCTTTCACTCGGCATCCAGTTCGACGACGGCGCCGGGACAGTCCTCCAGCAGCGCCGGACGGCCGCTCCAGTCGCCCGGTCCGCCCGACCGCACCCGGCAGTCCCGCACCCGCAGCCCTTGCACACAGCGCGCATACAGTGCCGGAATCTCATGGGGGTACAGATGCCGCGCCGACGGCTGTTCGTCAAACAGCCCGCCGGGCTGGGTGCCCTGGCGGCAGAGCGTCAGGTCCACCGCCTCGGCCCGGATGTTGTACAGCGGGGCGTAGGATTCCCCCGCAAAGAACAGGCAGCTCTCCGCCTTCATCGTGATGTGGTCAAAGCTGACATTGCGGATCACACCGGGAAAGTTGTCCTGCCCGGCCCGCCGGGTCGCGTTGACAAAGAGCGCTTCGCCCTTGCCCCACCAGCCCGGGGCCCCCGGCACCGAATAGCGGTCGGCATACCGCCGCACGGCCCCGACCAGATGGTGGACCTGGATGTTCTCGACGGTGCCGCCGTCCCGCACCCAGATGCCGACGGCCCGGGAACAGTCCTTCACCAGACAGTCCCCGAAGGTGATGTTGCGGATGTCGCCGCAGGTCTCGGTGCCGATCTTCAGCGCGGAATCCCGGGAGTGCAGCACGCAGTTCGTGATGGTCACGTTGCAGCAGGGCCCGTACCGGCGGGTCATCGGCCCGGTCGCCTTGACGACGATCGCATCGTCGCCGGTGTGGATCAGACAGCCGCTGATGATCACATCCTGGCAGCAGTCCGGGTCAATGCCGTCGTTGTTGGCGCCCCGGTCGTCGTTGAGAATGCGGATGTCCCGGATGCGCACGCGGCGGCATCCCGCCATGTGCAGCGTCCAGAAAGCCGCATCCCGCAGCGTCACGTCCCGGATCGTCAGGTCGGTGATGTCCTCCAGCAGGATCATCCGCGGGCGGAACGCCGCCGCGGCCTTGGGACATTCCCCGAACCCGTTGTCCTCGTTGCGGTCAAAAAATACCCGGCGCCCCTGCCCGTCAATGACGCCGCTGCCCGAGATCGTGATGTCCTGCCCGCCGCAGGCCCCCAGAAAAAAGCCGCCGTTCCAGCCGTCCATCGCGTCGTCGGCGTCGGCATGGCGGAACGGGCGGATGTCCTCGGGCCGCAGGCTGGACTGCAGCACCGCGCCGCTGCACAGATGCAGCTCCACATGGGAGCGCAGCATCACGCTGCCGCTGAGAAACCGCCCCGCCGGCACCATGACCCGGCCTCCGCCCGCCTGTGCGGCGGCATCCACCGCGGCCTGGATGGCGGCGGCACAGTTGGTCACGCCGTCCGCGACGGCGCCGTATTCGGTGATCCAATACTCCTGCATCATGGTCCCTCCCGGACTCAGTCCTTGGGCGGCGTCATCCAGCCGCGGTATTTGAGAATGGAAGTCTTGGGATTGTTGCCGGCCGCACTGCGCCACTGGCTGGGCGTGGTGCCCATCTCGGCCAGGAAATGCCGGTTGAAGCTGGACAGCGACTGGAACCCCACCTGCCCCGAGATGGACAGGATGGAATCCTCACTCATCCGCATCAGCGAACAGGCCTTGAGGATGCGGGTGCGGTTGAGGTGTTCCAGCGGCCCCACCGACAGCAGTTCCCGGAACACCCGCCGGAAATGCGACTGGCTCATGCCGCACAGCCGGGCCAGTGTCTCGATGGGGAAATCCTCCATATAGTGCCGGTTGATGTATTCCAGCGCCGGGGCCACCGGGATCGTCGCGGCCAGCCGGGCACTCTCGCGCCGGGCGGTGATCCGCATCAGCTCAACGCCCAGCGCCACGAACAGCCCCCGCACGCTGATCGCATAGTCCATCTGGCGCTGCTGCATCTCGGCCAGCATGGACCGGACCAGCGACTGCACCGCCGGATATTCCTGCGGCGAAAGGATGTAATAATGCCCCTGCACGGCCTGCTGCAGCAGCTCGCCGTTGGGCAGCGCCTCGGCCGGAAAGAGCGGCCGCACCAGCTCGAACGGGTCCAGATGCAGATAACTCCACTTGCTCGCGGTGCCGGGGTCCGACCAGGTCGTGTGCGGTACATCGCCGGAAATGATCGTCACATCCCCCGCCCGGAAGGCCCGCTGCTCCCCGCGGAACCCCAGGAATCCGCCGTCACTCTCACACAGGCCGATCTCCAGGCAGTTGTGGAAATGCAGCACGCCGGACGGCACGTCCGAGATGCGCCAGTTCTCACCGCTGAGCATCTGGATCGGAAAATCGGCGGGCAGTTCATAGTTGCGGTACTCAATGACGGTGCGCGGCGGCCGGGACATGGCGGATTCTCCTTCCGGATAGAATGGCCCCATTATACGCCCTGTCCGCCGAAAAAACCACCCTTCTTTGCCAAAAACGGCGATTTATGTGCAGTTCATACAAACCAAAAGTGCATAATTTGTGCGAAACGGACAAGTCTGCCCGGAATACATGGAAGAATCGTCCTGAATCATGGAGAAAACGCCCCACGCCCCAATTTATAAATGATCGAAATTGCACAGAAATCGTCTGAAAAGGCCAAGACGATGCCCGGGACGGCGTGCATAATAAAAGCAACTGTCGAAGGAGCCCGCGGGGCCGGATTGCAAAAGGAGAGATGATCAGATGGCAGGATTGATTTTTGACAAAGCACAGATCGAACAGACCATCGACGCCGTGGTGGCGCGCACGATGCGGATGGACATGACCTGGGACTGGCCCTGCGGTGTGGCCTATTACGGCATCTGCGAGGCCTACGAGGTCACCGGCAAGCAGGAGTACCTCAAACTCGTGCAGGACCGTGTGGACGAATACATCGAGCTGGGCCTGCCCGAGTGGACCGTCAACACCTGCTCGATGGGACATTGCCTCATCACGCTGTATGAGCACACCGGCGACGAGCGGTACCTGAACATCGCCAAGAGCAAGGTGGACTATCTGGAAAACAAGGCCCTGCGGTTCGGTGACCGGGTATTGCAGCACACCGTCTCGGTCAACAACGATTTCCCCGAGCAGGCCTGGGCCGACACGCTGTTCATGGCTGCCTTCTTCCTGCTGCGGATGGGCGTGCTGCTCAAGGACGCCGCCCTCATCGACGACGCGCTGAACCAGTATTACTGGCATATCAAATACCTGCAGGACCCGGCCACGGGGCTGTACTATCACGGCTACAACAACCTGACCGGCGATCATATGTCGGGCATCTTCTGGGGCCGCGCCAACGCCTGGGCCGCCTACACGATGTCCCAGGTGGGGCTGCGCCTGCCGGAGTGCTACCTCTATCCCAAATTCCTCGACGTGGTGGGCAGCCTCAACGACCAGCTGGCCGCCCTCAAGCTGCTCCAGACCGAAAACGGCCTGTGGCGCACCATCGTGGACGACCCCGAATCCTACGAGGAGATCAGCGCCTCGGCGGGCATTGCGGCGGCCATGATCGCCAAGGGCAACCCGCTGCACATCAAGTATATCAATAAGTCCATCGGCGGCATCCTGCAGAACATCAGCGAGGATGGCCGGGTGCTCCATGTCTCGGGCGGCACGGCCGTCATGAAGGACCGCGAGGGCTACCGCGGCATCAGCCGTGACTGGATTCAGGGCTGGGGCCAGGGCCTGGCGCTGGCCTTCCTGTCCGGCGTGCTGAACTACGACAAGATGCGCAGTGACGGGGCCCTGTAAGATGCAGACGGTCTTTGATTTCACCGTGCCCGGTTCGGCGGTGTCCTACCGCCGCAGCACCGGAGCCGGATTTGTGGACGCCGCCGCCTTGCAGGATGCCCCGCGGCTGCACACCCCCCAGATGGCCGCCAACTGGCAGCCGATGTGGTGGTACGGCGGCTGGTGCGCGGGCTTTGCGGCCGGGCCCCGGGGTGTTGCGGCCAGCCCCGCCCCCTGCCTGCCCGCCGCCGACCTGGCGGGACGGGAACTGCCGGTCTGGTTCCGGGCCGACCTGCCGGGCGAGGGGACCTATCAGGTTTCGCTGCGGCTGTGCGGCCGGGGCGGACCGGTCCGGGTCTTTGCGGGACGCCGCCGCCTGATGTGGCAGGGCACCCTGACAGAAGGCCAGGTGCGGGAACTGCGCTTCCCGCTCGATGTGACGCCGCTTGTGCCGGACGGCGAGACACAGCCCGCCCTCAATGCGGCGGCCGATCTGGCCGTGACGGGGGCAGACCTGCAGGCGGTGTGCCTGCAGCCCGCTGCGATGCCGCGGGTGTTCCTGATGGGGGACTCCACCGTCACCGACCAGTGCGCGGGCCTGCCCTATGCCCCCGGCTCCAGCTATGCGGGCTGGGGCCAGATGCTCGGCCGGTTCCTGCCGGGGGACTGGTGCGTTTCCAACCATGCCCACTCCGGCCTGACGACCGAGAGTTTTACCGAGGGCGGCCACTGGGCCATTGTCGAACCGCGGCTGCGGGCGGGGGACTTCTGCCTGCTGCAGTTCGGCCACAATGACCAGAAGCTCCCGCATCTCGCTGCCCGGGGCGGCTACACCGAACGGCTGCGCGGCTATCTGCGGGCCATCCGGACCAGGGGCGCACAGCCCGTCCTGGTCACGCCGCTGGCGCGCAACACCTGGACCGCCGACGGCCGGTACAACGACCTGCTGGCCGAATATGCGGCCGCGGTCTTTGATCTGGGCCGGCAGGAACAGGTCCCGGTGATCGACCTGCACGGCTATGCGATGGAAGGCATCTGTGCCGAGGGCCGGGAGCGCTCCAAGCGGTGGTTCTATCCCGGCGACTACACCCACACCAACGATTTCGGCGCCTGCCGCTTTGCAGCCTTTGTGGCCGGGCGGCTCTGCGCGCTGGCGGGGCGTCCGGCTCCGGCCGTTCCGGTCCGCGAACCGTCCGGCCCGATGCTCCCGCTGACGCCGCCCGCTGACGCCGCGCCCACCGGGGAAACACCCTTTGCCGTGTATGAGACGCAGCAGCCCGATGCCCCGCTGACCCGGGCGGACGCGCTGTGCCAGATCACGGCCACGCTCAAACTGTTCCCGGTCAACGGCTATAAAAGCCCCTTTGCCGATGTGGTGGGCCAGGCTCCCTTTGCCGGAGCGGTCCAGAGCGCGGTGCAGAGCGGGCTGATCCCCGAACACTGGACCGCCGACGGCTGCCTGCATCCCGGGCAGTCCGTGACGCTCGCGGAGTTCCTGGAGGTGCTGCGCCCCGGCTATGCGGCCCGGCGGCCGCTGCCCGCCGGGGCCGTCGCCGACCAGGCCGTACAGGCCGGCTGGATTGACGCCGGCGCGGACCTGAACGGGGTCCTGACCCGGGCGCAGGGGGCGGCCATCTGCCGCCGTGTGCAGATTTGAAGGAGAAAGGTTGGAATTGCGATGAAACAAACCAAGAAAGGCGGGTTCACGCTGCCCGGCGAAGCCGGATGCGAGGCGCTGACCCTGGAACTGGCCGACCGCTGGGGCGCCGATGTCATCCGCGACAGCGACGGCACCGAACTGTCCGACGAGATTCTCGATGCCGGCTATTCGATCTACTCGACGATCTGCCTGATCCGGGACCACAACGAGTGGGCCCGCGAACATCCCGACTGCCTGCAGCAGACCTTCCTGACCACCCGGCCCTGCCTGGCAGGGGAGGGGCCGCTGTCGGTCGCGCTGCTCGCGGATTTCTTTGACGAGCAGTTCCGCGTCAATGACGGCGAGACCGCCCGCCGGTACTGGCAGGTCTGGGACCGCACCGAGGGCACGCTGCTGGACGCCGGCGCCTGGCACTGGCAGCCCGGCACCGGCTGCGTCGTCGTGGACCATCCCACGCCCTACCACAGCTATACGGTCAGCTTCCTGGCCTATCGGATCTGGGAAGAGATCTCGATGTACAACCATCTGACCAACCACTGGGACAAGGAACACCTGATGCCCATTGATCCCCGCCGCCCCGAAGCCCGCGCCTTCCTGACCGACTGGCTGCGCAACTGGTGCGAAACCCACCCCCACACGACGGTGGTCCGGTTCACGAGCCTGTTCTACAACTTTGTCTGGATCTGGGGCTCCGACGAGCGCAACCGCAGCCTCTTCACCGACTGGGGCAGCTATGACTTCACGGTGTCGGAGCAGGCGCTGGCGGATTTCGCGGCCGAGTACGGCTACGAGCTCACGGCGGAGGACTTCATCAACAAGGGCAACTTCCAGGTCACCCACCAGCCGCCCACGGCCCACAAGCGGGATTACATGGCGTTCACCCAGCGGTTTGTGGCCTCCTACGGCCGCACGCTGGTGGACCTGGTCCATCAGTACGGCAAAAAGGCCTATGTCTTTTACGACGACAGCTGGATCGGTGTCGAGCCTTACGGCCCCTATTTCCCGTCCATCGGGTTTGACGGCATCATCAAATGCGTGTTCTCGGGCTATGAAGTGCGGATGTGCTCCGGTGTGCCCGCCCAGGTCCATGAACTGCGCCTGCACCCCTACCTCTTCCCGGTGGGGCTGGGCGGTGCGCCGACCTTCACCGAGGGCGGCGATCCCACCCGCGATGCCCGCGCGTACTGGAACCATGTCCGCCGCGCCCTGCTGCGTGCCCCGATTGACCGCATCGGGCTGGGCGGCTACCTGCACCTGGTGAAGGATTTCCCGGATTTTGTCCAGTATATCGCCGATCTGGCCGATGAGTTCCGCGAGGTGCGGGATCTGCACGCCGCCGGCGAGGTCTACACGATGCCGCTGACCGTGGCGGTGCTGCACAGCTGGGGCGGACTGCGCCCCTGGACGCTCTCCGGCCATTTCCATGAAACCTACATGCACGACCTCATCCACATCAACGAGGCGCTCTCCGGCCTGCCGGTCGAGACCCGCTTCCTGAGCTTTGAGGATGTCAAGGCCGGCAAGCTGGAAGGCGTCGATGTGGTCATCAACGCCGGCCGCGCCGGCACGGCCTGGAGCGGCGGCGATGCCTGGCAGGATGCCGCGCTGGTCACGGCGCTCAGCGCCTGGGTGGCCCAGGGCGGCGTGCTGATCGGCGTCAATGAGCCCACCGCCGTGCCGGGCTGGGGAGACTATTTCCGGATGGCCCGCGCCCTCGGCGTGGACGAGGACACCGGCGCCCGTGTCTGTCACGGCCGCTGGCCCGTGCAGGCCGACCTCGTGGAGGGCCTGATCCCCGAGGGCGCCACCCTCTGCACCCGCGACCACCTTTACCTGACGGACGGCGAGACCCGCGTCCTGGCCGAACAGGACGGCTGCCCGGCCATTGCCACCCACACCTTCGGCCGCGGCCGTGGCATATATCTGGCCGGCTTTGCCTACAGCCCCGAAAACGCCCGGATGCTGCTCAACCTGATGCTCTGGGCCACCGGGACCGACAGCAGCCGTGTCCCGTACCTGACCGACAATGCGGCCTGCGAATGTGCCTGGTTCCCGGCTGCCCGCCGCCTTGTGGTCATCAACAACACCGAACAAGCACAGACCACCGTCATCCACACACCGGAGGGCGATGTGCGGGCTGAACTGGCCCCGTTCGCCACCCGGATGATCCAACGCTGAAGGGGGCACCGTCATGTCCTATCTGATTGTCAACGCCGCACGCTCGGCGGGCACGATCCGCAAAACGATCTACGGACAGTTTTCCGAACATCTGGGCCGCTGCATCTACGGCGGTATCGCTGACCAGGACGGCGCGCTGCGCCCCGCCGTCCTGCAGGCGCTGAAAACGCTGCACATCCCGGTGCTGCGCTGGCCGGGCGGCTGCTTTGCCGATACCTACCACTGGCGGGACGGCATCGGCCCCCGCAGCGAGCGCAAGACCATCATCAACACCAACTGGGGCGGCGTGACCGAGAACAACGCCTTCGGCACCCACGAGTTCCTCAGCCTCTGCGAACAGCTCGGCTGCGAAGCCTACCTGTCCGGCAATGTGGGCAGCGGCACCGTGCAGGAGTTCTCCGACTGGGTGGAATACTGCAATATGCCCGGCGTCTCGCCGATGGCGGACCTGCGTCGCCGCAACGGCCGCGAAGCGCCCTTCGGTGTGCGGTACTGGGGCATCGGCAACGAGGCCTGGGGCTGCGGCGGCACGATGCGCGCCGAATACTACGCCGACCTCTGCCGCCAGTATGCGACCTATCTGCGCTCCTACGATGCCGGCCTTGTGCCCTACAAGATCGCCTCGGGCGCCAATGTGGACGACTACCACTGGACCCGCACCGTGGTGGAGCGCGCCGGCCAGTGTATCGACGCCGTCAGCCTGCACTACTACACCGTCCCCGGCCCGGACTGGCAGCACAAGGGCAGCGCCACCGACTTTGACCGCGACGCCTACTACACCACGCTGCACAAGACGCTGCGGATGGAGGAACTGGTGGAAAACCACAGCCGCATTATCCGCCGCTTTGCCAAGGGCCGGCCCATCGGTCTGTGCGTCGACGAGTGGGGCACCTGGTACGATGTCGAGCCGGGAACCAACCCCGGGTTCCTCTACCAGCAGAACACGATGCGGGACGCCCTGGTGGCGGCGGTCAACCTGAACATCTTCAACAACCATTGCGATACCGTCGTCATGGCAAACATCGCGCAGCTCGTCAATGTGCTGCAGGCAATGCTGCTGACCGAGGGCGACAAGGTGGTCCTGACGCCCACCAGCCATGTCTTTGCGATGTACAGCGGGCATCAGGGTGCCCGCCAGCTGGAAAGCTATGCCGAAACCCGGATGCTGCGCCGCGACGAGGAGCAGGTCCCCGAACTGCATGTCTCGGCCAGCGAACAGTCGGACGGCACCGTGCTGGTCACCGCCGCCAACCTCAACGACACCGAGCCCGTGCCGGTCAACTGCCTGCTGGGCGGCATCCATGCCGCCGGCGTCACGGCCCGGGTCCTGGCCGGTGCGCCGTTCGACCACAACACCTTTGACCGCCCCGAGGCTGTCCGTCCGGCGCCGCTTGCCGTCACGCCGACCGAAACCGGCTTCACGGCCGTGCTGCCGCCCTGCAGTGTGGCGGCGTTCACGGTCTGCCAGAAATAACCTCTTTGCTTTTTTGGATGGAACCGCTATAATACAGTCAAACAGACCGGCCGCGGCGAGCTGTCCCGGCCGGGAAGGGAGGTACCATCCATGCGTATTGTGACTTTGATCGAAAATACCCCCGGTGATCCCCGCTGCGCCTGCGAACATGGCCTGAGTCTCTATCTCGAGACCCATGACCACAGGCTGCTGATGGACACCGGCTCCACCGGCGCCTTCGCGGACAACGCGGAGGCGCTCGGCATTGATCTGACCCGCGTCGATACCGTCGTGCTCAGCCACGGCCACTACGACCACGCGGGCGGTCTGCTCCGCTTTGCCGCCCTCAATCCCGGGGCGCCGATCTATCTCCAGGCGGGGGCCGACGGCGATTTCTACCACGGCGACCGCTACATCGGCATCGACAAGGCCATCACGGCGCTGCCCCAGGTCCGCCCGGTCCGGGGCGATCTGCGCATCGACGGGGAGCTCTTTCTGTTCGCGGGCATCACCGGCCGGCGGTTCTGGCCCCAGAGCAATCTCTCACTCCGGGTCCGGCGGGACGGTCAGACCCTGCAGGACGATTTCTCCCACGAGCAGTGCCTGGTGGTCAGCCAGGACGGACACCGGGTGCTGGTGTCGGGCTGCGCCCACAACGGCATCCTGAACATCCTGGACCGCTACCGCGACCTCTTCGGCGGCGACCCCGACGTCGTGATCAGCGGATTCCATATGATGAAGAAACAGCCCTACGACTGCGAGGAACTGGATGTCATCGACGAGACAGCCCGGGAACTCGCGCGGCACAACACGGTCTTTTACACCGGTCACTGCACCGGCCTGCCCGCCTTCGAGCGGATGCAGACCATCCTGGGGGAGCAGCTCCGCCCGCTGCACAGCGGGGTGGAACTGGACCTCGCAACCCGGTAAAACCCCTGGTGCCCGGCTGCCCGGACAGCCGGAAAACGCCCCTTCCGCTCCGCTGTCTGCGGGGCGGTTTCCTTTTGCACATTTTTGAAGATTGTGTGAAATTCCGGGCCGAGAAGAGAATTTGACACTTTAGCGCATTGCATAAATACCGTTGGCGGTTTATATAAAAACTATCCAACTACGCGCAGAAACACTTGACAATATGCACGGGAGTGTTTGGGATTATTTCGCCGGAAATATGAGGATAATTTTGCGTAAATACGCGAAAAATGTAGTCAAAAAGATGAGAGGATTTGATTGTTGAAATACCGAAAAGGGTGCCGTAAAATTTGACTAAAGGCAGCAGGGAGCCGTCCGGACGGGCGGCCCTGCGCAGAGTCCCTCTTCCGCGGCGTCCAAGCCGGCTGCGGCGGTGCGGAAACAGCAGGGAACAACAAAAAGGAGGAACCCTCAATGGCGAAAACACTGACGGCAGGTAAAGCGGCCGGTGCTCGGACCAAGCAGGACAAACGCGCTTATGCGCAGCTCGGGCACAACACCTGGCGCAAAGCGTTCATGCAGCATTACTGGCTGTACATTCTGATGATCCCGGGCATCCTGTACATGCTCATTTTCAACTACACGCCGATGGCAGGCCTGGTCATGGCGTTCGAGGACTTCAGCCCCTACAATGGCGACACCGCCATCCAGGCGCTGTTCGGCAGCCCCTTCGCCGGACTGAAGTACTTTGAAAAACTCTTCACCGGCCCGGATTTCTGGCGTCTGCTGCGCAACACGCTGGCAATCTCGCTGGCCAACCTGATCTTCGCCTTCCCGGCGCCGATCATCCTCGCACTGCTGCTCAACGAGCTGCGCTGCAAATGGTTCAAGCGCTTTTCCCAGACGCTGGTGTATATCCCGCACTTCGTCTCCATCGTGATTGTGGCGGCGCTGACCTATCAGCTCTTCTCCACCACCGACGGTGTCGCCTATCATATGCTGGTCCAGGTGTTCGGCAAACAGAACGCCCCCGACATCATGTCCGATCCCAAGCTCTTCTCGACGATGATCGTCGGTCAGAACCTCTGGAAAGAGACCGGTTACGGCACGATCATCTACCTCGCGGCCCTCTCCAGCGTCGATACCCAGCTGTATGAAGCCGCCAAGATCGACGGCGCCGGCCGCTGGCAGCTGATGTGGCACGTCACGCTGCCCGCCATCCGCGGCACCATCATCCTGATGCTCATCATGAAGGTCGGCTCGCTGCTGAACACCGGCTACGAACAGATCTTCCTGATGCAGAACGCCATGAACCGCTCGGTCTCCGACGTGTTCGACACCTACATCTACACCAAAGGCATCGTCAACGGACAGTATTCCCTTGCCACGGCTGCCGGCCTGTTCAAGTCCATCGTCAGTATGGTCATGGTCGTCGGCGCGAACAAGATCGCCAAGCTGTTCGGTGAATCCGGCCTGTACTAAGCGCAAGGAGGTACTGTCATGTCTGGCATCATCCATCAGAAACAGGACCCCAACGCCATCCGTGCGACGGGTACCCTGGAAAAGCGCTCGCCGGGCGATCAGGCGGTGCAGGTGCTGCTCTATGTTCTGATTGCACTCATTGCTCTGCTCTGTGTGCTGCCCTTTATCTACGTCATCGCCGGTTCCTTCGCCACCGAGCAGGAACTGACCGAGCGCCCCTTCTTCCTGATTCCTCACGAATTCTCCCTCAATGCGTACTCCTACATCCTCAAGGACGGCTCGGTTTTCCGCGGCCTCAAGAACTCCTTCCTGGTCACCATCGTGGGTACGCTGATCAACATGTTCGTATCCTGCACGCTGGCCTACCCGCTTTCGCGCAGCTATCTCAAGGGCCGCAACGGCTTCATCAACATGGTCATCGTGACCATGCTGTTCTCCGGCGGCATGGTGCCCAGCTACATCCTGGTCATGAACATCCTGGACCTCGGCAACACCTTCTGGGCCCTGTGGCTGCCCGGTGCCATGAGCGCATTCAATATGATCATCATCAAGAACTACTTCCAGGGACTGCCCAACGAACTGGAGGAGGCCGCCATCATCGACGGTTCCAATGACCTGATCACCTTTGTGCGCATCATCCTGCCGCTGTCCACCCCCGTGCTGGCATCCGTCGCGCTGTTCTACGCGGTCGGTCACTGGAACTCCTACTTCAACGCCATGATGTACATCAACGACCCCGACATGGAACTGATGACCATCGTGCTGCGCCGCATGGTGTTCCTGACCAACAAGATCACTCAGGACAGCACCTTCGACTGGGGCGCTGCCGGTATGCCGCCCGCCAAATCCATCAAGATGGCCACCACCGTCGTGGCCACGGTCCCGATGCTCTGCATTTACCCCTTCGTTCAGAAGTACTTCACCCAGGGCATCATGGTCGGCTCCGTGAAGGGCTGATCCCCGTTATCCGGTTTCATCACGCAGTCTGCGTGTTATAAAAAAAGGAGGAAAACAACTCATGAAAAAGCAAATCGCCCTGACCCTGAGCGTCGCGATGGCCGTCACTGCCCTGGCCGGTTGCGGCGGTTCCGGCAGCTCGTCCTCTTCCAGCGCCGCTTCGGCTACCGCCGAGGGCGCCTCGGAATCCAGCGGCCGCCCGACCATCACCTTTATGATCCCCACCTTCTACGGCACCGAGTTCGCCAACGACAACTCCGACAAGGTCATCCAGGCCTACGAGGATTACACCAACACCACCGTCGAATGGCGTCTTGAGGCCAACGATACCTACAAGGACAAGTTCGGCCTGACCCTGATGGACAAGGACAACATGCCGATGATCCTGACCGCTTCCGGCGCGCTGGATGCCAACATCGTCGACGCCGCCAAGAAGGGCGCGTTCTGGGATCTGAGCAGCTACCTGCAGGACAGCGAGAGCTACCCCAACCTGAGCCAGGCCAACGAGAACGTTCTGAAGGGCCTGACCGTTGACGGACAGATCATCGGCATCCCCCGTACCCGTGCCATCGGCCGCTACGGCCTGGCCTACCGCACCGACTGGGCGGAAGCCGTGGGCATCACCGAGCCTCCCAAGACCATCGAGGATGTCTACAACATGCTCTACGCCTTCACCTACGATGACCCGGACGGCAACGGCGTGGACGACACCTACGGCCTCGAGCTGTGCAAGTACACCGGACCTCTGGACGTGATCCAGACCTGGTTCGGCTGCGGCAACGAGTGGGTCGAGCAGGACGGCAAACTGGTCCCGGTCCATCAGACGGCCGAGTACAAGGAAGCCCTGCAGTGGATGCGCAAGATCTATGAGGACGGTCTGGTCCGTCCCGACTGGGCAACCGTCGACACCTCCACCTGGGAGGACGGCTGCAAGAAGGGCGAAGCCGGCTGCTTCCTGGACACCATGGACGGTGCCAAGCGTATCTGGAACTACTTCACCAGCAACAACGTAGCGAGCGTTGTGGATCCCTCCACCACCGCCACGATGACGATGGTCGGACCCATCGCCAAGGATGCCAACAGTGAGCCCCGCACCCTGGCCACCAGCGGCTACAACGGCTTCTACCTGATCACCAAGTCTGGCGCCAAGACCGAGGAAGATCTGAAGAACTGCCTGACCTTCCTGGACAAGATGAACGACGATCCGATGCTCGAACTGGCCGACTACGGCATCGAGGGCATCAGCTATGACCTGAACGAGAACGGCAATGTCGTCCTGAACCCCGATTACGACGCTTCTCAGACCCCCAACTGCGGCCTGAACCAGGCTGTCGCCTACATCCCCAACATGTCCAGCGTGTCTCATCCGCTCGAGAAGGCCGAGAGCCAGATCGAGTCCGAGGCCTGCCAGGAAGTCAACGAGAAGTACGCCGTCTTTAACCCCGCGCTCGGCTACCTCGCCAACTCTGCCACCAACGCCGAAGTCGGCACCGATATCGAGCAGATCATCGACGACGCCCGCACCCAGTACATCTGCGGCCAGATCGACGACGCCGGCCTGGATGACGCTGCCCAGCAGTGGCTGGATCGCGGCGGTGCCCAGCTGGTTGAGGAAGTCAACGAGCTCTACGCTGCTGATACCAACAAGTAATTTCATTCCTATCTGAATCAGGCCGCGCCCCTGCGGCATCGGCCGGAAAGGCACCGCGGATGCACTCTCGCGGTGCCTTTTTTGTCGGCCGCAGCGCGGCATTCTTTTACAAAAACGCACAGAAAGGCGGATCTTTCGATGAACCTCACACTTTTGGCCCAGGATGCCCGCTCGACCACCGTGGGCTGGCAGCCGGTCCCCGGGGCTGCCTGCTATGCTCTGGAATGGTCCGACCGGATGTCCGACACCGTCCGCTTCCGCACGGCCGGCCAGACCCGGGACTGCCGGTTCCGGTTTGTCCGCTCGACGCATATCCCGTATTATCTGCGGCTGCGGGCCCTGGACGAGGCCGGCTCCACGCTGGAACTCAGCCCGGTGCTGACCACCCCGCTGGCCCGGGTGCTGTATCCCCAGCTCGAAGCGCTGGACCGCGGCCTGGTCGCGGTGGCAACCTCCGCCGGTGTGTTCCTGAGCTGGCGGCTGCTGCGCTCCGAGGTGGACGGCTACTCCGCCACCGGCCTGACCGGCGCGGATTTTGTCGTGTACAAGAACGGCGTGCGCCTTGCCGATGTGACGGACAGCACCAACTACCTGGACCCCGACGGCACGGCCGGGGACCTCTATGCCGTGGCGCCGGTGTATGCCGGGCACAAGGGCACCGCCTGCAATCCCGTCAGTGTCTGGGCGGACGGCTACTATGACCTGCCGCTCCACAGACCGGAAGGCGGCGTCACCCCCGACGGCAAACCCTTTGTCTACCATGCCAACGATATGAGCGTCGGCGATGTGGACGGCGACGGCCAGATGGAATTCTTTGTCAAATGGGACCCCGACAACTCGCAGGATGTCTCCATCAAGGGCTATACCGGCCGCTGCCTGATTGACTGCTGCAAGCTGGACGGCACGCTGCTCTGGCGGCTGGATATGGGCCCCAACATCCGCGCCGGCGCCCACTACACCCAGTTCATGGTCTATGACTTTGACGGGGACGGCCGCGCCGAGATGGCGGTCAAGACCGCGCCCGGCACCCGGATGACCCGCTATGCGCCGGACGGCACGGTGCTGTGGCAGCGCTACATCACGATGCCCCGCAGCGACCTGGAAGCCGGGTATTCCCACAGCGACAACTATGTCTGCTCGGCCGAGGACTACCGGCTGCACCTGGCCGACGTCTTTGCCGGCTGGCGGGATCATCCCGAGGTCCGGTCCGGCCGCTGGCCCGACACGCTGGAAGCCTGTTTCGGCATCCCGCAGCGGTACGACTACCCGCTGAGCCGCCAGGACGCCGAGGCGATGGCGGACTATTTCATCCGGGAATACGCCCCCTCCCGCAGCGAGCGCAACCATCTGGAAAAGTTCGAGGGCTTCATCTATTCCGGCCCCGAGTACCTGACGATGTTCGGCGGCGACGGCCGCGAACTCGAGACCATTCCCTTCAAGTTCGGCCGCGTGGACGACGGCCTGCTGTGGGGCGACTACGCGCTGCCCCGCATCGAGCCCTGCAACCGGGTGGACCGGTTCAACTCCGGCGTGGCCTACCTGGACGGCGAGCATCCCAGCCTGATTGTCTGCCGCGGCTACTATACCCGCGCCACCCTCGTGGCCTACGATTTCCGTGACGGCCATTTCTCGGAGCGGTGGAGCGTCGATTCCGGCTTTGTGCCGATGGATAACCCCTTCCGGGATGCGGGCTGTCACCTGGCGCGGGGCAGCGATCCGGTGTTCGGGGCGCTGGCCGGCCAGGGCAACCACAGCATTTCCACCGGCGATGTGGACGGCGACGGCTGCATGGAGATTGTCTGCGGCGCCGCGGTCATCGACCATGACGGCAGCCTGCTGTATTCCAGCGAAGGAACGCTGCCCGACGGCACCCCGGCCAAGTTCGGCCACGGCGATGCCATGCACCTGGCCGACATCGACCCCGACAGCCCGGGCCTTGACCTCTTCAATGTCTTTGAGGGGGCCGAAAATGCGCCCTACGGCTGGGCACTGCGGGATGCCGAGACCGGTGCAGTCCGGTTCGGCGAGTACGCCGAGGAAGATCTGGGCCGCTGCATGATCGGCAAGATCGACCCCGCCACCCGCGGCCTGCAGGTCTGGGTCAAGGAGGTCTACGACTGCCGCGGCAACCGCCTGCCCCTCGAAACGCCCGGCACCAACATGAAGATCTACTGGGCGGGGGACCTCTCCACCCAGGTCACCGACGGCCGGGATTATCTGCACGGCCCCAAGTGCGGCGCGGTCAACGACCTGACCCACGGCACGATGCTGATGCCCAGCGGCACCGCCACCAACAACGGCACCAAGGGCAACCCCTGCCTGGTGGCCGACATCTTCGGCGATTTCCGCGAGGAACTGCTGCTCCGCCTGGAGGATGATTCGGCAATCCGCATCTACACCTCCACCGACCTGACCCACCACAAGCTCTTCACCCTGCTGCATGACCCGCAGTACCGCTGCGGCGTGGCCTGGCAGAACAACTGCTACAACCAGCCGGGGTACCCCTCCTTCTACTATGCAAGCGATATGGACTTTGCCAACGTCCTGCCCCAGCTCCGGGCCAGGCCGACGGTCTATCTGGCCGCGGACTCGACGGTTCAGAGCTACACCGAGGCCGAAGCCCCCCAGACCGGCTGGGGCCAGCAGCTCTGGCGCTGCCTGCGCGGCGCCAACCTCTGCCGGGTGGATACCCGTCCCGGCTGCCCCTTCCCCCAGGAGCGCCGCTACCATCTGCCCGACCTGACGATCGACAACTGTGCGATGGCCGGCCGCAGCAGCCGTTCCTTCCGGGAGGAGGGACGCCTGGCGGATATTGAGGCCTCGCTGCGGCCCGGGGACTACCTGGTGGTCCAGTTCGGCCACAACGATGCCTACCGCGAAAAGGCCGAGCGCTATGTGGCGCCCGAGGCGTTTGGCGCCTCGCTGCAGCCCTACCTCGACGCGGCCCGGCGCCACGGCGCAACCTGCATTTTTGTCTCTCCGGTGGCGATGCGCATCTTCGATGAGAACGGTGTCTGCCACCCGAGCTTCCCCGAATACCGCGAGGCGATGGCCCGGTTTGCCCGGCAGGCCGGCGCGGTCTGGCTGGACCTGGGCGCCGCCACGGCGGCCGCGGTCACGGCCACCGGCGCCGAACACGCCAAATCCCTCTACCTGTGGCACGGCGACAAGCACGACGACGCCCACCTGCAGCAGGCCGGCGCCCTGCGTTTTGCCCGCGCCTTTGCCCGTCTGGTGCTGCAAAGCACCGATCCCCGCCTGGATGTTCTGAAAGCTGCCTTTGAGGAGGAATAAACAATGGCTATCGGAGATCTGCTTCATCAAACGCCCGTCACAACGCCCGATCCCTACACCGGCTGCCCGGTCACCCGGCTCACGCCGCCCGACCACACCAGCCATCATATGTACTTTTATAACCGCATGGTCACCTCGGACAGTTCCCGGCTGCTCTACTGTGCCGAGATCAACGGCCGGCGCAACCTCTACCTGATGGAACTGGCCACCGGCGATGCCGTCCAGCTGACCGAGGGTGACGCCCTCGACGATTACGGCGCGATGATCTCGGCGGATGACAAGTCCGTCTACTACCAGCAGGACCGCAAGGTCTGGAAGCTGGACCTGGCCACTCTGCAGCGCACCTGCCTGTATGCCGCGCCGGACGGCTGGGACTGCGGCAACTGGGGCATGAGCGATGACAACCGCTATCTCGTCATGACCGAGACCCGCCGCGACACGCTGCCCGACCTGACCGGCAAGAAGGGCTGGGAATTCTTCCCGCTGACCTGCGCCGCCAAGCCGCTGTGCCATATCGTCTATCTGGACACCCAGACCGGCGAACACCACATCGTCGTGGAGGACCGCTGCTGGTTCGGCCATGCGCAGCTGCGCCCCGGCGATCCCGACACCATCCTGTTCTGCCACGAGGGCCCCTACGACATGATCGACGCCCGTCTGTGGCTGATCCAGAGCGACGGCAGCCGGTACCGCTGTGCCCGGCCCCAGCCCAAGGATGTCATCATCACCCACGAGTTCTGGATGCCCACCGGCGACCGTCTGGCCTACGTCTACCGCAAGGCGGACGACGGCAGCACCGAGACCATCCGGATGATGCGCCCCGAAACCCTCGAGGAGGAGCTCTTCATGCCCTGCCTGCCCTATGCGCACTTCATCTGTGACCGGCAGCGGCGCTGGTTCGTCGGCGACTGCCAGGGCCAGGAAACGCCCATCCATCTGCAGACCGGCGAGGGCCGCGGCCAGGAAGTCCGCAACGACTTCATCTATCTGGTGGACATTGCCCGCAAGAAGGAGATCCCGCTGTGCTACCACGGCACCAGCTGGACGACCATCCACGGCACCCCGCAGGACGCCCACCCGCATCCCTGCTTCACGCCGGACGGCAGCGGGGTGGTGTTCACCTCCGACCGGGAAGGCAAACCCTGCGTGTATCTTGCCAAAACCGCGGGCGCTGCGGCGAAAGGAGAATGACAATCATGGAATGGCCCAAACTGAAGAATATCTACATCTGTTTCCCCGGCGGACGCCACAAGGTCCTGACAATGAGCTTTGATGACGGCCGGGTGGAGGACCGCCGCCTGGTGGAGCTGTTCAACCGCTACGGCGTGCGGGGCACCTTCAACCTCAATGCCGGGCTGCTGCTGGATGACCGCGTTCCGCCCAGCGAGTGGCGGGACCTGTACCGCGGTCACGAGGTCGCCTGCCACACCTGCCTGCATCCCACGATCGCCCGCAGCCCGCTGGATCAGGTGGCCCGCCAGATTCTGGAGGACCGCCAGGGGCTGGAATCCGTCATGGGATACCCGGTGCGGGGGCTGGCCTACCCCAACGGCAGCTGGACGCCCGAGATCGCGGCGATGCTGCCCTCGCTGGGCATCCGGTACGCCCGCGTCGTCGGCGACACCCACGACTTTGCGATTCCCAATGATTTCATGACCTGGAAATCCACCTGCCACCATACCCATCAGCTGCTGGAGGACGGAAAACGGTTTGCGGCGCTGTTCAAGACCCAGTATCTGTACATGATGTATGTGTGGGGACACAGCTTTGAATTTACCTGCGAGGCCGACTGGGAGCAGATGGAACGGTTCTGCGATCTGGTGGCGGGCCGCGAAGATACCTGGTATGCGACCAATATCGAGATTGTGGACTATCTGGAAGACGCCCGCCGTCTGCAGTTCACCGTTGCGGCGGACATCGTTCACAACCCGGCGGCCCGGTCCATCTGGATCGAGGTGGACGGCGACCGGATCGAAATTCCCGGCGGCGCCACGGTGCAGCTTTCATGAGGGGGAGACTTGATTTTCCCCGGGCAAACTCGTATGATCTAGGGATGGGACCGCGAAAGCTGCCGCGGTTCCTTCGCCGGACTGCCCGCGGCGGCAGGGCGTCCGGCCGGATCGGATACTCCGCCGCGACAAGGGAGGAGACTAGTGGAATTCCCGAAACCTACCAACCGTCAGACCGCGAAGGAAAAACAGCGCAGCCGGTATGAGACGCTGATCTTTACCCGTCTGGTCCTGCTGGTCGCAGTCCCGCTGCTCATTGTGGGCCTGCTGTGCGGCATCCTGTACTACCGCAGCGAGCCCGCCCGCGGCCGCGCCAAACTCGGCGAGGTGGCCGGCAACGCTTCGATGCGGATGACAAGCGTGTTTGACGGACTGCGCAGCTATTACCTGGCGGCCCTGCGAAATTCCAGCTTTACCTGGATGGAAAGCTGTTCGGAAATCCCGTACAGCCGGTACAGCGACCTGCGGGATGCCCAGGAGCTGCTGCGGGGCGGGACCTATATGGATTCCTATGTGGTCGGGTACGAATACATCAATCTCCGCTACGGCTGGGTGCTGAGCAACTACGGCACCTTCCCGCTCGAGCAGATGAAAAATCAGGAGGAAATCCGCACCTTCATCGACAACCAGGCCAGCCAGACCGCCACCCTCTACTGGGTCAACCGCACCGGTGCGGCGCCGCGCCAGACCTCCAGCCTGTGGCTGAACGTGTCGGGGCAGTGCCTCGTGGCACGGATCACCTCGGCCAAGAACGGCCTGGTGGGAATGCTGCTGATCCATCTCGATATGGAATACCTGTCCGAGCTGGCAGGGGAGTGGAAGTCGCTGGGCTATGACGTGGTGCTGCTCGACGCGAACGGCGAGACCGTCACCACCACCGACACCGAGCTGGCCCACGCGCTGGCCGATGCCGGCGACCTCTCGGACGGGCATCTGCGCATCCCCGGCACCATCAGCAACTACCTTGTGCAGGGCCAGGCCATCAACTTCAACGGCATCACCTGTTATGCCGCCTACGACGAACAGCAGAACCTCGGGTCCAGCGTCGCGGCCTTCTGGGTCTCGGTGCTCATCCTGCTGGCCACGGTCGTCGTGCTGCTGGTCTGCCGGTGGAACAGCGCCTTCCTCTATCGTCCCATCCGGGAACTGCTCGACCAGGCCTACGATGTGTTTGGCCGGCGGGAACAGAACCAGGACGAGTTCGACTATCTGACCTCCAGCGTGACCCGCGCTGCCCAGAACCAGAAGGATATGCAAAAGCTGGTACAGGCCCAGCGCCGCCAGCTCGAACAGCAGTTCCTGCTGCACATCCTGCGCAGCGAGGCCAGCCTCGAGGCCATCCACAGCACGATGCAGGAGTTCGGCATCCAGCCCTTTGCCTGCTACCGGCTCCTCGTGCTCAGCATTGTCTTTGAAAAGCAGATGACCGGGTCGGTGCGTGAGGCGGTCGCCCAGACCGTCGCCCAGCGCCTTCCCGCCGAAATCTGCCGCCGGCTCTTCTTCTGTCCGGTGGCCGTGGATGCCACGGTGGTCATGGTGGCCGGCGCCGAGAACGAGGAAACGCTGGCCCACAACGTCGAAACCGTCTACAAGGGCGCGGCCAAGGTGGTCAGCGCCGGGATGGGCTGCCGGTGTGTGGCGGGCGTCAGCCGGGTTTTCACAAGCCCCGAGCAGATCGCCTCGGCCTGGCACGAGGCCAGCGAGGCACTGCGCAGCCGGGGCGCCGCGTCGGAGGAGATGCGCCAGGACCTGACCTACTACACGACGGCCGAGGACAACCACACCGAGCACGGCTATGACACCCTGCTGGAAAACGAGATCATCGCCGCCATGACGGCCTGCAACAAGCGCGAGACCGAGCGGCTCATCGGCGTCTTTCTCGAACGGCTGGAGGAAAAGGGCGTGCGCGGCTATGAGCGGATGTTCTATCTCCAGCGTCTGGTCAGCACCCTGCTGATGGTGGCTGAAAACGCCGGCCTGTCGGTCAGCAAGGTATTGTCCAACCACAGCGACAACCTGTTTGCCGAGATCAGCCGCATTTACAGCAACGACAAGATGCGCACCTTCCTCGTGGAGGAGGTCGCCGTCCCGGTCATGGACCTGCTGGGCAATTTCCGGCGGGACAATACCAGCGAGCTGGTCAAGAACGTGATCGCCCTCATCAAGCAGACCAACGGCGACCTGACCCTCAACGAGTGCGCCGAAAAGCTCAACTATTCGGCCAGCTATATCTGGAAAGTCCTCAAGAACGAGCGCAACACCAACTTCACCGACCTCGTCGCTTCCCAGAAACTCGAGATGGCCAAGGAACTGCTGCTCACCACCGATATGTCGGTGGCCCAGGTGGCCGACACGCTGCACTACTCCAACGTGCAGAACTTCATCCGGTTCTTCAGCCGCGAGGTCGGCATGACCCCCGGCAAGTACAAAAAAGAATACCAGACGGGCAAGAAAAAGCCCTGACGGCCCGCACCCCCGACGGTTGTTCCGCCGGGGGTATTTTTTTGCCCCGCAACGCAAACACTAGCTGCGGAAAAAAAGTTTGCAGAAGGGGGTTGACAAAATGAACTGTAAATTATATAATTACAGTGTAATCTGAAACAAAAAGATTTACAGTTTAGCACCGACACGGTGCAAAAATCCGAACACCTACCTTATATATAAAGGAGAAGTATTATGAATAAGAATCCTCTGACTTCCGCCAATTTTGACCAGACCATCGCCAACGGTGTGACCCTCGTGGATCTGTGGGCGCCGTGGTGCGGCTACTGCCGCCGGATCGCCCCGGCCGTTGAAGCGCTGGCCGATGAGCTGGACGGCCGCATCCGGGTTGCCGGCGTCAATGTGGACGACGCGCCGGATGTCGCCGCACGGTTCGGCGTCAACACCATCCCCACGCTGCTGCTGTTCAAGGACGGCCGCCTGCTGGGCCGGCCCTTTGTGGGACCGCGTTCCCAGGCAGACATCCGGGAATATCTGTCGGCCAACGGCGTACTGTAAGACAAGGAGGCAGCCATGAACAACGCGGTTGATGTACTGGTGCTCGGCGGGGGACCCGGCGGCTACACGGCCGCGCTCTATGCGGCGCGGGCAGGTCTGTCGGTCCTGGTGCTGGAGCGGCTCTCCGCCGGCGGCCAGATGGCCACCACCGGCACGGTGGAGAATTACCCCGGCTTTGAGGACGGGGTGGACGGGTTTGAACTGGGCGAGAAGATGCAGCGCCAGGCCCAGCGCTTCGGCGCCCGGACGGTGCTGGCCGAAGTCCGCGAGGTTGCGCTGACCGAGTCCCCCAAGCGGGTGGAGACCGACCGCGGCACCTTCCTGGGGCGCACGGTGGTGGTGGCCACCGGCGCCGAAGCCCGGGAACTGGGCGTCCCCGGCGAGGCGGCTCTGCGGGGCCGCGGGGTGAGCTACTGCGCCACCTGCGACGGGATGCTCTACCGCGGGCGGGAAGTGGCGATCGTGGGCGGCGGCAACACCGCCGTCGGCGATGCCCTGACGCTGGCCCGGCTGGCCGGGCGTGTGACGCTGATCCATCGGCGGGACGCGCTGCGGGCCTCTGCCGTTTACCTTGACAAGCTCCGGGAAAATGGTGTAAATATTGTATGGAACACCGAGGTCAAGGCGCTGCAGGGCGATGACCGGCTCACCGGCCTGGTCCTGCGCAACAAGGTCACGGGGGAGGAAAGCACCCTGCCGGTGGACGGCCTGTTTGTCGCCGTCGGGCGCCGGCCCGAGACCGCTCTGTTCCGCGGGCAGCTCGAAACCGACGAGGCGGGCTACCTGATCGCCGACGAGACCACCCGGACATCGCTGCCCGGCGTCTACGCGGTGGGCGACGTGCGCCGCAAACCGGTCCGTCAGATCCTGACAGCCGCCGCGGACGGTGCCGTTGCCGCACATTATATCGAGGAATATCTGGCCGGGAACCGGGCGTGACGCCGCTTCCCGGTACGCAACGGGAGGAACGGCATGAAGAGCGATTTCAGCGTGGCGGTCCATGCGCTGGTGTATCTGAGCGTCAAGGGCTGCACGCTCTCCAGCGATGCGCTGGCCGACAACATCTGTACCAACGCGGCGCGGGTGCGCAAGGTCATGGCCCGCCTGAAAAAGGCCGGCCTGGTGGGCGCCCGGGAGGGAAGTGAGGGCGGTTTCTGCCCCCAGGTTCCCCCCGCCGAGCTCACGCTGGACCGGGTGGCGGCCGCCGTGGACACCGCCTTTGTGGAGTCCGGCTGGCACAGCGGCGCCGCCGACCGCAACTGCGCCATCTGTGCCGGCATGGCCGGCGTGATGGATGAGATCTATGCCGATCTCGACGCCGGCTGCCGCCGCCGTCTGGCCGGTGTGACCATCGCCGATATCGAGGACCGTCTTTTTGCGGGCAAGCCGCTCTTTGCGGCGGAACAGGAGTTGACAGATGGGATTTGATCTGTCCGTCGGCATCTCGGCGGTGACCGTTTTCCTGCAGGGGCTGCTCAGCGTCTTTTCCCCCTGCGTGCTGCCCCTCATCCCGCTGTATATCGGGTATCTGGCCGGCGGAACGGCGGCGGTGCAGCCGGACGGCACCATCCGCTATCCGCGTCGCCGCGTGCTGGTCAACACCCTGTTCTTTGTGCTGGGCATCAGCTTCGCCTTCTTCCTGCTCGGCATGGGCTTCACGGCGCTGGGCCGCTTCTTCAGCGGCAACCGCACCCTGTTCACCCGGTGCAGCGGCGTGCTGATCCTGGTGTTCGGCCTGTACCAGCTGGGCATCTTTGGCCGCAGCAGCGCGATGGACAGCGAACACCGCTTCCATCTGCCCCTCAACCGGCTGGCCATGAACCCCCTGACCGCGCTGCTCCTCGGCTTTACCTTCAGCTTTGCCTGGACGCCCTGCGTGGGTCCGGCGCTGTCCGGCGTGCTGCTCATGGCCTCCAGCGCGCCCGAGCGGGGATTTTTGCTCATCGGGGTGTACACCCTCGGCTTTGTGATTCCCTTCCTGCTGGTGGGACTGTTCACCGGCACCGTGCTGGACCTTTTCAAAAAATACCACAACGTCGTGCGGTATACCACCCGCATCGGCGCCGTCCTGCTGATCCTGATGGGTCTGATGACGCTGACCGGCTTCACCGGGCGGCTCAGCGGGGTGCTGTCCCAGACGGGCGGCAGTCCGTCGGCCTCGTCCGGTGCGGCGCCCCAGGTCACCGCCACGCCCGCTCCCACCGAGGAGCCCGAGACCGACCCCGACGCCATCCCGGCCCCCGACTTCACGCTGGTGGACCAGTACGGCGAGGAACACACCCTGTCGGAATACCGCGGCAAGACGGTGTTCCTGAACTTCTGGGCCACCTGGTGCGGCCCCTGCCAGAGCGAGATGCCCGAGATCCAGTCGCTCTATGAGTCTTACGGCAGCAACGGCGAGGACCTGATCGTGCTGGGCGTCGCCAACCCCAGCAGCGCCGAAAATCCCCGCGCCGTGGACGGCAGCATCGACGAGGTCAGCGGATTCCTGTCGGACAACGGCTACACCTTCCCGGTGGTCATGGACACCACCGGCGATGTGCTCAGCGCCTACGGCATTTCCGCCTTCCCGACCACCTTCATGATCGACACCGAGGGCAACGTCTTCGGCTATGTGACCGGTCAGCTGACCGCCGACATGATGGAGAGCATCGTCACCCAGACCATGACCGGGCAGCGGGTCTCCTGAACCACAACGACAAAACGCCCCCGCAGATTCTGTGGGTGCTCATAAGAAAGTAATTTGAAAGAATTACAATTATGGCATCTGTCAGGCAGGATTGGGTAACGAATAAATACGCCGTATTCAGCAGATTTTGCTGGATACGGCGTATTTTCTTGCCTATTTACGCTTCCTTTTCCCTTTTCCGTGTGTCATGTTGCTTTTGCCGCGCCGATTTATGGGGTTTTTCATGTGCTTGGACAGCCGCAGCACCTCAATCAGATTGACAAACTGCTCTTTGGTGATGGCATCGTAGTCAATGCCGAGTGTGGCCAAGAGTGCCCGCGCCTTCTTTTCGTCGCTGCTGCCTTTAAAGTTCATGGCAGTCTGTAACTGCTGCTGTACTTGTGCTGCGGCGGACGGCTCGTCTGCCGTTGTGCTGTCGGTCTTGTGGGCTTCCCGAATATCGCGGAGTATTTCGTTCAGGTCATCCGAAACCACATGGCTGAAGTATTCTTCCTCCGGCACCTGCGCCAATTCCAGCGTGCGGAGATAGAGATCGTTGGCACTATCCTCTCGCTTGGACAGCACCATTTGACGCACGGCCTCCAGCACAGTGTTCATGTCGTTGATCCGCATATCCGCGATACGGTCAACATAAATTTCTGCATCCAGCATCAACCGCTGAAAATCTTTGTGGCAAATCAGCTCCGACAGCAGCCGGTGATTGAATTGCCCCGCCTTCAATACTTCAATCGCATCGTCACCCAAATGCAGAGCATCCAGCTCTGTGTTTGGGTGATTTTTTCTTTCTGTCAATCCCATCAAGTAATCGGCGGATACCCCATAAAACTTTGCCAGCGCCGCGATGCTGAACGGGCTGATGTCCTTGAAATCGTCCGCCTCATATTTGCCGAGGGCGGCGCGGGAAATGCCTGTTGCCTCGGAAAGCTGTTCCAGTATCAGGTTGCGCTCTGTCCGCAAATCTTTAAGCCGCTCCGGGATCGTCAGTTTGATATTCATATCCGCGCCCCCTCTCGTTCTGCTTCCCATTATAGCACAGATTTCTATAAGCGTGGAAATTTCCGCTTTTCGCACCCTTTTTCCAACCTCTTGGATATACGGGAACAGGCCCGATTTTTCGTTAAACTGTACTTGTCGGGAGGCAACAGCACCTTGAAAATTACATGACCGTCCGAATGGGATACCCCCGGCAGGGGAAGCAGCGCCATGACCCCATGTGTTTGAAAGCACGGGAGAGCGTGCCAATGCCGGAATACGCCGCTGAAAAGCCAGGGGCAGGAACGGCATTCGGAAAGAGCGGCAAAAATACAGCGATATTTTCAAAGGAAGTGAAAACAGCGAAAAATCCGGCGTTTTCATATTGATAACGCCATTAAAGCACGATACACCGGATAGCGAAGAGGGTACGCTGTCTGGCGTGTGATTATTCCAACCCGCGAAAATCCACGCGAAACGGTGAAGCTGAACCTTGCCCTGTGTGAGCAGGGCTTCACAAAGAGCGGAGAAAACAGTTATTCGCAAACCATCATCATTTGCCTAATGATGAACTCGATACACGTACCAGCGCACCGGCTTCACTGCCAAGCAAACGAAAAAAGGAGGGCATGCACCAGTGAATGGTTTTACCCGCGAGGACCTGGGCTGTGACCGTGGCGGCCGTATGTTCAGCATGATCAACCGCGTGGATGCGCCAGAAAGTAAAGCTTACCTGGAACTGTTCGACCAGCTGTGGAACGACCAAAGCCACCTGAAAGACGTCACAGACAAAGTCCTGGAGAGCATCACCACCGCCTACCAAGAGAATAGCCCCGAATTCCTCTACTTTTATGCACTTTACAACATTTTTGGCAGCTTTTTGGAGCAGGTCAATGAGGACGATCTGCCCAGCGAAGCCAACGGCTTCAAGGAAAGCCAGGTCTGGAACAAACTGTACACCTTCCAGAAAGACGCTGTGATTGCCATTATCAGCAAGCTGGAACAATATAACGGCTGTATCCTGGCGGACAGCGTCGGCTTGGGCAAAACCTTCACCGCTCTGGCCGTCATCAAATACTATGAGAACCGCAACCTGCGGGTGTTAGTTCTTTGCCCTAAAAAGCTCAGCGACAACTGGATGACCTATAAGGCCAACTATGTCAACAATCCCATCGCCGGGGATCGCCTGCGCTATGACGTACTCTACCACACGGATCTAAGCCGGGACAAAGGATTTTCCGGCGAGATCGACCTGAGTAAACTGAACTGGAGCGCCTACGACCTGGTCGTGATCGATGAATCCCACAATTTCCGCAATGGCGGGGATGTGGACAATGAGGGAAAAGAAAACCGTTACACCCGCCTGATGAACAAAGTCATCCGCCCCGGTGCGCGCACACGTGTGCTGATGCTGTCGGCCACGCCGGTGAACAACCGCTTTTACGATCTGCGTAACCAGCTGGCACTGGCCTACGAGGGCGATAGCAGCGAATGGCAGGGCAAACTGGACATCAGCCGCAGCGTGGAGGAGGTTTTCCGCAACGCGCAGAAGGTGTTCAACGAGTGGAGCAAGCTGGACGTCGCCAGCCGCACCACCGACCAGCTGATGCAGATGCTGGATTTTGAATTTTTCCAAATTCTGGACGCCGTAACCATTGCCCGGTCCCGCCGCCACATTGAAAAATACTATGATGTCAGCGAAATCGGCAAATTCCCGACCCGGCTGCCGCCCATTTCCAAACGGCCGCCGCTGACCGACCTGCCCGGCGCCATCTCCTACAGCGAGATCTATGATGACCTGCTCAGCCTGACTTTAAGTATCTACACCCCAACCAACTACATTCTACCAAGCAAGCTGGAGAAATACGCCAAACTGAACCATGAGGGCAAAAACCACCTGACCCAGGCGGGCCGCGAGCAGGGCATCCGCCGACTGATGAGCATCAATCTGCTAAAGCGTCTGGAAAGCTCCCTTCATTCCTTCCAGCTGACGCTGGGACGAATCGAACAGCTGATCGCGCAGACACTTGACACCATCGCGCATTATGATCCAACCGCCACACTGGAGCTGAACGACCTGAGCGGTGTGGCCGACCTGGATGCCGATGACCAGGAATCCGATCTGTTCACGGTGGGCCGCAAGGTCAAGATCGAACTGGCCGACATGGACTATGTGACCTGGCGCAAAGACCTGGAGGAAGATCAACATACGTTGCGAATGCTGCTGAAGGCCGTATCGCAGATCACACCGGCACACGACAGCAAACTGCGAATGCTGCTGGATACAATAACGGAAAAAATCGAGCATCCGATCAACCCCGGCAACAAAAAAGTCATCATATTCACGGCATTTTCCGATACAGCGCAGTATCTTTACGATCATGTCAGCGCATTTGCCGGGGAAAAGTACGGTTTGAACACTGCGTTGGTCACCGGATCGGTGGAGGGCCGCACCACCATCCCCAAATTCAAGGCGGACTTGAACAACGTGCTGACCTGCTTCTCGCCACGCTCTAAGGACAAAGCCGCCCTGATGCCGGATGGCCCCGACATTGACCTTCTGATCGCCACCGACTGCATTTCGGAAGGCCAGAACCTGCAGGACTGCGACTGCCTGATCAACTACGACATTCACTGGAACCCGGTTCGTCTGGTGCAGCGGTTTGGGCGGATCGACCGTATTGGCAGCAAAAACGATGTGATCCAGCTGATCAATTTCTGGCCGGACATGGACCTGGACTCCTACATCAATCTGAAAGGCCGGGTAGAGACCCGCATGAAGGCACTGGTCATGACCTCCACCGGCGATGACAACCTGCTCAGCCCGGAGGAACAGGGCAACTTGGAATACCGGCGAGAGCAGCTCAAGCGGTTGCAAACCGAGGTGGTGGACCTGGAGGAGATGGGCACCGGCGTCTCCATCACCGATCTGGGCCTGAACGAGTTCCGCATGGAAGTGATGGAGTATGCCAAGCGCCACCCGGAACTGGAGACCACCCCCGGCGGCATCAGCGCCGTGACACAGGCTCTGCCGGACGCTCCGGCGGGCGTGGTGTTCGTGCTGAAAAATGTGCACAACGAGATCAACATCAACGACCGCAACCGACTGCACCCCTATTATCTGGTCTACCTGACCGAGGAGGGAGAGATCGTCTACGACCATCTTTCCCCGCGCAGCACATTGGAGACCATGCGCCAGCTGTGCCACGGCAAAACCGAGCCGATTCAGGCGCTGTGCCGTGCCTTTAACGAGGAGACCCGCTGCGGTGAAGAGATGCAGCTGTACTCTGACCTGCTGGAGGAGGCGGTGCTCTCCATCGTGGATGCCAAGGAGGACAGCGACCTGGACAGCCTGTTCCGCGCAGGCGGCACCACGGCGCTGCTGAACCAGATCTCCGGTTTGGATGATTTTGAACTGATCTGTTTTCTGGTGGTCAAGGAGGGATGAACCATGCTTTCGTTTCCTACTTCCACGGTGTTTGAACGCCGCATCCCCAAGCAGAAGTTTTATCAGAATCTGGATGTCACGGCGGAGGTCAAACGTCTGTTTATCGAGCAAATCAAACTGATCACCTGGGCCAACAAGCTGTCGGCGCAGACGATGAACCTGGCGCCGGGGCAGACAGTGCAAGAGATCGAGGTGTTCCGCATCCGCATGGCGGGCGATGTGCTGGATAGCCGTGTGCTGAACCTGATGGACAAGCAGATCCCCTACCATCTGCTGTTTGTGCTGGAACGGTCGGACGGGAAATGCCAGCTTTCGGTGACTTACAAGGAAGCCAGCCAGAGCGGCGGCAGTGCCTTCCAGCTGCGGCAGAACTACCGCACCGTCTGGCAGACGCCGGAGGCGTTGACGCTGAACTTGACCGGCCTGAATATGGACGCGCTGTATGAGGGCATCGTCCGGCAAATTGCCGGCGATGCCCTGGCCGCGCCAAAGGCGGAGACCTTGCAGGCGGCTGTGGAGCAGGCCCAGGCGTGGGAGAAGCTGCAAAAGCAGATCGACCAGCTGAAAAGCCGGATGCGCAAGGAAAAGCAGCTGGCGAAGCAGATGGAGATCAGGAGAGAGATACAGAGATTGGAGAGTGGAGTTGATGCCGCTTACAAAGGATAAGTATTTTGAGCTTATTGATTCGAATTCGGATTATCCGCACTTCCGGTGTGCCCTTGGTGCTTATATTCCCGGCTCCTTATACAAATATTTTAGTATTCCTGATGACTCCGATGAGGCCCGGAAGCGATTTGAACAATTAAAATCCGGGGAAATATGGTTTTCAAAGCGAAGTGGTTTGAATGACCCATTTGAGTTTGAACATATTGCCTTAAAGGGCGCTCAGAACGATGCACGACAATATTATCTTAATAAGCAGCAGGAGCTGGAAGTATGCTGTTTTTCGGCTCTACTTTATAACAAACTTATGTGGTCGCATTATGCTGCCGGTTATAAGGGATACTGTGTAGAGTTTAGAGTCGAGTCACCAGAACGTTTCTATCCAGTAATTTATGAAAATGAAGTCCCTGATTTAAGTCAGGAATACCAGCGGTTTTATGATATGCGCAATGAGATGTGTGCTAACCCATCACTCGTTTTGAATAACTACGAGAACCGAAAGGTTCTTCTCCGTATTAACTATCCGCTGTTTAGCAAAGATACGTGTTGGAGTTATGAAGAGGAGTATCGCATTTTAGACAGCTCAACGGTATCGAATGGAGAGCTCCAGCAAATGACGACCAATGGACTTCGCGTGACAAAAATCATTGCTGGTGCATTTTGCACAGATTTGAATTTTCAAAGACTAAAAGAAGTCGCCGGTGCTTTGAATGTTCCCCTTTCTAAAATTGGCTGGGATAGTAATTTACGCTTAAATGAGGTTCCACTGCCATAACAATACGAGGTGAAAATCATGGACAAACTAAAAATGGAAACGTCGGATATGGCAGCAGAGAATATTGAAAAAATTGGGGCTTTGTTCCCCTCGGCTGTTACCGAGATGCGGGGCGAGGATGGCAGCATCAAAAAGGGCGTCAACTTTGAAATGCTCAAGCAACTGCTGAGCCCGGATGTGGTGGAGGAAGGCGATGAACGGTATGAGTTTACCTGGGTGGGCAAGAAGCAGGCCATAGCCGAAGCCGCCCGCCCCACCACCAAGACGCTGCGCCCGGTAAAGGAGGACAGCCGCAACTGGGACGCCACCGAAAACCTGTACATCGAGGGCGATAACCTGGAAGTGCTGAAAATCCTGCAGGAGAGCTACTTGGGCAAGGTCAAGATGATTTACATTGATCCGCCCTACAACACTGGCCACGACTTTATTTATCGGGATGACTTTGGGATGAGCCGAGAAGAGTGGAGTGAAAAAAGTGGAGAGTTGAGTGAAGACGGCGACCGACTGTTCGAGAACACCGAGAGCAATGGGAGGTTTCACTCTGATTGGTGCAGTATGACGTATTCCCGGCTGATGTTGGCAAGGAATTTGTTAACGGAGGATGGGGTCGTTTTCATTTCTCTTGATGATGGCGAAATTGAAAATTTGCGTGAAATATGTAATGAAGTTTTCGGTGAGCAAAACTTTCTTGCACAATGCGTCAGAAAACGCAGGGATAGCCAAGCAAATTTATCAAAAAATATATCCCCTATACACGAGTATGTCGTTTTGTACGCCAAGAGTAACGGAAATCTTCTCAATAAAATTAGTGCTCATATCAATGAGCGTGATTATAAAAATCCCGACAATGACCCTCGCGGACCTTACAAAACCATGCCATGTACAAACAAGGGTGGTGCCATATATAGTGTTATGACGCCAAGCGGAAAGACCATAACCGAAGAATGGCGCTTTAAGCGAGAAACCTATGATCGCTTACTGAATGATAATCGCTTGGTATTTCCTAGAGACGGCGATGGAAAGCCAAGATATAAACTGTTTCTGTCAGAAAAGAAATCTGAAGGACAGCTGGCAAATACTTGGCTCGACTTTTTGGCATCTAACCAAGAGGCCACTCGAGAGATTAAATCCTTATTTGGAAATTCAACCATTTTTAGCACTCCCAAGCCGGTAGAATTAATAAAATTCTGTATGGATTTGGCAACAAAAACTGACTCTATCGTTCTCGACTTCTTCTCCGGCTCCGCCACCACTGCCCACGCGGTCATGCAGCTCAACGCCGAGGACGGCGGGCACCGCAAGTTCATCATGGTACAGCTCCCCGAACCCTGCGACGAAAACAGTGAAGCCTTCAAAGCAGGTTACAAAAACATTTGCGAAATCGGCAAAGAGCGCATCCGCCGCGCCGGTGAGAAAATCAAAGAAGAAAACCCGCTGACTACCCAAAATCTGGACATCGGCTTCCGCGTGTTCCGTGTGGATGAGAGCAATATGAAAAACGTCTACTATCATCCCGAGGAGGTCACCCAGCTGATGCTGGGCGAGACGGTCAGCAACATCAAGGAGGACCGCACCGACCTGGACCTGCTCTACGCCTGCCTGCTGGATTGGGGCGTGGAGATCAATCTGTCCCACACCAGCACCCAGGTGGCGGGCTGCACCGTACATAACGTGGACAACGGCGCCCTGGCCGCCTGCTTTGACAAGGCGGTTCCCCGCGCCGTGGTCGAGTACATAGCCAACCTGCAGCCGCTGCGGGCGGTATTCCGCGACAGCGCCTTTGCCACCGATGCCGAAAAGATCAACGTGACGGAGATCTTCAAAAATCTTTCGCCCGACACGAAGGTGAAGGTGATCTGATGAAACTCAAATTCAAACATCAGCCCTTCCAGGCAGAGGCTGCAGCTGCGGTCTGTGATGTATTCAACGACCAGCCGCTGCGTACCGCCAATTACCGCATCGATCTGGGCGATACCACCAATATGCAGCAGCGCATGGATTTTAGCGAGGTGGGCTTCCGCAATCATCCGCTGGTGCCGGAGCTGACCCGCAGCCGGATTTTAGAGAACCTGCGCGCGGTGCAGATCCGTAACAATCTGAAACCATCCGATGCTTTGGCCGGTCCCGGCATCAACCTGACCATCGAGATGGAGACCGGCACTGGCAAAACTTACACCTACGTCAAAACCATGTACGAGCTCAATCGCCGCTACGGCTGGAGCAAATTTATTATAGTGGTGCCCTCGGTGGCCATCCGGGAAGGCGTGGCCAAATCGCTGGAAACGACCCAGCAGCATTTTTCTGATGAGTACGGCAAGAAGATTCGCTTTTTTACCTACTCCTCGGACAAGCTGACCGAAGTGGACAACTTTGCCTCGGACAGCGGCATCTATGCCATGATCATCAATATGCAGGCGTTCAATTCCAGCAAAAACCAGAAGATCATCGACAAAAAGCTGGACAGCTTCCGCAGCCGCCGTCCCATCGACATCATCGCCCAAACCAACCCGATCCTGATCATCGATGAACCACAGAGCGTGGAGGGCAAACAGACCAAAGAAAGCCTAAAAAAGTTCAACGCTCTGTTCACGCTGCGCTATTCCGCCACCCACAAAGAAAAATATGATATGGTTTACCGCCTGGACGCTATGGATGCCTACAACCAGCATCTTGTCAAAAAGATCGCGGCGTTGGGCATCACGCTGACAGGTACTACCGCCACCAATAGTTTTGTCTATGTGGAAGGCGTGGACATTTACAAGAACAAGGCCCCCACGGCCCGCCTGGGTTTTGAGATAAAGGGCAAGACCGGCACCCGCACCATGGTGCGCAAGGTGCAGGGCGGCGACGACCTGTACACCCTCTCCGGCGAGCTGGACGAATACGCCGACCGCTTTGTGATTTTGCCGGACGGCATCGATGGGCGGGACAACTCGGTCACCTTCCTCAATGGCCTCAAACTCTACGCTGGACAAATTAGCGGCAACGAGCAGATGACAGCCTTGCAGCGCCGGATTCAAATCCGGGAGACCATCCGTACCCATATCCAGCGGGAGCGGGAATTGTATCCCAGGGGCATCAAGGTGCTGTCACTGTTTTTCATCGACGAAGTATCCAAGTACCGCCTATATGACGGCGACAACGACGATGGCCGCAACGGCGAGTATGCCAAAATGTTCGAGGAGGAGTACGAAAACGTTGTGGGCCAGATGCAGCGCCAGTTTGGCGATGACGCCTATCTGCATTATCTGGACGGCATTGACGTGCACAAGACCCACCAGGGGTATTTTTCTATCGACAAAAAGAAGGGCAAAAAAGCCCGCTTTGTGGAAGGAAAGATCGACCGCAAAACGCAGCTGTCCGATGATGTGGATGCCTACGACCTGATCATGAAGGACAAGGAACGGCTGCTCAGCCTGGACGAACCGGTGCGGTTTATCTTTTCCCACTCGGCCCTGCGCGAAGGCTGGGACAATCCCAACGTGTTCCAGATTTGCACACTGAAACCTCAGAGCGAGTCTGAGATCCGCAGCCGCCAGGAGATCGGTCGCGGCCTACGCCTGTGTGTCAACCAGCAGGGCGAGCGCATGGACGAAAGCGTCCTGGGCCGAGACGTGCAGGAGCTGAACAAGCTGACGCTGATCACCGACCTGGAGTATGGAAAATTTGCCGAGGCACTGCAAACCGGCTTGGCGGAGTCGCTGGCAGACCGCCCGCAGAAGGTGGACACCCAGCTGTTTGTAGGCCGCACGCTGGTCGACGCCAACGGCGAACAGGTCCATGTTACGCAGGACCTGGCCAACGCAATCTACGAAGATCTGATCCAGAACGATTATGTAAAACGCGGCAAACTGACCGACAAATATTTTGCTGATAAAGAAATCGGGAGCTTTCATGTTGCCAGCGAGGTGTCGGGATATGCAGATTCGGTGGTGCGGATTTTGTCCGGCGTATACGATGCTCATACCATGGCCCCGGAAAACGCCCACAGCAACAATGTGCAAGCCATCGTAGACGAAGAAAAACTGCACAAGGCTGAGTTTCTAAACCTATGGAATCGGATCAACCACAAGTCCTTTTATACTGTTCAGTTTGACACGCCGGAATTGATCGACCACTCCATTCGGGCGCTGGACTCCAAATTGAATGTGACCCGCGTGCAGATCAACCTGGAATATGGAGAGCAGACAGCGCGGTTGGAATCGCGGGAACAGTTGGAGCAGGGAAAAGGCTTCCAGAAAGCCCGCAGCGACCGCGAGTCCGCCAAGTATGCGCCGCTTGGCAGCGTGCGGTACGACCTTGTCGGCAAGCTGGTGGAGGAAACCGGTCTGACGCGGGCCACCGTGGCCGCCATTTTGCGGGGAATCGCCCCGCAGACCTTTTCCCAGTTCCGCATCAACCCGGAGGAGTTCATCTTGAAAGCCGCCCGCTTGATTAATGACGAGAAAGCCACCCAGATCATCGAGCATATCACCTATAACCGGCTGGATGCAGCCTACGACCAGGATGTTTTTACCAGGGCTACACTGCGCGGCAAACTGGATGTCAACGCCATGGAGGCCAACCGCAGCCTGTACAGCCATGTGATCTACGACTCGGACAATGAACGCAGGTTTGCACAAGAGCTGGATGTCAGTGACCAAGTGGCGGTGTATGTAAAATTGCCCGGTAGTTTCTATATTTCGACCCCGGTTGGAAAATACAACCCTGACTGGGCGATCGCTTTTAACGAGGGCAGCGTGAAGCACATCTACTTTGTCGCCGAAACCAAAGGCAATCTCGACACTATGGAGCTACGCGGCGTAGAAAATGCAAAGATCGAATGCGCCAAAAAACATTTTGCTGCCATCAGCAATGGCAGCGTGGTTTACAGCGTGGTAGACAATTATAGCACCTTGATGCAGCTGGTAAGTAACTGATCCCAAGGGCGCATTATCCGAGATATTCAATTATCCGAGGAGAATCTTAA
>NZ_JAQFEN010000001.1:670376-869849 GCF_027689445.1 Gemmiger qucibialis | reverse complement strand
GCCCCCACCGCGCGGGGCGCTGAACCCGCCGCTGCGCCCGGCACCGCCACCCGGCCGGGCACTGCCGCCGCCGGAACGGAACCCGCCGGACATTCCGCCAAAGCCGCCGCCGGGACGCGGACCGGAACTGCCAGGTCTAGCACCGGGGCCAGGCCCGCCAAAGCCGCCGCCGGGACGTGGGCCGGGATTACCAAATCCACCGCCCGGAGGGGGCGGCGGGGGAGGACGCCGGGGACGGCGCGGCCGGTAAACCGGTCCGCCGAAAAAGAATACGTTCGGCCCGCGGTAGCCGCCTGTGTAGGTGGGACCCTGCGGCCCGCGGGGTCCGCGCGGCGTTTTCAGGATCGCAATCACGATCACTGCAATAATAATCGTCAGCAAAATCAAGGTAAGCACCGCCCCTCCATTGCTGCGGCTCTGGGTGTTTTCCACAATCCTGCCGGAAGAATCTGCCAGGCCGGAGCCGATCGCGTCCATATCCAGGCTGACGCCATATACATCGCAGATGCGCTCGGCCATGGCCAGCACGGTTTTGCGTGCGCCGGTATCGTAATCCTGCTTTGCCCAGGAAGCTTCCAGGTTATCATACAGCAGATCGCTCAGCACATTGCCGGAAAACGCGCTTTCCAGCCCTTCGCCGGGGGTGGCCCAATAGTTGTCGTCCCCGGTGGCCATCAGCAACACCATGCCGTTGTCCTGGTCAGCGCTGCCAAGGCCCCATGCCTGGAACACCTCGTAGGCATAGCCTTCCATGGTGTTGTTGCCGACGTAATCGGTGGTGTAAACGCCGATCTGTGCACCGCTGCAGTTTTCCTGCAGGGCAACAGAAATGTTGGTGATATATGTTTCGGTATCGCGGCTTAGAATATTGGCATTATCGGCAATGCAGCTGGTACTGCTGATGCCCTGAACGGAAGCAGCTGCCGCTGCCGGTACCGCCCAGACTGCCGCCGCGGTCACAGCCGCCAGAACGGCGGCTGCGGTGCGGGTCAAAATTTTCATCCGGCCCCCTCCTTTCCGGGGTCACTGCGCTGCATACAGCTCCACCTGCCCCGCGCCCCACAATGTACCGATCACATTGGCGGGGAAACCGGAAGCCATGGTGTTGTAGCTTTGGGCAGCGGTGGTATAATTCTGCGCAATTTCGCGCTGCAAAATGCTTTGGGTGCTCACATAGCTGGCATCCAGGCTGTTGATCTGATCCAGCGCATCGTCGGTGGCTTTTGCCTTGGCGGCGGTGTACATGGCGTCCACAGCGTTATCCAGCTGGTGGATGACCGCATATTGCGCGGCTGGGGCAATGGCGGTATCCTGCCACTGGGCCAGCAGGTCTGCTACGGTGGTGCAGTTGCTGTCAGCTTCGCCCAGTACCTTCTGGCAGGCACGCATCAGGTTGGCAGCGGTATCCGTCAGGGTGGTAAAATCCCCCTGGATGCTGTTGCCGTGCTCGTCAACCTCGCTGGTGTAAATTTCAGCCACATTGCGGTAACGGCTTTTCAGCTGCACGCCGCCAATGCCAAACACCGAAACCAGCACCATCACGGCCAGGAACCCGGCCGCAAAAGGCCGCTTTTTGGCGGGGGCGGGCAGTTTGCTTTCCACCTGGCCAAACACTTCCAGCTGCGGGCTTTTGATCTCAAATGTTTCCTGCTGCTCCAACTGCATGGGTCGTCCTCACTTAACGGGGATGCAATAATGCACCCTAAAAATAATTACTTGTTAATTTCCAACAGCTTCTGCTTCAGCTCGCCCTCAATGCGGCCCAGCTCCTGCTCGGCGGCGGCGCGCTTGGCCTTGCCGTCTGCGCGGATCTTGTTCAATTCATCCAGTGTGCTGATCAAATCGCGGTTGGTCTGCTGCAGGGTCTCAATATCCACCACACCGCGCTCAGACTCTTTGGCGATGTCGATGGTGCCCTGCTTGAGGGTTGCGGCGTTCTTGCGCAACAGCTCGTTGGTGGCATCGGTCACGGCGCGCTCGGCCTGCATGGCCTGCTGGCTGTGTGCCATGCCCAAGGCCAGAACCATCTGGTTCTTCCACAGGGGGATGGTGTTCACAATGGTGGTCTGGATCTTTTCGGCCATCATCGTATCGTTGGACTGGATCAGGCGGATCTGTGGGCCCATCTGGATGGAGATATTGCGGGTCAGCTCCAGGTCATACAGCTTCTTTTCAAAGCGGTCGCACTGGTCGGCCAGGTCGCGGGCGGCCTGGGCATCTTCCGGCAGGCCGGATGCTTTTGCTTTGGCTTCAGCGGCGGCCAGGTCGTTCTCCCGCACCTGCTGCAGCTTTTTGCGGCCGGCCAAGATATACATGCTCAGCTCCTTGAAATAGACAAGGTTCAGCTGGTACATCTTGTCCAGCATGGCAATGTCTTTCATCAGGGTTACCTGGTGGTCCTCCAGTTGGGCCTTGATGCGTTCCACGTTCACATCAGCTTTGTCGTATTTCACTTTCAGGGCTTCCAGCTCGTTGGACTTTTTCTTGAAAAAGCCCAGGAAGCCTTTCTGATTTTCTGCGGTGGCGTCAAAGCCTTTCAGCTCGCCGATCAGCTGGGTGATGAGTTCGCCGGTCTCACCCATATCCTTGGTGCGCACGCGGGAAAGCGCACTGTCAGAAAAATCGCTCAGCTTTTTCTGGCTGGCGGCGCCGTACTGCAAAATCATCTGGGAGTTGGTCAAGTCGATCTTTTCAGCAAAATCCTGCACCATCTTCTGCTCTTCGGGGCTCAGCGGGGTATCCTCCACGGTAACGGGGGTAGCCTTTTTGGCTTCCTCCACCACCTTGGCATCCACTTCGGGGTCCAGGGTCAGGGTGGGGGCGGCAGGGGCCGCATCCAAGGTCAGGGAAGGTGCTGCGGGAGCGTTCAGGTCAAAATCCAGATCAGACATAGTGGCAAGTCCTTTCTCTTCTTCTTTTTATATTTTGGGTTGGGAGCATCAGGTCAAATTCTGACCGCGCATGATGTTTTCAAGCACTTCGATGTCGGTCGAAATATCCATTGCCTCTGCGGAATACAGGGCGTCCAGCTGGTTTTCAAATGCGGTGGCCATGGTGCCAGCGTTGCGGCGTACTTCGCTCAAGATCTGGGCGGCGTTTTCGCCGGTAATGCCGCCTTTTTCCATCTGGGCGTATGCGCTCATGATCTTGACCACTTCCGGCAGGTAATACCGTGCAAAGCGATCCACGGTGCGGGCTTTATCCGGCTTTTGCTCCACCGCCTGCACAATGCCGCGCCCGGCCTTTTCCATACGGTCCAGCTGGCGGGAAAGTTCGGCATCCGGGATGGCGTCATTCAGCTTGTGCAGCGCGTCCAGGTTGGCGGCAATGCCGTTCAGCATGGCATCGGTGTTCTCGCTGCCGGTGGCGTAGGGCTGTTCCACCCGCTGCACCCGCGTGGGGCAGAAGCGGGAAGAAACCAGATACACCACAGTGCTGAGTGCCGCAATGATAACCAGGTTTACCAGCCGGTAGGGCGGCAGAATCAGGGAAGCAACCGGCCAGGTCAGTGCAGCCAGGTACAGCGGCAGAACCGGGCGGGTGCGCTTTTCGATCCACTTGCTCATGGGTTCAAAGCTCCTTGTAGTAAGGTGCGCCCCGGCAAAGGCAAGCGCCGGAGCAAAGGGAATACCCTTTCATTATAGTGCAACGGTGGGGACAATGCAAACAATTTTGCCCTTTTCGGGCGGCAAAACGGCGCTTTTTTGCGCTTTTTACGGTTTGTTCACATATCCTTCCAGCGCAGTGCCCCAGGCATCCAGCAACCGCGGCATGGTAAACGCCGCATTGGCCGGGCTGGTGGAGGGCAACACCACAGCTTCCAACCCGGTCAGGGGCTGGGCGTATTTGCGGTACAGCCTGCCGCTGGTGGCACCGTTGCAAAAAATGGCCTGTACGCCCAGGCGGTTCACCAGGGCTGCCAGATCATTCGGTTCCACATCTTTGATGGAAGCATCCGATGCCCCGCGGATGGAGCAGGCGTGGATGACATCCCACACCGCCAGCCCGCTGCCAATGATGATGGCGCGTTTGGCATCCAGATCCTCCCATGCGGGGGTGGGGCTGTGGGTCAGGGTAGCCATCAGCGGCCAGAATCGATTCTGCGGGTGGCCGTAATAAAACCCCTGTGCCCGGCTCTTTGGGCTGGGAAAGCTGCCTAAGATCAGCGCTTTGGCCTGTGCGCCGTACAGTGGGGGCAGCCCCGGCCCCACATGGGTGTACGGTTGTTTGGTGTTCAACGGAATATCTCCGGCCACAGACTGCGGCACAGCTGGGCAATGCCATCGGGTGCAGCGGCAGGGGCCAGCGCCTTGGCAGCAGCTTTGGCGGTTTTCATGCCGTCCGCCATGCAGTAGGAACGCCCGGCCAGCGCCAGCATTCCGGCATCGTTGGGACCGTCGCCCACGGCAACGCAGTCCGCAGCGGCCAGGCCCAGATGGTCCAGCAGTGCCTGCAGGCCGGTTGCCTTGTCCTGTCCGGCGCGCAGGATATCGCACCCCGTCACGTGGTAGGGCAGGAACTTCAGCCCCAGGTAGCCGTATTTGGCCTGGAACTTGGCGATATCTTCCGCCGCCAGCATGCCGAACGCGGAAAACGGCATATCCAGCAGGTGGCGGTCCTGGTCCTCGCCGTCTTTCAGGCAACCTTCCAGTGCAGCGGCTTTCTCCTGCACATGGAAGGCCTCATAATCCAGGTAAACATACCCGCCGTCCGAAAAGCTGAATCCCAGCGGGTGCTCATAGTCCTCGCAAAAATCCACCAGAGCGTACATTTCCTCGGCGGTCATGTGGCTGGTGTACAGGGCGGTCCCGGCGGCATCCTCCACCTGGGCACCGGCGGCGCAGATCCAGTAATCCGGCCGGATGCCGCGCAGCATTTTGGCGGGGATCTCTGCCCGGCAGCGCCCCGTGGCAATCACGAGCTTGACCCCGGCTTTCTGCACGGTGCGCAGGGCATCGACGTTTTCTTTGGGCACGCGCGGCTCCCCATGGGGGCGCAGGGTGCCGTCAATATCTAAAACAAGCAAAGTGGCAGGCATGGCAGGTACTCCTTAACATTTGGTTTGGTTTCTTCTATTATATCAAATCCGCCCCCAAAGTCTAGCAGGGGGCGGGCAAACATATAGTTGTGGAGAAAAACAATGAGCGAAAGGCGGGCGGCGCACCATGCGGCATACCAGACGAAAAGAACGGGACGGGCTGGACCTTGCGCGCCCGGCACCGCGCAGACGGCACAAAACGCTCCGGCAGCTCTGTGCGCTGCTGCTGGGGCTGGCGGGCCTTGCCCTGCTTGGCATGGCCGTGTGGGGGGCGGCTTTGCCCCGGCGGCTGGATGATGCCTTAGCCCAACACTATGCCGCCCAAATGAGCGTGATGCAGCGGGAGCTGTTTGCCCTGCGCCGCCGGCTGGCAGAATACGAACCGGATGCCGAAGAAAACGCCGCCCTGCGCAATTTTTTGCAAAGCAGGCAGACGGACGGCGAACGCTGGGACCCCGTGTGGACCGCCGCCCGCTGGCCCGGCGGATTTTTGCTGGCGCAGCCGGTGCAGGCGGGGGCCGCCGTGCTGGACCGCAGCGGCCGTTTTGCGGGCATTGCAGGGGAGCATGGCACGGTGTCCCCGGCGGGCAGCGGAGCGGGGGCAGTCCCGGCTCTGGTGGGGCAGGCCCTTGGCACGCTGACCCGCCAGAACGGAGTCCTGTGGGTGACCGGCCTGCCCTGCAGCTGTAAGGCGGCAGCGGGGGAGTTGGCCGTTACCGCGCAGGGACAGTATTGGGCCGGGCAGCTGGCAGCAGCGCCCCAGCCCGACCCCGGCGGCCTGACCCTGCGCGCCCCGCTGGAAGATACTGCCGATGAAACCGACTGCCTGTATTTCATCGGGGGCTGACAGCTGCGGCAAAACCTTGTATAATACCCATATGGCAAAAGGACAGACCAAAGAACGATCAGACCAGAGCAGGCAGTGGCCTGCCGGGAGGTGCGCATGAAAAAAGACGGCAAAAAGAGGGTGTGGTTCCTGCTGATTTTCTGCACTGCCGTGTTTGCGGCATTTTTGGTGCGGCTGTACTGGATGCAGTTTACCATGGCGGATCACTATGCTAAAAAGCTGGAACAGGCATCTCAGACCAGCTATACCGTGCGCATCCCGGCGGCGCGGGGAAGCATTGTGGACCGCAGCGGCACGGCGCTGGTGCAGGATGACACCGTGTATGACCTGGCGCTCTGCGTTCCGGCCCCACCGGGCACCGAGATGGCGCAGACCCTGCAAACGTTAAAAGAACTGGATCTAGGCGGCAAGGATGTGGAAACACAGCTTGCCGCCTTTTGTTCTGCCGTTTCGGCGGGGGAACTGCCGCTGGCTGAAAATCTGACCCAGGCACAGTGCCAGAGCCTGCTGGCTGCTGGTCTGCCCCAGAGCGGGGCGGTGCGGCTGACTGCCCGCGGTACCCGCACGGCGGTGGATGGTACCCTCGCTCCGCAGCTGCTGGGCGGCGTGGGGGCCATGAGTGCCGAGCAGTGGGCACAGAAAAAGGCCCAAGGCCTTGCCATGGATGAATCCATCGGCCAATGGGGGCTGGAAGCCGCCTGGGAGGATGCTTTGCGCGGCAGAGCGGGAAGCCTGAAAGTGACAGTTGACCGCAGCAGCGGCGGCCGCACCGAAACCATACAAAGTACGCCACAGGCCGGGGATACCCTGCACCTTTACCTGGATGCTGACCTGCAGCGCACCCTGCGCAGCGCATTGCAGCAGCAAATTGAAACTTTACAGGCCACAAAGCCGGAAGGCAAGGGCAAAGAAGCCTGCGCAGGGGCGGCTGTGGTGGTGGATGTGCAGACCGGCGGCGTTCTGGCGGCGGTCAGCCTGCCGGATTATGACCTTGCCAGCTGGCGGCAGAATTATGCCGCACTGGCTACAGCCCAGGGAGCACCGCTGGTCAACCGGGTGCTGAACGGCCAGTATGCGCCGGGGTCGGCGTTCAAACCGGCAGTAGCGGCATCGGCTCTGGCGGCGGGGATCATTACCCCGCAAAGCACCGTAAACTGCGGCGGACGGTACACCTACTATGCGGGCTACCAGCCGCGCTGTTTGCAGCTGGGGCACCGCGGGGCCGTCAGCATGGTTACGGCGCTGCGCCACAGCTGCAACATTTATTTTTATGATGTCGGCCGCCTCCTTGGGGTGGATACGTTTTCCGCTACCGCGCAGCAGCTGGGCCTTGGAGCACCCTGCGGTACTGAGCTGCCGGAAACTACAGGCCGCCTGACCTGGAGCACCGATGAGAACTATCAGGCGGGCCTTGCACTGATGGCGGCCATTGGGCAGGGCAACACGTCGGTCAGCCCCTTGCAGCTGGCGGCCTATGCCGGGGCCCTTGCGCGGGATGGCCAGCGCCCGGCGCTGCATTTTGCCCAAAGCACAACCGATGCCGCCGGGAATATAACCTGGCAGGCGCAGCCGGACGTTTTAGCCCAGGCACCCGGCGGGGCGGCAGTGTTTGCCCCCATCCGGGAGGGTATGGCCCAGATGGCCCAAACGCTGCGCACTTTGCGGGAATCGCCTATCCCCCTTGCCTGCAAGACCGGCAGCCCCCAGCTGGCGGGCACGCTGCCGGATGGCACCCACTACACAAACTCGGTGCTCATCGGGTATGGGCCGGTGCAGCAGCCGCGGTTTGCGGTGGCGGTGGTGATCGAATACGGCGGCGGGGGCAGCAATGCCGCGCCCGTTCTGCGGGCTGTGGCGGACTGGTTTGCAGCAGCCGGAATGGCCTGAACAGGATGGAATTTTGTGGGGAATTTTTGCATTCAACATGCAGGATGAACTTTTCGCTTTTTGTCCACAGACGGGGTGGGGAAAACCTGTGGAAAGTGAAAAAACGGGCAAAACCCCCGTAATAATTGTAAGTTTTACCCGCAAAAACGGGGGTAAAACTGGTAGTTTGCCCAGTAAGCGGGGGTGTTTATCCGTACTGTTATGTTGAAAGGTTTTCCACAATATGTTGAAAACACCCCCTGAAACGGTGGAAAACTGGCCATACAAGCGGGTTTTCCACGCTTTCAACAGGGTTTTCAACATCCTCAAAGGAAAACCTTTCCAGTACGGTTTGTATAAACCGCGAAAACACGCACAAAAGCACCGCGCAAAAGGGTGAAAAATCTGTACTTTTGACGCCAAGGAAAAAGGTGACAAAAGCATAGGAAATGTGCTATACTATATCTGTATAATTATCGAATCATGCCAGAAAGCTGTGCGGGCTGCCATACGCGGCAAAATGGCTGCCAAACGCCGCCGCACAGGGCTTTACCCAATCGTTTTAAGGAGTAACCACATTGCAGATGGAAAATAAAAAACGCATGCCCCAGCAGGCCCCCCAGGCCAAGGCAGACAAGGCCCCTGCGGAGCAGGATACCGCCCTGGTATGGGGCAAAAACCCCGTGACCGAACTGCTGAAAAGCGAAGCCGGGGTGGACACCCTGCTGTTGGCCGACAGCATGGAGCCGCGCATGGCCGGGTATTATACCGCGCTGGGCAAAGCGGCCGGGGCGGTCATCAAGCGTGTACCCGCCGGCAAGCTGCAAAAGCTGTGCGGTACCCAGGACCACCAGGGGGTGGCGGCCTGGGCTGCCCGCATCCAGTATGTTGGCGTGGAGGAACTTTTGCAGATCGCAAAAGACCGCGGCGAACCGCCGTTCCTCGTGCTGTGTGACGGTATTGAGGACCCCCACAACCTGGGCGCAATCCTGCGCAGCGCGCTGCTGTGCGGTGCCCACGGCGTGATCATCCCGCGGCGCGGCGGCGTTGGCGTGACCGGCACGGTCATGAAATCCAGCGCCGGGGCAGCTGCCCGCATCCCGGTGGCGCGGGTCGCCAACCTGCCGCAGGCCATCCGTGACCTGAAAAAGCAGAACATTTTTGTTTACTGTGCCGACCTGGGCGGTGCTCCGCTGGAAAAGACCGATCTTTCCGGCCCGGTGGCGCTGGTGCTGGGCAGCGAGGGCGCAGGCCCCGGCGCGCTGGTGCGCAAACTGTGCGATGCCGCCGTTACGCTGGATATGGCCGGTGGCAAAACCGGTGTGGACAGTTATAACGTCAGCGTGGCCGCCGGTATTTTGATGTACAACATCATGCAGCGCCGCAAGTAACGGCTGCGCAAAAAAAGGAATCCCATACCAAAGGGGAGAACAACATGCCAAGCAAACGTACAAATGATTCCGTGGACCGCATTCTGGAAGAGCTCAGCCATGAGCAGGCCGAACGCGGCATCCGGGATAGTGTAACAGACCGCCAGGTGGATGCCATCCTGCAAAGCCTGGGCCACGGCAGCATGGAGGAATCCTCCGGCGGCGGTTCGGCATTGGGGCCCATCCAGAAAGAGGACCTGCCGGATATCACGCTGGGCAAAGGCAATAATTTTAACACCGAGGACCGGTTTTCCACCGCTGTGCTGGACGACCTGCTGGGCGATCTGCCCAGTATGCGGGCTGCCAAAAAGAATAAACCCGGCCCCGCTGCCCCGGCCCGCCGGCCTGCTTCTGTGCCGGAGCCGCGCCGCATGCCGGAAGTTGAGCCTAAAGTAGAAAAACAAAATAATATACAAACTGTACAACCGACTCAGCCGGTGCGCTCGGAACCTGTTCCGCAGCCTGCCCGCCCTGCCCCGGCACAAACTGCGCCCCAGCAGCCGGCCCCGCAGGTACAGCCAGAGACAAAACCGGCCCCGCAGCCGGAACCAAGACCGGCGGATGCAACATCAGGGGATACCACCCGCACCAGCATCATTAAAGCCTTTTTGGGCCGCATGGTGCCGGAAGCGGACAGCAAGTCCTTGGATGCAGGCAAAAAAGATTTTACCAACTTTTTTGGCACCAGCGTGGCCGTTGTTCCGGATGATATGAAGTCCGAGCAGGAGCGCCAGCAGACCCCCAAGAAAAAGGGCTTATTTGGCTTTGGATATGCTACCGATACCGGGGAGTTTGAGCCGATCAATGTTTCGGTCAGCGGCAGGGTGGAAAACCAGAGCACCCAGCAGCTGGAAGAACAACTGCCCCGGTCGCAGGATGTTTTGCCACAGGATGAACCGGACGAGATGGAGCTGCGCGAGCAAGAGCCGCCCCGCCACTACGCTGCAAAGAAAAAAGGCTTTTTTGCCAGCCTGTTCGGCGGCAAAAAGCACGATGTCTATGACGAGCTGGAATCCTATGACCCGTATGAGGGCGAGCCGGATACAGCCCCGGTAGAAAACTGGGAGGTTCCGGAACAGCCCCGGGAGGAGCCGGAAACAGAGGAAACGGGCGAGATGCCCCGCCTGACCGCTACAAACGCAGGGCTTTCCATCTCCGGGCGGCAGACTTCCCAGTTTGCCGCCACAGGCAAACCGCTGCTTCCGAAGGATGAGCCGGCCCCGCAGCCGGAACCTCAGCCCAATGTTTACCGCAAAAATAAAAAGCGGGATACCGTGGAGTTCACCCCCCGCAAGGAGCGGGAACGCACCATGCCGTTCACTCGGCCTGCCCCCCGCCGCGAAGCGGAACCCGTGGGCGAGCCGGTCATGACCCCAAACGATACGGTGCAGCCGCAGCCCGCGCCTGCCCCGCAGGCGACCACCGGTTTTACCATGCAGCTGGGGGACGAGCCCGCACCGGAAAGCACCCAGTCGTTCCTGCATGAACTGAACGCAGCCCTGCCGCCGCGCCGCAAAAAGCCTGCGCCCAAAGCTGCCCCCGTGCAGGAAGAACCCGCCAGCGGCGATACCTTTGAGGAACTGCCGCAGGAGCTGGCCCAGACCCTGACCGGGCAAATCCGCCTGAGCGAGATTGCCGAAGGGGTGGAAGAACAGCCGGAAGAACCGAAAAAGCCCGCCCCGAAAAAAGAGGAAGAAAGCTTTGAGGAGCTGATCGGCCCCCTGGTGGATGAAAAGCCCAATACCGCGGAATTTGTGCGCGGCATTGAACAGTCCATCAACCTGGAAAAGATCAAATCGGATTCAAAGGCAAAAACAGAAAAGACCGATACCGATTACCAGGCGGCTGCTCAGTACCTGAGCGACCCCAACGCCGGGGCGGAGCCGGAAGCACCGGAACAAAAAAAGCCCGGCAAAGGCTTTAACATCCTCCGGTTTGCAGGCAAGCCGAAGGATGAAACCACCCCCGATGGCGAAGCGCCTTTTGCCGCACAGGCCGCCGTCCTGCACCGCCACGAATACGAAAGCACCGATGATGCCCCCGTGGTGCGCCATGACTTGGAACTGCGGGTGATGATCACCACCGGCACAGCAATCGCTGTGGGCGCTGCAGCCCTGATTATGATCGTTCTGGGCACTATGGCGGCCACCGGAGCCAATCTTGGCCCGCTGGATACCACAGCCAGCACCAAACCGCTGCTGGTGACCATGCTGATCCTGCTTGCTGCCAGCGCGACCCTGTGCTGGCAGACGATGCTGGGCGGCCTGGCCGGGCTGATCAGCATGCGCCGGGGCAATACCGCAGATACCATGCCCGCCATGGCCGCGGTGGCCTCCATCCTGCAATGTATCATGTTTTTGGCAAAGCCGGAATGGTATAACCCCGCAACCCTCTGCCTGATGACCGGCCCCGCAGCGCTGCTGCTGTGCGGCAACGCTGCAGGCAAGGCAATCGACGCCCACACCATCCGGGATAACTTTACCCTTGTCAGCGCCGGGATGGACCACGCTGTGGCATATCGGCTGAAAGATGCCGGGGTACTGCGCACCGTGACCGCCGGGCTGGCGGAACCGCGCCCCAATGTGCTGGTCAGCCGTCCCACCCGCCTGATGAAAGGCTTTTTGGCGGGCAGCGAATCCCGCCGCACATCGGATAAAAACCAGCAGCAGTTTGCCCGCATCCTGCTGGGCTGCGGCGTGGCTGCATTCCTGTTCACCCTGCTTTACCGCAAGGATGCCGGAACGGCGTTCACTGCGCTGGCCGGTGTACTCTGCCTGGGCGCGCCGCTGGCCGGTACGCTGATCTCCGCCATGCCCATGCGTTTGATGCAGCGCAGTGCCGCGCAGATCGGCGCGGTCATCCCCGGTTGGAAGGATATCCGACTGCTGGGCCGTGTGAACGTGCTGCAGGTCACGGCGCAGGATCTTTTCCCCAAAGGGTGCATTACGCTGCGCGGCATCAAGCCGGTGCGCAAAGAGGATATTGAGCTGGCCATCATCTACTCCGCTTCCATGCTGGCCGATGTGAATACCCCGCTGAAAGATATCTTCCTTGGCATGACGGGCGATAACCGCAAGCTGCTGTGCAAGGTGGAAAACCTGGAAACGCTGGACGGCCTGGGCTATGTGGGCTGGATCAACGGCGAGCGGGTCATGATCGGCTCCCGCCGGCTGATGGATACCTATGATATCCAGCTGCCCAGCATGGAATATGAACGCCGCCATACCGTGAACCAGCGCCGGGTCATCTACCTGGCGGTTTCCGGCAAGCTGTTCAGCATGTTCCAGGTGGCTTATCAGAGCGATCCCGATACCGCCGCCGTGTTGGATTCCCTGCGCCGCGCCGGACTTTCGCTCATTGTGGACTGCGATGACTTTAACTGCGATGAAGCGCTGCTGCAGACTGCTTATAACCTGCCGGTTGGTACCGTCAAGGTGCTGAGCGGCAAGGAACACAAGGCGCTGGAGCCTGCTGTGGCCTGGCTGCCGGAAAGCGAAGGCAACATGCTGCACCTGGGCAGCTTTGCCAGCTTTGTCGGCGGCCTGGAAGCCGCTGCGGGTGCGGCAGAGGGGGAACACCGTTCTTCGATGGTGCTGTCGGCCTCGGTGCTCATCAGCTGCATTCTTGCCATGATCATGGCGCTGGCCGGCGGCCTGGCCGGGCTGCCGCTTCCGGCACTGGCCTTGTATCAGGTCGCTTGGGCGGTTCTGGCCATGATATTCCCCCTGATCCAGAGATATTAAGGGCAATACCGCATAATTCTAAGTGCCGATACGGCGAGCGAGGTGCGGCAGCTGCTAAGCCAAAAGCGCAGATAATACTGGATGCTGCAAAGGTGAGCGCCGCCAGTGGCGGAAACAGCAACCCGACATTATCGAGCATTTTGGCAACGCAGATGCCGTGCCGCAGCCGCCGAAGCGGTGCTTAAGCCGCTAGGCGGGAATTGTGCGGTGTTGCCTAAGGGATATCTGAAAACAAAGAACTGGATTGAGTTTTCGGCTTTTCAGATATATCCAAGCGTTTTTGCGGGAAAAATAAAAACGGGAACGACATAAAAAGGAATGGTGCAACCATGTACCGCACAATTCAACATCAGATGAGCATTGATGACTACCTGCCGCCCTATGAAGGCGAGCTGGTACAGGAGAACCGCTGGGTGCGCCTGGCCCAGGCCATTGACTGGGATGCCATTGAACAGGAGTACAGCGGCCATTTTGCTGCTGGCGGCAAGGTGGCAATTCCGGCCCGCATGGCGTTCGGTGTGCTGGTGATTCGTGCAGCGTGCCGCACAACGGACAGCGAAACGGTGGAGATCGTGCGCGAAAGCCCCTACCTGCAATACTTTTTGGGCTTTGATTCCTTTACCTATGATGTGCCGTTTTCTTCCCGCAGCATGGAGCGGTTCCGTACCCGCATTTCCCCCGCCCGTGTGCGGGAGGCCGTAGCGCTGCTGCGCGGCTTTGAAACCAACAAAGGCAATAAAAAATGAAAAAGGGCCGCATGACTCCGGGCAGCTGCTCCGAACCGTGCGGCCATGTTATGCCCTGCAACCCCAACCTTGCAACAGATAGGAGAATTATGGAAATTATTGTTGATGCTTTTTTGGATGCACTGATCGACGGCGTAAAAATGCTGCCGTTTTTGTATCTGGCATATCTGCTGATCGAATGGCTGGAACGCAACCATGGCGAGCGAATTGAAAAAGCGTTGGCTGGCGGCGGCCACTGGGGCTTTGTGCCCGGCGCACTGCTGGGCTGCGTACCACAGTGCGGGTTTTCGGCGGTAGCGGCCAACTTTTATGCCAGCCGGGTCATTACCCCCGGCACGCTGCTGGCCGTGTTCCTGGCAACATCGGATGAAGCCATCCCCCTGCTGGCGGCGGAGCCTACCCTGTGGAACAAGCTGGGCCTGCTGCTGGTGCTCAAAATCGTGTTTGGCATTGCAGCCGGTTTGGTGTTGGATGTTCCGCTGCGCCGCATCCTGCCCAAAGGGCTGTATGGCGGCTATGAGGGCCATGCCGATGAGGTGGACTGCCACGAAGAACACGAGGAACACAGCAGCATTTTCCTGGCGGCACTGCGTCACACGCTGGAAATTTTTGTGTTCATCTTGGTGTTCAGCTTTATCATTGGGCTGATCTTTGGCTTTGTCGGGGCAGATTCCGCCGCGGCATTCCTGGGCAGTCTGGGCATTTTCCAGCCCATGATGGCCGCGCTGATCGGTCTTGTACCCAACTGCGGTGCCAGCGTACTGCTGGCTCAGCTGTATATGGGCGGGGCTATTACCTTTGGCAGCTTTTTTGCGGGGCTGTGCTCCGGCGCAGGTATCGGCCTGGCTGTGCTGTGGCGTGTCAACCCCAGCTGGAAACAGAACCTGTTCATGACAGGGCTGCTCTGGTTCTGCGGCACCTGCTGCGGTATTTTGCTGCAATGGGTGGTGTAAGAGCTGCCGGCGGCCATAACCCGTAAAATAATAAGTAGGGGACGATGCGGAAGCATCGTCCCCTTTGATATGCTTTGTGGGATGTTGTAGCCAAGGCTTGCGATAAAATTCTATTGTGGCATCTACCGCATGGTTCCGGAACGGTCAAGACCGTTCCCTACGGAGCATTTTATAGTGGGTGATAGAACATAAAACATTCGGTAGGGCGGGGTCACCCGACCCCGCCGAAACCTGGCCCTATTGCATGTTGAAAAATTGTGATGAACCAACAAATTGCTTGTAGGGGGCGGCGCCCCCGACGGACGTATAAATAACAGTGAGCTTGTTTGTGCGCAGTAGAGCGGGGTGCCCTCACCCCGCCGCGGAGAAACCTTGGGCAATACCGCATAATTCTAAGTGCCGATACGGCGAGCGAGGTGCGGCAGATGCTAAGCCAAAAGCGCAGATAATACTGGATGTCTTATCGAGCATTTTGGCAACGCAGATGCCGTGCCGCAGCTGCCGGAGCGGTGCTTAAGCCGCAAGGCGGGAATTGTGCGGTGTTGCCCTTGCCCTATTGCCGCGAACATTGCAAATGATTTGTAGGGGACGATGCTCGCATCGTCCCGCCCGCCGGGCCTTGCCACGCTGCTACCCCCAAAACGTGGGAAGAACCCTGCCGTGCACGCAAAGGCTCTCCCTCCAAATACAAATTTACCCCCAAAACAAAAAACAAACGCCGCAGGGAGCATCACGCACTCCCTGCGGCGTTGTCATTTATATCGTCTCGCCTTCAGCCTCTGCAGCCGGTTTCTTCTTCCCAGTCGCCGAAATCTTCGGCTTTGGCGATGGTGGTAGGGTCCACCTTGCCGTCCTCCGTCAGCTTAACGGGTTCGGTCTTGTCCTGGACCGGATTCACATTCGGCACATCGTTACCACTCTGGATGGGAATGGTAACGCCGTCATCTTCCTGCGCGGGTTCTTCCACCGGGGCAGCAGGCTCCGCTACAGGGGCCTGCTCAGCGGGGGCAGGTTCCTCAATCGGTGCGGGCTGTTCCTCGTCCGGGGCAGGCTCTGCCGCCGGTTCTTCTGCGGGGGGTTCCTCGTCGGCATTTTCTTCGGTTTCGTCCGCATCTTCGGTGCTTTCGGAAGCTTCGCTGTCGTCAAATGCGGAGTCATCCACAATCTGTTCGCTCTCTTCGTCCTGAGCCAGATACTTGCTGACAACATAAACGCCAACACCGATGGCTGCGCCCAGCACAATGGGAATCAGATGAAATTTTGCCATAGTAATTTCTCCTTTCGTGCGCGGGCAACTGGCCCGGCAGCTGTTTGGGGCGGTTGTGCCTGGAACGATTGGCACAACCTTAAGGCAATACCGCATAATTCTAAGTGCCGATACGGCGAGCGAGGTGCGGCAGATGCTAAGCCAAAAGCGCAGATAATACTGGATGTCTTATCGAGCATTTTGGCAACGCAGATGCCGTGCCGCAGCCGCCGGAGCGGTGCTTAAGCCGTCAGGCGGGAATTGTGCGGTGTTGCCTTAAATTAGTGTCAGTATAACACCCTGCGGGGCAGAAATACAAGTCAAATTTGTTAAAAGTTACACAAAATCCAAAAACGCGAACTCGCTGCCTTACATCTTGTGGTCAGCAAACAGCGGGTCATCCTGCCACAGTACGGTGTGCCCGGCGGCGCGGGTGGCGTTCAAGTCAATGATGCGCTGGTTGCCGGAGCCGCGGAACCGCAGCGAAATATCGTGCTGCGCGGGGATAAATTCGCCGTCCACCAGCACATCGATCAGGCTCAGCATCTCGTCCGTCACTTCGCAGCGGGCGTGGCTGGGCTGCAAAAGTTCGGTTTCGTATACATTGCCGGTGTAGCACCAGATGGTTTTGTGGGGGTACAACACCCGTACTTCGTGCAGGAACGGCACCAGCGCACGCTGGTTTTCCGGCTCAAAGGGTTCGCCGCCCAAAAGGGAAAGCCCATCAATATAATCCGGGGCAAGGCTGCCCAAAATTTCATTGCGCACGGCTTTATCAAAGGGCAGGCCATAACCAAAATCCCAGGCAACGGCGTTAAAACATTCCGGGCAGTGGCGGCGGCAGCCGGAAACAAACAGACTGGTACGCACGCCCGTGCCGTTGGCAATATCACAGTATTTTATGGTTGCGTAGTTCACGCGGGGAGCCTCCTTATAACATGCAACACTATATCTTGTATAGTGCTGCGGCAAATCATCACAATAGGCAGGTGCCTTGCACCAGTATACCAGCCGTGCCGGGCAAAAGCAAGTGTCCAGGGAACAATAAAATCACATATCATCGCAGCTTTGAAAAAAGTGCCTATTTTACCCAAAAAGCCAGCGCTTTTTTCGGCGTTTTGTTTTGCAATCTTTTTGAACGTCCCATCGCGCTATATGGCATATATGGGTACTATTAGCAAATTATATACAATATATTGTGGTGTATTGGCTTGACTTTGCCGGGCCGATGCGGTAAGATAAATACGCTCGCCAAAATCATGGAGCGGTTTTGGTGTGGGGTATCAACCCGGCAGCTTTTATTGAGGTAAGGAGATAACAGTTCATGAAGATCATCAAGCGCAACGGCAGCGAGGCCGTTTTCGATATATCCAAAATTATTGCAGCGGTGACCAAAGCCAACAACGTTGTTGCCTCCAACCAGCGCTTGACCAAGGAACAGATCACGGCCATTGCCGACGATGTGGCGCAGGAATGCCAGAGCCGCAACCATGCCATGAACGTGGAGGAGATCCAGGATCTGGTGGAAGACGCCATCATGCAGACCAAAGCGTATGAGGTGGCCCGCAAATATATCACCTACCGCTATGTGCAGAGCCTGCGCCGTACCCATAACACCACCGACGACCGCATTCTGTCCCTCATCGAGTGCAACAATGAGGAAGTCAAGCAGGAAAACGCCAATAAAAACCCGACCGTCAACAGCGTTCAGCGCGATTATATGGCCGGCGAGGTCAGCAAGGACCTGACCATGCGTATGCTGCTGCCTGCCGAGATTGTAAAGGCACATGAGGATGGCATCATTCATTTCCATGATGCTGACTATTACGCCCAACATATGCACAATTGCGACCTGGTCAACCTGGACGACATGCTGCAGAACGGCACGGTTATTTCTGGTACCCTCATCGAAAAACCGCATTCTTTCTCCACGGCCTGCAACATTGCCACCCAGATCATTGCGCAGGTGGCATCCAACCAGTACGGCGGCCAGAGCATCAGCCTGACCCACCTGGCACCGTTTGTGGATATCAGCCGCAAAAAGATCCGCCGCGATACCGAAGCGGAGATGAAGGAACTGGGCATTGATCCCGGTGAAGAAAAGCTCTCCCAGATCGTTGAAGCCCGTCTGCGCGAGGAAATCAAGCGCGGTGTGCAGACCATCCAGTACCAGGTCGTTACCCTGATGACCACCAACGGCCAGGCACCGTTCATCACGGTATTCATGTACCTGAACGAAGCGGGCGAAAACCAGCGCCTGAAATCTGACCTTGCCATTATCGTGGAAGAAATGCTCCGCCAGCGCTACCAGGGTGTTAAGAATGAAAAGGGTGTCTGGATCACTCCCGCATTCCCCAAGCTGATCTATGTGCTGGAGGACGATAATATCCGCGAAGGCACCCCCTATTTCTACCTGACCAAGCTGGCCGCCAAATGCACCGCAAAGCGCATGGTGCCGGACTATATCAGCGAAAAAAAGATGAAGGAATACAAGCTGTCTAAGGGTGAGACCGAGGGCAACGGCGATGTATTTACCTGCATGGGCTGCCGCAGCTTTTTGACCCCCGACCGTTCCGGCACTGGCTGGAACAACGTGGCCAACGCCAAGAACTATGTGCCGGGCAAGCCGAAGTACTATGGCCGCTTCAATCAGGGTGTTGTTACCATCAACCTGCCGGATGTGGCCCTGTCCTCCGGCGGTGAGCCGGATAAATTCTGGAAAATTTTTGATGAGCGCCTGGAACTGTGCCACCGCGCCTTGCAGTACCGCCATAACCGCCTTAAGGGTACCCTGTCCGATGCGGCACCCATTCTGTGGCAGTACGGCGCTCTGGCCCGCCTGAAAAAGGGCGAGCCCATTGATAAGCTGCTGTACGGCGGCTACTCCACCATCAGCCTGGGCTATGCGGGCCTGTATGAATGCTGCAAATATATGACCGGCAAGAGCCATACCGATCCCGCCGCAAAGCCCTTTGCCCTGAGTGTGATGCAGCACATGAACGATAAGTGCAACGAGTGGAAGAACGCTGAAAATATTGATTACTCGCTGTACGGCACCCCGCTGGAATCCACCACCTACAAGTTTGCCAAGTGCCTGCAAAAGCGGTTTGGCATTGTGCCGGGCATTACGGACCGCAACTATATCACCAACAGCTACCATGTGCATGTGACCGAGCAGATCGATGCGTTCACCAAGCTGAAGTTTGAAAGTGAGTTCCAGCGCCTGTCTCCGGGCGGTGCCATCAGCTATGTGGAAGTGCCCAATATGCAGGATAACCTGGAAGCTGTCATCAAAGTGATGCAGTTCATCTATGATAACATCATGTACGCAGAGCTGAACACCAAGAGCGACTACTGCCAGGTGTGCGGCTATGACGGCGAGATCAAGATCGTGGAGGACGACGGCAAGCTGGTGTGGGAGTGCCCGCACTGCCATAACCGCGACCAGAGCAAGCTGAACGTTGCCCGCCGCACCTGCGGCTACATCGGTACCCAGTTCTGGAACCAGGGACGCACCGCCGAAATCAAGGACCGCGTGCTGCATCTGTAAAACGTATAAAGATAATAGAATAAACAAAATGAGGCGTATCCACGATATATGGATACGCCTCATTTTGTTGCTAAGATAAATGAAACGGTTGAATTATAGAGGGGGGTATTCTGATGTATTTGAGGGGAACTTATTTTGGTTGTAATTTATTTATTGTTTTTGGAAATAACTTTGTAATAATATGAATAAACGGAATAGCTCTAAGCGATTGAAAAAACTCAATTCTTGCGATATAATAAATTACACTTACAGTGAAATATATTTCAAACAGATGAGGTGGAAGTATGCTGAAAAATAATATAGAGGTCGATGTAAAGGTAAAATGTATAGAAGCTGCGACCACGCAGGCAAAGCTGGCTGAAGAAGTTGGAACCACGCCGTCCTATGTAAATCGCCTGATAAAGAAGAAAGACGGAATTGTAAATAACACATTTTTGCAGATGTTAGAAAAGCTTGGTTATGATGTAGAACTGACCTATGTGAAAAGGGAAATATAAGGCGAGGAGGATACAGTGATGCGAGGCAAAAGTATAAATCTGTTTCTGATGGATGGTGAGGCCGGTGGCAGAATAAAATGTACACTGGCGAATTGGACAGGTATTGCATATAAAATTCCTCGGACAGAGCTTGACCGCTGCAAGGAACGAGAGGATTTAAAACAGAGTGGTGTTTATTTCCTCTTTGGTACTTCAGACACCACTGGAAAAGGTGTTGTTTATATTGGACAGGCTGGAGCAAGGAAAAACGGTGAAGGTATTCTGAATCGCCTGCAGGAACATAAGAGAAATCCAGAAAAAGATTACTGGACAGAAGCCATCGTATTTACCACATCCAATAATTCATTTGGACCCACTGAGATAAGCTATCTTGAAAACCGTTTCTGTAATTTGGCACTGCAAGCGAATCGCTATGAGGTCAAAAATGGAAATGATCCTACGCCGGGTAATATTACAGAAGAAAAAGAATGCGAACTGGAGGAGTTCATTGATTATGCAAAAGTAATCATGGGAACCTTGGGACATAAGCTGTTTGAACCTATTACCAAGCCAGTTGAAGTAAAAACGGAAGTTGAAGAAAAACAGGCGGATGATATCGGGAAGTTGTATCTGAAAAGAACCATTAAAACAATCGGTACGGTCGAAGCCGTTGGAATGCAGACTGCAGAAGGCTTTGTGGTTTTGGCGGGAAGCCACATCTCTCCATCGGACGATGATACGATTTCGGAAGTTATCAAAGAAAAAAGAAAGAAGACTACTCTTGATGCTGACGGGAAACTGATAGAGAATTTGCTGTTTACCAGTCCTTCCTATGCTGCAATGTTTGTGATTGGCAAGAGTGCGAATGGACTGACAAGCTGGAAGGATGCTGATGGACATACACTTAAGAGCTTGGAATCTAAAATTGATGAATAAATGTTGCGGATGAAGCAACGTTGAAGTTTATAATCCTAAGACTTGTATAAAGCGAATATAGAAAAGAAAAATCTATACCGTAAAGCAACCGCCCGGTACAAATCCTGTACCGGGCGGCTGCTTTATGATGAAATAGCAGAGAATGGCAGAAAGTTACAGCTGGTCGATGGTGGGGTAGCTGTCAATGGCACCGTAGCGCTGCACACTGTAACCGCAGAACCGGTTGGAAAAATCCAGCCACTGGTTCAGCTGGTCCGCCTGCAGAGCAGGCAGGGCGGCGCGGTCCACCCCGTTTTTGTGCAGCTGCCACAAGAACGAGCCGATGAACCCGTCCCCGGCGCCGGTGGTATCCACGGCCTTTACCGGCTTGCTGGCGGAAAAGCCGTGGGCGGTGCGGGTGTAAGCGTGGGCACCGGCGCTGCCGCAGGTGTAGAGCACCAGCTGTACATGGCCCACAAACAGGCTGGGCAGGGCGGCTTCAATATCACTGGTGCCGGTCAGAAATTCCAGCTCTTCGTCCGAGATTTTGACCACATCGGCCAGCGGCAGGAACTCCAGCACCGTGCGGCGCAAAGCATCACGGTCCGGCCACAGCGGAAAGCGCAGATTGGGGTCAAAGTCAATGATAGTCCCGGCGCTGCGGGCTGCGGCAATGGCAGTTTTGTGGGCTTCCCGCATGGGGCTTTCCACCAGGGCAACGCTGCAAAAATGCAGGGCATAGGCGTTGGCAAACAGGCTGATATCCACCTGCTCCGGGGCGTACAGCAAATCGGCTGAGGGCTTGCGGTAAAAACTGAACGTCCGGTTGCCGTCTGCTTCCAGTGAAACAAAGGCCAGGGCGGTGTTGGCTTTGTCCGTCAAACAGATGTGGCTGGTATCAATGCCGCAGGCAGCCAGTTCATCAATGATCTTGTGGCCGAACGGGTCATCTCCCAGCTGGGTCAGCAGGGCAGAATCCCCACCCAGGCGGGCATAAGCACCGCACACGTTGGCGGGCGCGCCGCCCACACGGGGGCTGAAAGAGGGAACCTCGGCAAAGGAACAGCCGGTTTTGGACGGAATCATATCGATCAGCGCTTCGCCGATCGCATACAAGGTATCATGTGCCATGGAATGTCCTCCGTTAAATCGAAAGGGAATACAGGGTGCTGCCTGCGCCGCAAAGCTGCACGGCAACCTTGCCCGCTGCCGGGTAATACCGGGTGGAAAGCACCGCGGCACCGTCGTTCAGGAATATTTCCAGCGAGGAAGCATCCCCCACAACACGCAGGCTGCGGCAGGGGGCATCCAGCACAGCCTTGCGCTCGGTGCGCCCGGCGGCAATCGCTGCATCGGTAAAGCGCAAGGTACAGGTGCGGTCCGCTTCGGTGTAAGTCAGGGTCAGGCCGTTGGCAATGGTCAGGACAAAATCCCCGGCGGGGGAGGCGGTCAGGTCAAAGCAGGGGTCCGTTTCAACCGTTTCGCCGTCTGCCGGCTGGCGGACTTCGCCGCGCAGGGCGTTCAGCTCGGCGGCGGGGGCTTGCAACAGGCGGCCAGTGCCGTCCTGGGTCAACACGCGGGGCAGGGTCAGGCAGTGTTGCCAGCCATACTCCACGGTGGGGTTGGTATAATCGGCATCCGGCATGCCCATCCAGCCAAACTGGATGCGGCGGCCATCCGCGGCGGCAAAGCTTTGGGGCGCGTAATAGTCAAAGCCATCGTCCAGGGCGTGGAATTCGCTCAATGTGCAATCGGTGCGCCAGTCACCCTGCAGGGCAAAGTAACCGCAGCCGTACACGTTCTGGCAGGCAATGCCCTGGGGCGACACCGCCAAAAACCACTGGCCGTCCAGCTCAAACAGGTCGGGGCATTCCCACATGTAGCCAAAGGCTTTGGGGGTAGTGATGGTGTTGATGTGGTTCCAGTGCAGCTTGTCGGCGCTTTCAAACACCAGCACTTCGCCATGGTCGTCCAGTGTTCGGGCACCCAGCACCATATAGTAGCACCCATCCAGTGCAAACACTTTGGGATCGCGCACATGGCAGGTCAGCCCGGCGGGATAATCCTGGTTGTACATCAGGCAGCGCTTGTTGTCCAGATGGATGGCATCGCGGCTAGTGGCAAGGCAGACATTGTGCCCGCGCCCCTGCTTGATGTAGTCATATTCGCCGGGGTGCTTGACATTGCCGGTATAGTACAGGTACAGCATGCCGTCCTCCACCAGAGCGGAGCCTGAATAAACGCCGTGGCAGTCAAACGGTTCGTCCGGGTACAGCATTACGGGCAGGCGTTCCCAGTGGAACAAATCGCGGCTGCGCACGTGCCCCCAGTGCTTGACCCCTCCCGTGGGGTCAAACGGGCCGTACTGATAAAATACATGGTATTCATCGCCAATCTGGCACAGCCCGTTGGGGTCGTTCAGCCAGCCAACCGGGGGCTGAACATGCAGCTTTTGCCGGTGGGGATCCGCCGCCGCGCGGGCGGCCCCAGCGGCTTCCACCATGGGGACAAGACGCTTCAAATCACGCTGCAAGGCATTCATAACAGGTAGCTCCTTATTGATTGAGAGGGGAAAACATCAGGCTTTGGCTTCCTCGGCTTCGGGGGTCCAGATCACCCAGGTCACAGCGAAGGAAACGCCGAAGGAAATTGCCATCATGATGAGGTACTGCAGCGGCATGTGCAGATGCAGCAGGATGCCGAAGATGCCGGTCACGCCAGTGCCGGTGGCACCCAGGCCGGTCACGCTGGCATACAAAGCACCACAGGCACCGCCGACCAGACCGCCGATAAAGGGCTTAAAGTAGCGCAGGTTGACGCCGAAGATGGCGGGCTCGGTAATGCCCATGCAGGCAGAAAGGGCGGAGGGCAGGGCCATAGACTTAACTTTGGCGTTCTTGCTCTTGAGGGCAACGGCAAAAGCGGCACCGCCCTGGGCAACGTTGGCGGCACTGGCCAGGGGCAGCCAGTAGGTGAAGCCAAACTTGGCCAGCTGGCCAAGGTCGATCAGGGTGTACATATGGTGGATACCGGCCACAACGGTGACGGCGTACAAACCGCCCATGATGAAGGAACCGATGCCGAACGGCAGCTGGATCAGGGTCTGAACGCCGTTGATGATGCCGTCCTCCAGCGTGGTGAAGATTGGGCCGATGACAGCGAGGGTGAGATAACCGGTAACGAAAACGGAGACCAGCGGGGTAACAAACAGGTCGATCATGGCAGGCACAACTTTGTGCAGCCGCTTTTCAATCTGGCACATCAGCCACACGGCAATAATAACGGGGATAACGTGGCCCTGGTAGCCGACCAGCGGAATTTTGTACAGCCCGCCAAACACCGATTGGTAGGTCTGCACGCCCTCAGAAGCAACGGTCCAGGCGTTCTGCAGGTTGGGGTGAATCATGATCATGCCGATGACAGCACCCAGGAACTGGTTGCCACCAAACACCTTTGCGGCGGAGAAGGCGATCAGGATAGGCAGGAAGGTGTACGCCGTGTTGGAGAACAGCTGGGCAAACACATAGATGGAACCGCTGGTATCAATGTTCAGGAAGCCGTTGTTGACCATAAAGTTCAGCGCTTCCATAATGCCCATCAAAAAGCCGGAAGCCACGATGGCCGGAATGATGGGAACAAAGATATCGCCCAGCGTCTTGATGGCCCGCTGGTACCACGGCGCTTTGGAAGCGGCAGCCTGTTTGACTTCCTCCTTGCTGGCACCGGTGATTCCGGCCAGGGCGGTGAACTCGTCATACACCTTGTTCACAATGCCGGTGCCGAAGATGATCTGCAGCTGGCCCTGGGCTTCAAATACGCCCTTGGCGCCCTCAGCATTTTCAAGCTCTTTTTTGTTCACCTTGGAATTATCCGCAATCACCAGGCGCAGGCGGGTTGCGCAGTGTGCGGCCGATACAATGTTGGAAGCACCGCCGATGTTGTCCAGTACCTGCTGGGCTGCTTTCTTGTAATCCATGTTGCACGCTCCTTCTTTTATCTGTTGGCCCGGTAGGAGGTTCCGGGGCCTGTTTCATTTGACAGCTTTATTATATACGAAGGTGAGTGCTTTTTCTATTGACCAAACGACCCAACTTGCAAAGAATCTGTTATCGATTTCACACAGTTTCACACCGTTCTTTGGTAAAATGCACAAAAAACAGGGGGCTGCATGGAAAGGGTGCACAAAACAAAAACTTCCCCGCAGTGATGCAGGGAAGTGTGGCGCAAAGGATGCCTGTTATAGCGACCAGACATTTTCATCTGAGTTGTCATCCCCGGTGGAGGCCCGGCATTTTAACTCATAATCCAGCTTAATCATCTGCGGCTCGGCATGGGGGTCCGCCAGCATGTCCAGCAGCAGGCGGGCGGCTTTGTCCCCGGCGGTGCGGTAATGCAGATGGGCGCTGGTCAGCGGCACATAGGCAACGCGGCCAATGCGGTTGTCGCCCACAGCGGCAATCATGATGTCCTCCGGCACCCGCAGACTGTGGCTGCGGCAGTATTGCAGCGCACCCAGGGCGATGGAGTCGGTCGCGCAGAACAGGCAGTCCAGCCCCGGCGCACGGCCAAACAGCTGGTCCGCCTGGTGGTAGCCGGATTCCATGTTGAACTTGGCAATGCTCATCCGCTGCGGCTGGGGCACGAGACCTGCATCCCGCAGCGCACTGTCAAAGCCTTCGCGCCGGGCAAGGCCGACGGCTTTGTCCAGCAGGGTCACGCCCAGGTAGCCCGGCTTGCGCCGTCTCTTTTGCAGCATGTGGGCGGTGGCGGCCTGCGCCGCGCCGAAATCATCGTGGAACACACAGCTGAACCCGGGATACTGCTGCCCCACGATTACCACCGGCACATGCAGGCTTTGCAGCACCGCGTGGTGTTCCGGGGTAAACATGGTGGCAATCAGGATAATGCCGTCCACCGTATCATGCCGCAGGGTATCCAGCGCGCGCACTTCGCGGGTGTTGTCGTTGGCGGTGTTGATCAGCAGTAGCTGGTAGTTCTGATCGTCCAGTACCCGGCTGATGCCCTCCACCATGCGGGCGCAGCTTTCGCTGCTCAGCCGCGGCATGATCACCCCAATCTGCCGCGTGCGGCGGGTGCGCAGCATCTGGGCCTGCATACTGGGGCGGTAGCCGGTGGCTTCCACCGCAGCGGCAATCTGGGCGCGCTTTTCGGCGCTTAAGTACCCACCATTAAAGTAGCGGCTGACCGCTGCCTTGGATACCCCGGCATATTGGGCAAACGCGGTAATGTTCATAGGCCGCACTCCTGTCCGGCTGCCGGCGGGGGAAACCTGCCGGTGCACTTTTTTATCAGTATAATGCAGAAACTGGCAGGGTGCAACGGGAAAGAGCGGAGAAAAGAAAAATAAGAATGAATGGCATGAGGCAAAGAGTAAAATAGACAAAAAACGGGGATTGAATTTGTGCTTTTGACGGAGAAAAAAGAATGAAAGCTGAATACAAAAAAGCACACAGCTAAAAAGATTTACCAGAATGAATTTGGTGTAAAAGTTATCTTCCGCGCTGGCACAGAATGAAAAGGTATGCTATAATATAATATTAGTTACACGATGAAAAAGTAAGATGCCCCTGATGCCAGTGCGGATGTGCGCGGGGCAATGATATGTGTTTAGTGAGGAAAAAGAATGGGACTGCTGCAAAAAATTCAGGCAAAAACCGAGGAAGCCCGCGCGAAGGAAAAGATCCGCCCGCTGCTGGAAAGCCGCATGATGCGGGACATCCTGCTGGAGATCGGCCAGCGCGGCAACGAAGCGCTGGACCCGCAGTCCGTTCCATTGGCTATGCGCCGCCGCGCCACCCAACTTGCCAGCGAAAGCGGCCTGAGCGGCCTGAAGCAGTGCGCTGTGGATGAACTGCATCTGGACGAAGCGGGAATCACGCTGGTCTGCAAGGGGGAGCACACGGCATTTTTGTACGCAGACTATAACTATGAAAACATTGAGGATACCGACTGCCTGCCCGCTGTGGCCGAATACCTGGTGCAGCACATGCGCGGCTATTATAACATTACCCGCAGCTTTTACAGTGTGCCCAAAGCCAACGGCCATGTGGAGGAAAAGACCCGCGAGGTGACCGTGGTGCGCCACCACGAGGATACCCCCTTTGCCCCCGGCCCAGTGCAGAAACAGCATTTGTTCTGATGCACATGAGATATCCCCCAGCATACAGGAATTATGCCGCCCCGCATCTTGACGCGGGACGGCATTTTTGCTATACTAATTTAGTATCCGGCAGGAACCCAGAACATGGAGCATTCCCCAAGAGGTCGTAAGAGGGAGCACTCGAAATCACACCCTGCGGGAAGTTCCGCGCAACAAAATTAAATATGCAGATGTACTCAAGAGGTCGTAAGAGGGAGCACTCGAAAGTTTGCATCCAACAGGTCACCTTGTCCGCAGGAAATCCCATAACGGCGGGCTTTATCGGGTGTCGCGTACCCAACTTTTCATCGTTATCTTGCATCGAAATCTCGCATTTTTCCAAACGCTGTGCGGGGCGGTGCGATAAAAACTAAATAAGCAGACGTATCGAAGCGGTCGTAACGAGATTGACTCGAAAGTTTGCATCCAACAGGTCACCTTGTCCGCAGGAAATCCCATAACGGCGGGCTTTATCGGGTGTCGCGTACCCAACTTTTCATCGTTATCTTGCATCGAAATCTCGCATTTTTCCAAACGCTGTGCGGGGCGGTGCGATAAAAACTAAATAAGCAGACGTATCGAAGCGGTCGTAACGAGATTGACTCGAAATCAATTTGGCAGCAATGCCACGTGGGTTCGAATCCCACCGTCTGCGCCAAGAGCAGCACCCTGCGGGGTGTTGCTTTTTATTTTTGCGGCAAACTATGCAAGGGTTGCAAGGTGGGATTCGAACAGCCCGTGCCCGGCGCTTTGCGTCCCGCCGGGCTGCAACAGTCCTGCGGACTGTTGCAAGGGCGCGGAAGAATCCCACCGTCTGCGCCAAGTATCACTACTCAATTCTACATTGGGTAGTGATTTTTTGTTGTCGCTTTGTAAAAATCCCGTACTTTTCTTATAAACATCTCCCCTTTATTTTCAAGTAGTGATTTTCGGGTTCGGTACAAATCATACCAGCAAACTGCCCTAAAAGCTATTCACGGAATTGCACAAGAATTAGCGGTTTGGTTTGGAATAAATTCTACAAGAGCCATTGTAATCTACCCATGAAAAAAGCACCCCGGCATCCGTCCTCGCTCGGTGGATGTTTATTTTATCAAGTGGGAAATACACGTTTCACTTTATGGATCCTTCATGTCTCCTTTCAGCTCTGCTTATGCACCATATATGCCTGCTTCTACAACTATAAATACATCCAGCTATAACTACGACTGACCCCGCTTTAGGTTTGTCAGTCCTGTTGAAATTTACACTACATTTTTGCGCATATCTACTAATTTTGAGAAAGTTCATTCGGTAGCGGCCTAAGAGAAAGCGCGGTTTTATATATCTTGGTGAAACCTACGTCTAAATTCTGTAGGAGATATCCCGATGATCTGTGAAAAAATGCGAGAAAAGTAATTTGGATCATTGAATCCAACAGCGGCCGCAATATCTGCCATACTCTCATGCGAAAGAAGCAGATGATTTTTGGCGGCTTCAATGCGCATCTTATTTATGTAGAGGTTAATGTTAACACCTGTTCTTTTTTTGAAAATGCGACTTATATACGATTCACTACAATGACAGAAATCGGCTAGTTCTGTAATTGTAATGGAATTTGTTATATTGCTGCGTATGTATTCCAAGGCATGGGATAAAATCGTATCTTCACTTGAATTATGATATCGTCCAGATAGGGGAGCGTTGTGAGTCTGTTGGAACAGTTTATAAGTTTGTCCCAAGTACTCAGCCAGCATTTCCAAACCCGGCAGGAGAAGACGAATATCAATAGTAGGAGACGCTATATTATCATGGTACAAACAAATTGCTCTTTCAACAGATAATGGCGGCTTTGTGGCACAGGTTCTGGCAATTCGTTTGACGGTTCTATTTTCATCGTTCTGGAAAAAGCCAACGTTTAGTGCTCCAAGTAATATCTCGTCCGAAAAAATAGGAATAATATATTCGCCTAATCCCGCGTGGCACATTCCAAAATAGACTTGCTGGGTCTTATCACATTTTAATCGCATAGGACGAATCATGCTAAGGCAAACGCGATAATGAAACTGATCTGTTTTCATGTACATACAAAATGGATTCGTATGGGCAAGAAAAGGCTGCAAGGCACGATCGAGTTCTTTATTAATTGGGATAAACCCGCAAAAATCTTTGATGCAGATTTGGACATTGTACTCATCTCTCAAGTAATTTAAGTACGAAGCAACTTTTGAAAACGCCTCTCCCATGTAGAATTTCACCTCCTGGGATGATTTTGAAAACCGTGGCACATCAATTGTTGATGGTATGGTTACCGACTGGCGGATCCGTAGGCAAAAATATAAATCGCAGTAAACCTATAATATAGCTGTCTTTACAAAATGTCAATTAGTTGTGCAGATATATCCAGATAGTGTGCAGATAAATTATGGAAATGTGCTGTTCTTGTTGGTATTATATAGACAAATCAAACAAAAGCGGCTGCGTTATTGAAAATAAACAGGTGATAATGCCGCCTATATAATAGTGATGCACAAGAAGATTGTCTATACTCCGTAAATATCCGAACGGGACGGTGCAGATTTGTGAAGAATGCTAAGCATATAGTTTGCTGCAATGTTGATGTCGCAGTAATTGGCGGTGGACCTGCTGGTGTGTGTGCTGCTCTGGCAGTAGCACAGAATGGGTGCAAAGTAGTCCTTGTTACAGATCGTCCGGTTTTGGGAGGAAACTCCAGCAGCGAAATTCGTGTTTGGACCAGAGGCGCTGTGGGCAGTGGTAACCTGATGGCAGAAGAAATGGGCATCTGGGGTAGATTAAAGTTAGAAAACTTGTATCGCAACTTCGATGCCAATCCAGTATTTTGGGATGATGTTCTTCTGGATGCAGTGCTTCAGCAACCAAATTTGCAGCTTGAGCTGAATACGGAAATTGATGAAGTCAAACTTTCTGGTCAATGCATTGAAAAAGTGGCAGGAACCCAGCAAGGAAGCGAAAAGCGCTTCGAAATAACGGCGAAATATTTTATCGATGCAACTGGAGATGCTGTCATTGGACAGCTGGCGGGAGTTTCACAGGTCGATGATTCGGTAAGCAATTCAACCATGGGCAATTCAATCCTATTCAATACATGTAAAGAGGATCATCCGATAAAATATGTAGCACCTCACTACGCATACAATCTCCAGCAAATCGAGTCCATTCTTGGCCACGGAGGTCGTGTAATTAGTGAAAATATGGGCGGAAGCGATTGCTGGTGGTTCGAGTATGGCGGACTTCAAGACACAATAGGAGATTCCCAAGATATTGCTTTGGAACTCAGAAGAATGGCTTTGGGTGTCTGGAATTACATCAAAAACAGCGGCCATTATAATGCGGATAATTATACTCTTGAGTGGATCGGAAGCATCCCGGGAAAACGCGAAAGCCGCCGGATGAAAACCGAATATGTTTTGACAGAGCAGGATATCATTCAGAATAAACGTTTTCCTGATGGAGCATTTTATGGTGGATGGTATATCGACTCGCATCCCAGTGGAGGGTTTGCAGATACAGAAGAAGATAACTGCAAGCAACGGCCCGTGCAAGTTTATCAAATTCCGCTCCGCTGTCTATATCAACGAACTGTTCCCAATCTCCTTTTTGCAGGCCGCAATATAGGAATTGAACGCGGAGCATTTTTCTCTAGTCGAGTTATGAACACTTGCGCACTAGCGGGGCAGGCGGCTGGAACTTTAGCAGCTACATGTGCTAGACAAAATAAGGTACCTTGTGACTTAATGCAAACGGAAGTTACAGATGTAATTCATCAGCTTCAGCAGGATGACATGTTTATTCCTGATGTACCTTTTTATGTGCCCGGTGATTCAGCGAGAAATGCTAATATCACAGCGAGCAGTTGCTTGAGTACGAACAAAAATAAACAAAATGGAAAATTGATGCCGCTTGATCATGGTGGCTATGTAGTATTCCCTGGTGTCTGTGGCAAAGTGGAAGTCAAGGTCTTTTCCGAAAGCACACAGCAATTGTATGGAACAATGTCATCGGCTATGCTTCCAAACCATTATGACGAAGACACGATGGGAACCCCAATAGTCTGGCAGCTGGAAGCAGGAGAACAAACAATTAGTGTTGATGTCCCCAAACAGTCTGTTGGCAAGTTCGTTATGCTACAAATTCAGCCGGCTCAGGGCGTGAAAATTTTCCTTGCTAATGTAGAGCATACAGGGATTATTTGCGGGGAGCAGGGAAGTCCTGAAATAAACGAACCTATAATTTGCTATAAAAATTCTAGTGAGCGCATTTATGATACTTCTAACCTGTCAAATGGTTGGAATAGACCTTGGGGACAGCCCAACCAATGGTGCGCTGATCCGGATGATGAAAATCCCTGGCTTCTGTTTACTTGGGAAAAAGCTATAGAGATCAATCATATAAAATTTTTTCTTGATCCGGATCTTTCTATGGAATTGCCAAGCAGCAGGGCAAGTCATTGGCAGGCAAGCCACTTGTATTATCCTCGGACATCGATGCCGCCTCATCTTATTAAAGAGTTTATAATCGAGGCTGAGAAAGCTGACAGTAATTGGAAAGTGATTGCACACATAAGCGAAAATTATCAACGATTGGTCGATATTATGGCCGATGAAAAAATCACAACACAAAAACTGCGTATCAGATTTATAAAAACATGGGGCGGTTCGCCAGCAATATACTCAATTCACATTGTGTAAGGCAAGAACGTATTTGATAGTACATAAAGGTGTGTGCACCACCTTTACAATAAAGAAACAAAAGCAATATTAAGAAAGAAGGAAACACTATGAAAGCGAAAAAAATGTTTTCGGCGATGATGGCTGGCGCTATGGCTTTGTCTTTAGTGGCTTGTGGTGGATCTTCTGCATCCAGCAGTACGGCAGCATCCTCTGCTACACAAGACACCGCAGCAACTTCTACCGCGGATTCTGCCCCTGTTAACATTGTGTGGGCAGGGTGGTCCGGTGAGGAAGAAGCAAGCAAAGATATTTTCCAGCGCATGATGAAAACGTACGAGGATCAAACCGGCAATACCGTAAGCTGGGTCGGCTGGACTTGGGCTGATACTGCTCAGCAGTTGCTGATTCGCACCCAGGGAAATGAACAGCTAGATCTGGCGCAGACGGACATCGGCATCTTCAACACTGTTGCACAGGCTGATGTTCTGGCTGATTGGAATGATATCCTCGGAAAGGATTATTTGGAAGCAAATTTCGAACAATCCGCACTGGACGTTGGTAATATTGATGGCAAACAGCTCGGACTTCCTTGGAGTATGGCATCAATCACAATGGTCTACAATCCGGAAATTCTGAAAGCCGCTGGCTGGGATGCTCCTCCTACCACAATTGAAGAATTCGAAAAGTGCCTTGGCGATATCAAGGCAGCTAACCCTGATGTTGTCCCCTATGCCGTTTCTACCAAAGACGCAACTTGTGCTGGCGACTTTATGCCTTGGCTGTGGACGTTTGGCGGAGCAATTTTCAATGATGATGGTAGTGTTGCAATCAATAGCGATGCTGCAGTTGAATGCGTGAAGTGGTATCAGAGCCTGCTCGATAAGGGCTATATCGCAATGGATACCGGCCGCAGTGAAGCTCGTCAGATGTTCGCACAGGGTAAAGTGGCGTTTTATGATGATGCAGTTCTCGCAAAAGGACAGGCCGTCAGCAATGGTGTTGCACCTGAAGACGTTGTAAATGTTTGCTCTGCAATGGAACGTCCGGTTCTGAAAGCCGGAGACCAGCCGCAGTCTACCATGTGGGGTCATATGCTTGTGGCCTTTAAGAATTCGCAGTACCAGCAACAGGCAGCTGAACTTGCAAAAACGTTGGTAAGCGATGATGTTGCCCTCGACTATTTTGAAAACAATGGTATGCCTCCTGTAACCAAGAGTGCAGCGAACACAGACGAAGTTAAGAATAATGCTTATCTGCAGGGCTTCATGAAGGCTACTTCTACAGCTCGCATGGAAGAAACAGCCCGCATGACCAATGCTAGTGAAATCAAATCCGTTATCACTGAGGAACTTCAGTTTGCACTTCTTGGTCAAAAAACCGCAGAACAGGCTGTTGCAGATATGGCTTCCCGTCTTGAAGCGCTGTAAAAACAATTACTTCTGATTCTCTTCAAATAAGTTTCAGACTGGTAATCTTATAGTAGTCGATTATTAACTCCCGACATTGTGTTATATGTGAATCCGATGTCGGGAAGTTTATTTACCATTAAAAGAGGAAATGAGAATGAGCAAAATAAAAAATGGCGGGCGATTAACCGATGCACAGGTCGGGTTTCTGCTAATAGTTCCAGGGCTTGCATTCTTCATTGCGATTATTCTATATCCTTTTTTGGATGCAATTATGACGAGCTTTACGGATAAATCCCTGCTTTTTCCGACCTATAAGATAATTGGCCTGGAAAATTACGAGAAAGTCCTATCGAATCCGTATTTTGGAAAAACTGTGCTGACTACGGTTATTTTTGTGCTGGGAAGTACGATTTTTCCTTATGTACTTGGTATGATTTGGGCCATTGTTCTAAATCAGGGATTTAAGGGAGCGGAATTCCTTCGCGGCGTAACACTTGTCAACTGGATCGTTCCGGGTATTGCAATTGGATTCCTTTGGACATGGATATTCAATGGGCAGTATGGCATACTCAACAGTTTTTTGGAAGCAATCGGATTGATTGATGATGGCATCCCATGGCTCGGCCAAACAAGTACAGCTCTGATTTGCGTCATTATTGCTCGAACCTGGCAGATGCTTCCCTGGTACATGGCATTTTTGCTTGGCGGACTTCAAAGCGTTCCGCTGGATCAAATTGAGGCTGCACGCATTGACGGAGCGAACAACTGGGTTTGCTTTTGGCGTATCATCCTTCCCAGTATGAAGCAAACTGCCATTCTGGTATTTATGCTTGGCCTGATTGGCAACTTACAGCATTTTGATCTTCCTTGGACTATGGTGCAAGGCGGCCCGGCACGTGCCACGACTACTTTGTCTATCGAAGTGTATACTACAGCATTCAAAGACTGGAATATGGGCAAAGCCGCTACTGTTGGCACTATCTGGGCAATTATTCTTGCATGCTTTAGCATCATTTATATTCGTCAGGCTAATGAAAAGGATTAAGGGGGAAAAATCAGAATGTTTGAAAAGACTAAGCCGTTTAGGGTATTCTTCTGGTTATCCTTGCTGTTGATAGGCTTCTTTGTATTTTTCCCCTTGCTGTGGATGATCAATACGGCCCTTAAGCCTACATCTGAAACATTTAGCAACTACTTTTTTGTGGGCCCTCTCACGCTTGATAACGTTATCCATATCTTGACTGATTCAACGATTATGACCTACCTGAGAAACAGCTTGTTGGTATCGTTTGGATCTAGTATTCTGGCTACGATTGTTTGCTCCTTTGCTGGCTATAGTTTTGCCAAGTTCCGCTATCGCGGGCGTGGGTTTGTGATGGGACTCTTTATGATGAGTCAGGCATTCCCCCAAGCGATTCTTCTTCTTTCAATTTACGAACTAATGCGCAAGACGGGTCTGCTCGGCAGTTATTGGGCACTGCTCATTAGCTATGTTGTATTCACCTTGCCTGTTGGCACATGGACGTTGAAAAGCTATTTCGATCAGATCCCGGATTCTCTTATTGAGTCCGCAAAGATTGATGGCGCCGGTCATTTCCGAATTATGCGAAGCATTGTGTTCCCAATGGCTGTCCCTGGCATGATTTCTATCGCCATTTATGGCTTTGTTTGGAGCTGGAATGACCTGCTGTATTCAATGACGTTGGTCACAGATCCGGCTAGACGTACCTTGGTTCCCGGTCTTGTTATGACTTTCTTGGGTGAAGCATCTACTAACTGGGGATACATGATGGCGGCTTCTATTGTGGCTGCAATTCCTGTTACAATTATTTTTGTATTCCTGCAGAGATATTTTATTCAGGGACTTACAGCGGGCGCAGTAAAAGGGTAAACAATCTATAAGCGCAGTTTAAGAAAAGCGATTTGATGTGGATTTTTTCTCTATTGTCAAGTTGCTTTTCTTTTTTGGGATTCCTTATAGTAGATGCGTCAAAGTATTGGATTTTTCTGCCGAAAGGGATTGTAATTTCTATAGATAAATCGGGAGTCCCCACCATTTGTGTGGGAACTCCCGATTGTCGTTCTATATTCACTTAGTGGTTTTCCGCTTTTTATTCTTCTTCGTGCCCGGCTTTGTACCGCTCTTTTTGAGTGGGGTGCTTGCCTGCTTGATGGCTCTGACTATGCCGTAGTGTTTTCCACATTTTCGGCCGATCTCGTTGAAAAATCCGTGGCTACAAAGTCCAGAATCCACACCTTGGGAATCATGTACTTCGGGGTCTGCATAATGGTTTTCAGCCTGCCCTCGCAACACCACTTGGAGATCGTGTGGCGGCTGTAACCTAACACTTCGCCGACCTGCTCGGCGGTCAGTACATCGGGGCTGCGGTCCAGAAGTTTTTCATACCACTGGCGAACCAGCAGGCGGTCCACGATTTCATAATTGAGCTGGCGATCCAATGAGGTCGCTGGCTTTTTGTGTTTTGGGCAGTTGTAATACCATCCGCTGGGAGGAGTATAGTGCATCGGATCGGACTCTCGGCGGTAGAGATACTCGGCAACGTCTTTCTTGGCAATTTTGTAGCACCGGGTTCGTCTGCCGTTATTCTTGCAGTGAACGAGACCTGTCTGCAATAGATAGATGGTGGTTCGCGTTCCGATGTGGCAGGCTTTGCGGAATTCGTTGCGGCACATCGGGTCAGAGTAGGGGGTTAGGATCTCCTCAATTTTCTCGGCTAAGGGGTCTTGCTGGACGGCTTTTTTCTTCATTTTCGATTCTCCTTTTGTGTTGATTTGAACCCAGAGAATCGACTATCTGGTTACCAGCTATCTGCTTTACTTGGCTGATTTGGGGTTATTTTCTTGCATTTTTGCATCAAAAAAGTTTCGCCTGTACCCGCAAATCCGCGCTGTGACAGGGCGTGTTGCCCTTGGGGTTATCTTGCATCCTATCTTGCATTTTTTCCAAAAAGGTGTCATTTTGGGGCAAAAACGGCGATTTTTTTACTTTCTGTCGTACTTACATGGTTTATTCCATGCTTGTGCCGCTTTTGCTTACAAACATCGCTCAAAATCTGCGAACGAACCAGCCAGTATTGGCCCGAAATGCCATCTTGCATTCAATGCGGCAAATTACTCGCAATCAATTTGGCAGCAATGCCACGTGGGTTCGAATCCCACCGCCTACGCCAAGTATCACTACTCAATTCTACATTGGGTAGTGATTTTTTGTTGCCGCTTTGTAAAATTCCCGTACTTTTCTTATAAGCATCTCCCCTTTATTTTCAAGTAGTGATTTTCGGGTTCGGTACAAATCATACCAGCAATCGCGGCAAATAGCTATTCACAGAACTACACAAGATTCTTCCCGCAGCTTGGGTACAAATTGACAGCAAAAAGGCGGCACCTGATTTCTCAGATGCCGCTGCTGTTCAAATTACCACTTCTTTATGGGCTGCGCCTCTGGCAATGTCAGCGTGTTTGCCATCGTCCGGGCGCTCAGGTTCTTGGATTGCGAATCCAGATGCGCGTAAATGTTGGCCGTGGTGGAAATATCGCTGTGTCCCAGCCACTCTTGAATCTGCTTCATCGGCACGCCCTCTTTCAGCAACAGGCTGGCACAGGAGTGGCGCAAATCGTGAAAGCGAATCCTGCGCAGACCGTTCTCTTTCAGCAACTGTGGAAAGCCTGTCGTCACGGAATCCGGCTGGATCAGATTTCCCATCGCATCCACAAATACATATCCAAGGTACTCTTGATTATAGCAGTTGCCGCAGATTTTCTGGTTGTACTCCTGCTGCTCTTTGACGGCTTTTAAGCGCTCCGCAATCGGGTCTACCAGCGGCAAGGTGCGCAGACTGGATTTTGTTTTGGCGCGGTCAGCTTCTACCAAAATCTTCTTGCCATCAATACGGGTGCTGGTCACGATGTGGCGAATGGTCAGCGTCTTAGCTTCAAAGTCGATGGCCTCCCACCGCAGCCCCATCACCTCGGCACGGCGCAAGCCGTAAAAAGCTGCAAGCTGGATGATAAGTTCCAGCTTATGGCCTTGGGCTGCTTCAAAGAGCTTTTCCATCTCCTCGGCGCTGTAATAGCTTGCCATGAATGCCTGCGGCTTGGGGCGGTCCACCTTGTCCACCGGATTGCTGGCTATCAGGTCGATGCGCACGGCGTATTTCAGCGCTTTGTGCAGATTGGCATGGAATCGCAGGATAGAGGTGTTTTTCAGCGTTTCCGCTTCGTGCAGATAAAAGCTCTGAATCTGGCGCAGCTGTAACCCTGCCAGCGTTACGCCCAGCGGTTCAAAGTAGGGAATAATATGTTTCTCTACATTGAAGCAATAGGACGAGTAGGTCGTTTCTGTTACAGCGGTGCGCATCATTTTCAGCCAGTACCGCATATAGTCGCTGAATGCCATATCGGGGCTGAGTTCGGACACCTGCCCCTTGGGAATCGTGAAGTCCTTTCGCGTTTCTGCCAGCATTTTTTCGGCGCGTTTCTTGTTGCCCTTGACGGGCAGCCCCGTGCCGATCCACGGCTGACGGCGTTTGCCCGCCGAGTCCGTGTAACTCAGCACGATGTAATAAAATCCGTTTTTCTCCTGTAAGCGTCCTGCTACCATAGGCCTCTCTCCTTTTTTTCAAGTTGCTGCATTTTGGGTTCGGTACAACGATACCAGCAATCCCACCGGAAAGCTATTCACAGAATTGCACAAGAACCGTCCTGCACATTGGGTGCAAACTGACATCATTCGCGCTCCCGTTCACGTCTGCGGCGGCGTGGTCTGGGATGCAGCGGCATCCTGTTTTCCCGGTCAATATGGTTGGATTCGCGTGTGCGTTGAATACGCTTGATTGCTCCTTCCGCAATTTTATCCTCTTTGCGCAGTTTGGCGATTTGGCAAGTCAGTATCATGCGTTGGTCAGCCAACTCCGGCGGTGCATCCTTTCGGCGTATCTGTTTGACGATTTCCGCCCGCTGCGCGGCAAGGGTTTCCATTTGCCGGGACAAGCCCTTGCGGTAATCCACGATTGCTTGCAAAGAGGGAAACTTGTGGTCGCGGACAAAGGCGTGTTCTGCAAGGATTTTCTCGGTGTCTTTCCAGATGCGCTCCAGTTCCGGGCGGTTGATGTTCGGTTGCTGTTTCTTGGGCAGGATGCCCAGCTGATAACAGTAGTACAGATATAAGCGGTGCATCTGGGATTCCCCGAAGAATACCTCGAAGAAAATTTGGAGGATGCTTCTATTCTCCGTGGGGCGATACCGTTTCGGCGTATATTGCCGGGGCTGGTGCTTCAACTCATACAGCCTTGGTCCATACAACAAGTAGTTTCCCCGCAGTCTGTCATCTATGGCTGCAAGATCGTATTCTTCTCCCAGCCGATAAAGCCGCACTGCACGTCCGCCATCCCGCGCCCGGATCGTTGCATACTTGCGGTTGGGATCAGCACCGAAGATGTACCCTTGACGATACAGCGCCCTGTGAAAATCTTCTGGAGTACTGGCATCCTCACAGGCTTGGTCGATGGCTTCCCGCATCCGGGCGTACCGCGCCGGTTCCTTGGCCTTGGGCTGCTCCACTACCGACAAGCCGTACTCCCGGCACAGCTTGTCTGAAGTTTCTCTAAATTCCGCATATTGGCTGCGGCGTTGCTCGTATTTCTTGCCGTCCACATACGATACAGAATTGATAACGAAGTGGTTGTGCAGATTGTCCGTGTTCATGTGTGTGGCGACCAGCACCTGAAATCGCTTGCCCCAGACCTTGCGTGCCAGCGCCACGCCGATCTCATGGCATTGCTCTGGGGTGACTTCCCCCTCGCGGAAGCTTTGGTAGGCGTGGAGCGCCACCACGCCGTCTGTTTTACCAAAGCGTTCCTGTACGGCTCGCATATCCTCCCACGCATGGTCTGCCCTGCAATGGATGCCGGTGACAAGCTGGGCGCTCTCGTTCAGCTTGGTCTTGGCATCGTTCTCTGCGTAGTGCAGTGTCTGGGCAAGGGCATCGTATTCGGTTTTGTCCGGGTTGGCTGCGTAATCAAGGACACGCTGTAGGCTGTCCTTGATCGTCCAAATCTTAGTTACCGCCAATGAGCAGGTCCCTCATACGGTCGGTCTGGGCATTGATGGCTGCCCCTTCCCGTGCAGAACAGTTCTCTGCAATTTCATCCAATTTGTCCAACACATCAAATACCTCCTTGGGCGGGTGTCCACCCGGTTCATATCCCAGCGCCCGTTGGCGTAAGTATTCCGAGAGAGACAGCCCGCACCGTTTAGCCATCAGCGTCATTTTTCGTTTCTCTGTGACGCTGACGCGGACATTGATCCCGACACTGCGCTTTCTCATGCGCCAGCAGCCTCACAGGGGTTCGGGGCTGTCCCCGTAGGCTTTTCGGCGGGTTGCCCTGTGGCAACACTTCGCCCATGCTTGCTCTCCTTACGCGACCTTTGTGACGCTAATGACGCTGATGACGCTGTTTGTGAGATATCCCATTTGAAAAGCTGGGTTATGTCAATATCAGCGTCATTAGCGTCATCTGCGTCATTTCCGTCATGGGAGAACTTCATCTGCCGCGCCTGCGAGGTGCGGTGGGTTTCATAGCGGATACCTCTTGGCGTAAACACCGTATCGAAGTGTTCCACGATTTTCCGGGTCAGCTGGTGGGGCAAAACGCCCTCAATATCGGCTGCGGAGAGCAATTCGGTAGCCGTACCTTGCCATGTTCCGAGACTATCGATGTAGTCAGCCACCTTCCAAATATATCCGGGAACTGCTTTTGCGACAATCTGTTCGGTGCTTTCTTCCTCGTCCAGCATCCAAACGCAATTTTCTTCGTGCAGGCGCAGTGTTTTGTTGTCCATATCGCGCCCGGTCACCAAAATGCTGGCGGTCTGGCTCATACGCTTGCGCTGCATGACCCAGCTGGTATCGGACGCACCCATCAGACCATTGGAACCTGCAATCTGCTGGAACGGATCGTCTGCGGCTTGTTTGCGCAGATGGTGGATCAGCAAAATGCAGATGTTATACTTGTCCGCCAATGCCTTCAACGCACTGATCTCCTTGTAATCGCTGGCATACATACTGTTGTTCTGGTCGCTGGAACGCACCTTTTGCAAGGTATCGATGACGATCAGCCCGGTGTCCGGGTGCTGATAGAGGAAACTTGTGAGCTGTTCTTCCAGCCCCTGCCCGATGCTGCTGCATTCCGTCTGCATGACCAGCCGTTCGGGGGCTTCTTCGCTGCCCACCAGCTGGAGAAGGCGCTTTTGCAGGCGGTTGAAGGTGTCCTCCAGCGATAGGTAAAGCACGGTGTGCGGCTCTATTTCGCGTCCCCACATAGGTTTGCCCTGCGCGACCTGCAAGCACAGCCACAAGGTCAGCCAGCTTTTGCCCGCCTTGCTGGGACCGGCAAACAGTGCCAGCCCTGCCGGGAGCAAATCGGGAATGATCCACTTGACCGGCGGCAGCGGCGTGGAGAGGAGTTCTTCGGCGGAGATCGTTTTTGGAAGTTTTTCATAATTCATTCGCATCGTCCTTTCTGTTTTGGTATATATCTATTATCTCATACTATCGTCGTTTTGTGTGTAGTAAGTTTTATTCTCCAGTGTTAAGTTGTACGGCTCGCGCCGCCCCACAGCCCCACAAGCGCGCCAAACGGCGGGTTTAGGGTGTTCCTCGCGTCCGTGTGCGACGCGGGGCATCCGCCCCACACCGGGCGGATTTGGGCGGTTACTGCGAGTGAATCAGAACTGATTCACTTTTATGCCCTTGTCCTCTGAATAGTGAATCAAATCTGATTCACTCCCAATAAATTTTCCGAAAGTATACGGTTCTGATTCACTACTTTTACTGGGCTGGAAAAAGTGAATCCGTTCGGTACACTTTCGGGATAACATTTCGATTCACAGCTGCATTTGCCCACCTTGCCCCAGCTGTGGGGACGATTCGCAAGGCTGCCGTTCGGCTGCAACGGCATTATGGGTATTTTTACCCCAGCCAGGTTCTCTGCCTGCCGCCCTCATTGTGTGAACTGTGACTGGACGGAAGTATCTTTACGACCACATCTGTCATTGCGCTCCACTCCGCCACGGGGTGTTTACCAGAGACTGAATCGCTCGTGCCCGGTGGCAGTCATGGCGCATACTCTGTCTGCGCTGCCGTACTCGTAAGTTGACGGCAATGCGGTGAATGTACCTTGCTTGTCGGATATGCAGTTTTCAAGGTGCCGAATCTATTTAAGACGGGGAGGTGCTCTTGCCAAAATCAAGGCAGCTCCTACGCGCTCACGCGGGTCTGACCGCACGGACGCTTCAGAACATAATTGATCACATTGATTTTGGGGATTTTGTAGGCGTTTCCCAGCCGGATGCAGCTGATCTCGCCCTCTCCCAGCAGGTCATAGGCAGCGTGACGGCTGATGCCCAGCATGGCTTGCAGATCCTTGACCGTTACTATGTCCGGGTATTCTGCAAACATGAGCTTGTACATTTCTCTGATTTCTTTACAATCCATTCGATCACCATCCTTGAATTTAAACTTTCGCATATTTGCGATGTAAATATAGGATACTGCGCTTTTATGCGAATGTCAATAGTTTTCGCAAAATTGTTACTTTTTTCTTGCGCTTTTATGTTATGGTGTGGTACAATAAGGAAAATCCTTCAAAGTGAGTGAACGAAATGAACATCGGAGAGAAAATCAAGCGCATCCGCCAGCACCGCCGCATGACTCAGAAAGAGTTGGGCGAGTTGGTCGACCTCAGCGCAAACCGCATTGCGCAATACGAAATGGGTTACCGCGTACCAAAAAAGCCCCTGCTAAATCAAATAGCAGAGGCTTTGCGTGTTTCTCCGTTGGCACTTTCCGATGGCGGAAACGGCCCGGCGAATGATATTCTGGAGCAGCTTTTCTGGCTGGACGAGGAGCAGCCTGGCGTTATCAAGCTGGTTCCCACCGAGCGCGGCACAGCACGGTATAATGCCAACCCAGACCTTGCGCTGCACTATGATGACAACGATAACTGGCCGCCGCGCTCCCCCGTGGCGATGTGGTTTGATGATACGATTCTGGATGATTTTCTAAAGGATTGGGCTGCGGTTCAGAAGAAGTTGTATGCTGGGGAGATTACACAGGCTGAGTATTTTGAGTGGAAGGTTATGTGGCCTGATTGTGATAATCTACACATATGAAAACAGTTTTTCTATCTACACCATTTTTCCTATGTCACAAAGAACATAGTTACTCATAGGATTGCGCATACAAAAAGGAGTCTTTTAAATGAGTTTGGGTTTATATGTTTCCAGCTTCTACTTTTTCCAATCAGGCAAGAATAGCTGTTATTTAGGGCTGAACTCCCCTGTTCAATACAATGATACGCAATACTCCCAGGCAATAGATTTTTTTGAAGCCTTTTTTGCTGTTCGCCGCACAATGGAAACGCTTGAATCCGAAAAGAAGTTGTATTACATTGAAACAAATCCCAATTGGCGCGGAGAAACCGAAAAATTTTCTTACATTGCTGCTTGCATACATTCGGGGAATTATGGGATAGAAAGTGACATATACGATGCAACATCTCACGAACAAGTTGGTTCAATTGAAAAGAATCAAGCAGGAATGGTTCCTTTCTTTGTATTTGTTGCTATTCCCAAAAAAGAGACGTCAACGGAACCCATTAACAAGGGCTTAATCCTTTTCCAATCTATGGGGATATACGGTGCCAAATCTATTACCTGTAAAATGATAAATGAGTTTGCGAAAGATAAAATGAACGCAACTTTTCACACGTGCAATGTATCTCCCAGTGAATTTCTAAGGGCTTTTTTTGATTTAGGTACACTCAAACGGTTGAAATTGACCCGTAATCGCACCTCAGAAGACAACAGTGACCAACTGAGTGGGATTTCTTATGCCAAAGAAGAACGGGTTTTGTCATCCTTCCTTGGAAGAACGGCCAGTACTTTTATTGAGCGTTTAATCCATTTCGGTTTAGACAAGTCTGCAATTTTTGAATTAGAAAACGGCATATCTTACGACAATGTTACTGCAACAATAGACATCGGAGATGGTAAAGAAAGAACTGTTAATCTGCATAAATACGATAATCTGAGCATTCTTGAATACATACCCAGCCAATACGAAAAAGAGAACGGTCATGCTGACGAGAATACCATCATTTCGTACTTATGTGCACGCGCGACAGAATACATTGAAAAAATGGATATGACTATTCATGTGATATCAAGACGCTAACGGAGGAGCTATCATGAGCGAAACACATTTTTGTGGTGCCTTGATTCTTGCAATCACATTCTTACTGATTATACGCTATTCTTTGCGAAAGAAAAATTCTTTTCTAAACATCCGTGAAATTGTCTGTGATTACTGGAAAATGCTTTCTTCTCTACGCCATCGCGTAATTTTTATGGCAACACCAATTAGCTTTGGAATTGGTCTGACGTTAATTTCCCCAATTAGCACGAGTGTTCTGGAAACGGTATGTACGGCAATTTCAATTTTGCTGGGGTTATTATTTGCCACATTAGGTGCAATCGCCAGTGGAAATGAGAAAAAGAAAAAGGGTTATCCTGCTTACGGTACAGTATTCAATGAGACAATCAACACCATACTATATTTATCTTGCTTGTCCATTACGGATTTAGTAGTTCTTTTTATGGGACTAGCACTTGTGCCTTTATATGGAGCTTTGCAGCAAAACTGTATTGCTATACTACATTTTATCGGCAGCGTTACAGTATACTCTTTAACATTTTCGATTTTTTTGAATTGCTTGATTGTAATCAAGCGAATAGCGCGATTACTTACAATATAGTGTAACCTATAACTCGTTCGAAATTAGAGAATATTACCGTGTACCCAAAAGCCTCTGCCAAATCAAATAGCAGAGGCTTTGCGCGTTTCCACAGTTCCACTTTCCGATAGCTATAATGGTCTGAAACGATATTGGGGAACCGCTTCTTTGATTGGACGGGTAGCGGTCCCCGCTACCAAGCTGATACCCGCCGAATATGACACAGCACAGTATGAAACCAATCAAAATCGTACTATATAAACAAAAGACCAGCTAGGTCTCTTAGTTTACATAGTGGTAAGAGGCTTATCACATCATATTGAATTCATTATGTTCAGTAGGCTCTGGTAGCTGTCAACATCATGGTATACGACATGGCTGGTAGACATCTCGTTGAACAGTTTCTTGGCGCAGGAAATTTTTGCCTGCTCGATGGGTCGCAGTTCCAGTGTTTCCATCGTGCCTTTGGTTTCTGCCACAAAGAAAATGTGCTTGACGGTGCCTTCGTAGAATGCGATTGCCCAGTCCGGCGAATAGTTGCCTACCGGCGTGGGAATCTGGAAGGTTCGGGGCAGCTTGGCGTAGACACAAACTTCCTCCGCAGCATCCAAATCTTCGGCAAACTTACGCTCAATGCTCTTGTCGGCAGAGCCATCGGTAAACACATAGTCCTGAATTGCCTTCTTGGCAAGAAACGCCTTATCAAAGCTTTGGGTGGCCTTTTCTGCCGTAAAGATAGAGCTGTCGTATTCTCCCTCAATGGTATTGTAGGAGATATGCTCCACAATCATAGTGGCCTTCTGCTCATTGATCAGCCGGATCACTTTGGAAATAAACTCCTCCGGGTTGTTCTTGAACATATAGAGCTTGTCGGCACGGATACCTTGCAGGATGGCAGATGCCGATTTGCGTGTGAGCTTTGCGCCATCGGCAATTTTGCCAATCAGGTCATATTTGATCTGGCTTGTTTCTGCGTGCTTGAGGGTTTGTGTCCGGGTCTTTTCGCCCGTAAAAGAATCGCCGCGGTCAATTTCATACTCATTCATGTTCGCCTTTTGGCGTCCAATGGTAGTCGTGTACTGTAGTTCCGAAACAAACAGCTTTTCATCAATGTGGGCAATGGCCTTGCGAATCAGCTCGGCGCTGTCGAACTCCACCGTATAGGCATACTTGTGGTTAATTTCACGCCACAAAGCCTGAAACTCTTTCTTGGCAAAATTCTCATTCAGCGGATTTTCCTTCACCTTCGATTCGTGACCATCGGTGAACATCTCCTTAAGAACGCTGTCATCATAAACCGCCTGAACAAGTGTATGAATCCCTTCGGACATAGGTTTCAGCTCATCGGGAAGCTCCGCAACCTGATTCATTGCGACATCCCGGCGATACTTGTCCGTGACTCTGCGCTTCATATCCACATAGCCGTTCTGAATCAGATAGAACTCGATAGTATCGGCCTTCTCACGGTCAATCAGGGTGGGCACATCGTTTACCTTGACATACTTGCCCTTGAAGTACTCACTCGTAGCAACCGTGGGTCGGTCATAAAGCACCGTTTTAATATCCAATTGCAGGTCTTCAACGAAGGTCTTGTAGCTCTCGCTGGCAATAACGGTCAGGGTGTTGATTTCATGCACACTGTCCCCGCAGCTCTGCACATCCATACGGTTGCCGTTTTGGTTGACGCAAAGGCGCAAACCACGACCGACTTCCTGCCGTTTTGCGGTATTACTGTCAGAATGTTTCAACGTGCAGATTTGGAACACATTCGGGTTATCCCAGCCCTCACGCAGGGCAGAGTGGGAGAAAATGAACCGCGTGGGCTCCTCAAAAGACAGCAGCCGTTCCTTGTTTTTCAAAATCAGGTCATACGCCGAAATATCATCGGAGAACTCGCTGCCACGCTTGAGCTGGCTGTCAATGCTGCGCCCAGTTTTCTTATCAATGCTGAAATATCCCTTGTGTACACGGCTGACATCACTGCAGGTAGACTTCAAATATTTCTGATACGGCGTATCGAGCAGGGTTGTATACTCGTTCAGAACATTGATGTACTCCTGCTCAAACATCTGGCCATACTCGCCCAAGACCTCATTGCCGTCAGCGTCATACTGGCGATACTTGGCGACCTCGTCAATAAAGAACAGGGACAGGCACTTGATGCCCATGTTGTACAGCTTTTCTTCTTTTTCAAAATGCGACAAAATCGTTTCACGAATCTGAATGCGGCGCTTATCCTTTTCGGAAACATCGCCCACCACATCGCCGGCCTTGATAACCTCACCGTTGGTAAAGGTCACGGTGCTGCGCAGCGGGTCAATTTCAGAAATCGTATAGCCCTTGTACTGCTCCATTTCCTGTGAAACATAGTAGAGATCATCGCCGACACCAAGAATACGGGTTTCACGGTTGATGGACTTATTGTAGGCAATTTCCAGCTCGATTTTTGCCATCGGCGGTTTTTTGCTGGAAAGTACGATTTGCTCCAAATATAAATAGCTGTCCGTGCCGCGGAAGTTCTTGACATCAATGCCCTTGACCTCAATTTTCTTGACCAGCCGTTTGTTGAAGGCATCCAACGCATCCAGCACATACACCAGATTGTGATGCTTTGCGTGGGTGGCGGAATAGTTGAGCGAGAACAACGGGTTAAAGTTCTTCAGCGCCTTTTGCGTTACATCGCCGCCCATTTTCTGCGGCTCGTCCAAGATGATGATAGGGCGGTTTGCCTTAATAACATCAATCGGGCGGCGGGAGCCGAACTCATCACGTTCGGAATAGATAATACGGGCTTCCTTGCTCTTGCCATCCTCTTTCAGAGAGGATGCAAACGCCTGTGTGTTGATGATCATCACATTGATGCCGGAGTTGGAAGAAAAGTTGTCGAGTTGGTTCAGGTTGGAGCTGTTATAAACGAAGAAACGTGCTTTCTTTCCGTAATACTCCATAAAATGGTCGGTGGTGATCTCAAAGGATTTTTTCACGCCCTCACGGATTGCAATCGAGGGAACGACCACAATAAACTTACTCCAGCCGTACTTCTTGTTCAGCTCGAACATGGTTTTGATATAGACATAGGTTTTACCGGTTCCGGTTTCCATCTCAATGTCCAAGCTGCAGCGCCCCATGTCGTTTACCAACTCCGGGGAGAGCTTGATGTTGTTCTGGCTTTGCAGCGTGTGGATGTTTTGCAAAAGCTGATCATCGGAAAGCGCCACAGCCTCGTTTTTATAACCGGAATCGCGCAGCAAATCCTCTAATTCCATTTGTTCAGGATTATCGGCGAATGGTAAAAAGCTCAGCTGCTGCGGTTTTTGGTTCAAGGTGCCAGTGTCGCGGATATAAGACACGCCGCTGCTGTACGGCTGCCCCGCAAAGACGTTGACCACGGCGTCCACTGCATCGGTCTGATATTGTTGTATTTTGAAATTGAACTTCATGGTTTCACCTTATCAATATATTAGATTTTAAGACAATATCGGGCGAAATACCGTTGGCTTTAAGCAATTCTTGAACACCCATATGTGTAAGTTCAGATTTAACAAAAGGACTTATGATAACCTCTTCCAGAATTTCAGAAATAGGAAAATTTTTAAATTCAATTTGAGGTTTAATTAGTGTTTCACTAATTATAAATTCCCTCGAGCATGAATCGTCGAGATATTCAGATTCAAATGGCAATGCAATTCTATATTCCTGTTCATATGCAAACGCTTTATCTTTCTGAAGAAGGCAGTATTGTAATATATTGTAATATATCATCAATTTATTAAAGTCACTAGACATGAAATTAACCATATGCGGCATCTGTTGGTCATCTCCGTAATGCACCTGACCTCTGATAATATTCGTGAGTCCTTGTGGAAGATGTTCATCTCGAAATGAATAAAAAAATTCAAACAATTTTTGACTGTTGAATTTCATGCAGCAACCTTCAGGCGCATACATTTTCCACATTGCAATGTTATCTCGAGCATTAGATAATGATAGAACATAATAATTTGTGTCAGATAATAAAGGAGATACTAAAATCTTGTCGCCTGAATAACCCACAGACTTAAATTTACTGATTTTCCCACTTTCAATATTTTGAACAGCAGTTAATAATTCTTCTCTTTCATTAATAGTCGGATTTCCTTGAATGTATTTTTTCAATTTTTCTGTTGCAAAAAATAACTCCTGCATATCATTTAAAAAACGATAATCCGTTAATCGAATTGTTTTATTTTGCAGAATTGCATGTAAAGTATTTAACGATGTATAGTGATAAAGCTGCTCAACTTCGTATTTAATGCTTGTCGTCATCACAGCACCTTCCTTACGGTGTCGGGGCTATAGGTGGCGAAAATCTGGTCGAAATTGGTGGCTACGCTGTCGCTTGCCATAGAGCTGTCGCGCATGACGAAGTAGTACGGCTTCTGTTTGGCGATGGCTTTGATGGTTTCCTCCGAAACATCGCTGTCGAAACAGGCAATCAGGTAGTTGTCCTCCACATTGAACACCTTCTTGCCGGCAATGGTGGTTTCCTCAATTTTGCTGGAGAGCAGCACACCCAAATCGAGCATTACTTGGAACAGCAGATCCTCCGGCGTTCTGTCCTCTTTGATGTTATCCTCAAGGCGGGAGAACATATTGACCTCATACTCCGCAGGGTTATAGTAGACATCTTTCATATTGGAGGTGTCGCATTTCAACACGCGGAAACCGGTGTCAAGATTCTGCGCAGCCAGCCCTGCTTCTTCCTTGATTTTTGCACCCGCACGGCGAATACGCTCCTTGCCGATTTCGCAGATGTTTTTATAACCGGCTTTATAGGCTTCACTCTTTTCGTCGCATTTTTCAGGAAGCTGCACCATGATAAACTTGCGGTGTCCGCCGTCCTCGGCGTTCAGTTGCATAACAGCGTGGGCGGTTGAAGCTGAACCCGAAAAAAAGTCAAGCACAATTGAATTATCTAACAAATTAGCAACTTTTAAGATTCGATGCATTAGACGTTGTGGTTTCGGGCTGTCGAAATAGCCTTTGTCATCAAAAAGTTTCTTTAACTCTTGCCTTCCCTCCTGATTATGCCCAACATCATCACATTTCCAGATTGTCGTGGGTGTCATGCCTTGTTGCACATCTGCCAAATACCGTTTCAATCGCGGAGTATTTCCTCCATCAGCTCCAAAATAGACTCTCCCATCTTCGATGAGCTTTTGCATTCTTTCCTTGCTCGTGAACCAGCATCTTCCGTTGGTTGGATTAACTACTGTTCCATTTGGCGTAGTAATTGGATAATCATATGCAGCACTATATGTTTTGACCGTCATATTGTCTGCTGCCCATGGTCCCCTTGGATCGTTGTCCGGATTTTTATAACGGGCATTAGCTTCTTGCGTTCTTGGTAGTTTTCCAATTTCAAAATCCTCAATATTCTTTGCGTACACTAGGACAAAATCGTGACTTGTCGAAAAGTACTTTGCATCATTCTTGGGTGCAAAAGCTCGCTCCCATATAACTGTTCCAACGTAGTTCTGACTTCCCAATACTTCATCACTTATTTTCTTAAGATTGTCAATTTCTCCATCATCAAGACTGATGAAAATCACTCCATCCTCACTCAGCAAATCCTTTGCCAGTTTCAGTCGTGGATACATCATATTCAACCAGTCGGTATGGAAACGGCCGTTGCTTTCGGTGTTCTGCACCATGCGGTTGCCCTCTTCATCGAACTGACCGCTGTTGGCAAGATACTCATCCGTACTCTGAGCAAAGTCATCCTCATACACAAAGTCGTTGCCGGTGTTGTACGGAGGATCAATGTAGATCATCTTGATTTTTCCGAGATAGGTTTCCTGCAACAGCTTCAACACTTCGAGGTTGTCGCCCTCAATATAGAGGTTCTCTGTGGTGTCAAAGTCCACGCTTTCCTCCCGGCAGGGACGCAGCGTCTTATTGATCGGTGCGTTGGCAAGCAGAACAGACTTTTTCTTATCAGGCCAAGTAAACTGATAGCGCTCCTCATTACCGTCCACTACCTTGCAGGAAATCTCCTGCATCAGCACATCCTTATCAATCGCCCGCACAACCTCGCCGTTTTCGTTAATCGTTTCCGTCACCGCATTAGGAAACATCGCCGCCAATTTCTTGAAATTCTCATCAGCCTTGTTCGCTGTCTGCATTCTCAGTTTGTCCATAATTTTCCTTCCTCATTCATATTTAGCATATCCAGATAAGCAAGACGCTGCTCGAAGCAACATATTCTTTGTATATGCTGTAAACTGATATTCGCCGATGTGAATTGCGTTATTCTGGTAATTATAGTGATTTCCAAAAATTGCCTCATAAACATCCATTATTTTTTGCTTGAAAGCTACACATTTCGTTCTCGAACCCGACAGCTGATTTGTGTCGTAATATTCATCTCGTGAAAGGAATTCACTATAAGACCAGTCATCACGCATTTGGATATTTTCTAACAAGTTTACCAATGGGGTTGCGTTTTTTCCTTCGACAAATTGATTGTAACTTTCATTGTTGGTCATTTTTAATACAACCAGCAGGGGTACCACATACATCAGCCCGAATAATTTGGCTTTCCCATCCGGAAAGGAAAAATCGTATTTATGACTTTCATGCGTTGGCTCATGCACCGCAAGATTAACAAACTGTATGAATCGAGAACTTTCTCTCAGGGAAAGAGCATACTGTTCAATCAATTCATAGCAAACTCTGTCAACAACATATTGCTTGTCAAAGTTGATACTGCGAAGATAACTATCCATATCTACCGGAGGAAGGGCTATTCTTAGGTCAAAAAAACGATCAAAATATCTTACGGCATCAAACCCTTCTCCATAAAATCTAGCGATGGTATGTTGCAGTTCTTTTATATTTGTTGAAAATACAAAGGATATCCTGTCATCGGCAAAATAGTGCTTTACCCGTTCCAAAAGCCGCACTGCATATTCCGGTTTGCAGCGGTCTAATTCGTCGACAATAATAACAAGGCGGTTAGCACGTTCCGTTAGCAATTCGTCAAAGAAATTCTTTACTTCCGTCTGAATTTGCTTTTTCTTTCTCAAATCCGACAACGTATCCTTACTTTTTAACGAGTCCACGACAGCCGTTATGCTGCGTCCAGACAAACACTCTGCAATTGCAGCACCTTTATCAAATATTCCGGATTCCGTTTCAAAGGGAGATTCGGCATCTACATCTTGCAAAATCGAATACACAAGGGAAAGTACGGGGTCCTCATCGTTATCGTTCTCCCATGCATCATAATAAACGCATAATTGTGACTGAAATTCCGGTTCTTTGCCATTATGCATAGTAGTCCATTTGCGCCGCACACTCTGCTTATCCGCATTTTCGCTATCGCGGCAACAGGCATCCAAAACCATTTTCACCTGCTGGACAAAGAATGTTTTTCCGCTTCCCCACACTCCATCAAGGGCAATCGCACAGGAATTTTCCAAAGTATTCAGAATGTCAACAAATGCATTGACATCGCTATTTCTTCCTATCGTATCATTTAGATATGTATTTCGTATATTTTCCTCTGTTGGTCGTAATTCGTTTATTCTCATAGCTTTGTCTGCACTTCCTTTTCAAGTTGTCTTATCTGTTGCACCAACTCAAACTTCTTCTTCGGCTGTTTCTCGGCCCGTGCCTGTTTTTCCAGCTTGGCAATTTCTTTTTCCATCTTCTGTCGGCGCTCATCGGCGGCAATCTGCTCATCCAGAGTGTTGCCGTCTGCAATGCTCACCTCACCGATGTCCACTACGATGTTTTCCCAAACTTTATCAAGGGTCAACCCCCGCAGCTCTAGGGTGCAGCTTTCGGTAGGCTTCCAGTCCGTCTGCATCAGCTTGGTGTGATAGATTGCCAGCTTACTTTGCCCTTCAAATTCCAGCACAAATAGAATATTCTGCGGAATCAGCTTCGATAAAGCGGCAATCGTTTTCTCATCAAAGTTCTTTTTCTTGAGCGCAACAAGCAGGACAAAGAAGCTGCCGACTTCCTCTCCGGCAGGAATTTTGATTCGGCTTGGAGAAATTTCGTCGACTATGGTAATTCTCGATATATCGGCATCGATTTTGTCTTTGACCGCTGTATTCATCTGAAATTTGGCATAGATTGCCTTTTTAGGCAGTTGCTTGCTCATTTCAGTTGACTTTGGAAGTCCGAGCATTTTGATTTTCACTCCGTTCAAATCAGTTAGGAATTAGGAGTTAGCAGTTAGGAGTTAGGAGTTTTCTTTTAGGCTTTTGGTGATACTTGATAAGAGTTTTTGAAGTTCGCCGCAATCGGCGTTTATGGAATCGTATTGCGTCTGAGTCAGATACTGCGCTTTGTATAAAAGCTCTAACCAGTATGCCGTTTCGGCGGATTCCTTAAAAGCAATGTGCATTTTAGCAAGAAAATCCTTTCGGCTGCAAGCACAATTTGCCTCCGCTATGTTTGCCCCTATACTCGTTCCGCTGCGCAATAGTTGTTTGGATAAAATGAATTCTCTCTTTTCGTCACAGAAGTATTTGTATAGGGCGATTATTCGCAAGGCAAAATTTTTGCTTTTTTCAAAAACAACACGTTCCATTCCTAACTCCTCATTCCTCATTCCTAACTACCAAAAAGCAAATCAGTTCAAAGTCGTCAAGTCCTTTGATTTCATTTGTCAGGAAGCTGATCTGCCCGCCGTTCAAGAAGCTGTCAATATCGCTCTCGTCCTTTACCTCGATGATCGAGGCGATGGCGTCGCCAAGCAGTTTGGAAAGGCGGGACATATTTTTGCCGTCGCGGGTTTCTTTGTTAAACGGCTTATAGGCTGCGGGGATTGGCTCTGTCTGCCCTTTGCAGAGAAAACGCATTCTATCCAGCATCTGCTTCGGGGAAAGATGGTTACAGACAACCTCGCCGTCATCCCCGATATAAACCATATAGAAGGGATGCAGCCGGTTCTGGTTGTCGATGTTTACGCTGTTGGAGCGATTCTTCAAAACGAAAATCACACCGGCAGGCGCGTCCTCGCTTGCAGGAACAACCGAGTGCAGACCGAAGGGTGTTTTTTCGATGTCCGGGTGGTTCTTGACATATTCCAGCAAGTCCAGACGGAACTCGTTGAGCCCCAAATCCATAATGGAAATGCCGGTGGTCATATCCTCAATGTCTACGACCTCATCCTGCAAGCGCTTGAGCTGCGCCTTTCGGTACTCAAGGTCTGTCTTTTCCTCGTCACTGAGCAGATTATCATCGCCCGTGGCGGTCATATCCACGATTTTCATACGGGTTTCAACTCTGGCTTTCAGGTTGATATAATCGTCAAGGGTCACATCAGGCCAGAAATTCACAAGCTGAATGACCTTGTTGCGGCTTCCGATACGGTCAATACGCCCGAAACGCTGAATGATACGAACTGGATTCCAGTGAATGTCATAGTTGACGAGATAGTCGCAGTCCTGCAAGTTCTGACCTTCAGAAATGCAGTCGGTGGCAATCAGAATGTCGATTTTCGTATTGTCGCCGGGCATCAGCAGCTCTTTGTCCTTGGATATCGGAGAGAAGCAGGTCAGAACCGTGTTTAAGTCCGACCGCAATCTCGGGCAGGTGGTGCGCCCCTCCACATTGCCGGTGATCATGGCGGTATTCAAACCGAACTTTTCTTTTACAAAGGGACCGACATTGTTGTACAGATATTCCGCCGTGTCAGAAAACGCCGTGAAAATGATAATTTTCTCGTTTCCGGGATTGATAGGCGCAGTGATTTTATTGTTGATCACACGGAAAAGCTCGCGCAGCTTCAAGTCATGCTCCGGCGTGATGTCGCGCACCATGTAGGTAAGGAGATCCAGAACTTCGGCGTCTTTTTGCAGTTCCTTGCGCCACGACTCATAGTCCATATCCGTAAGGTCGATCTTGACCTTTTTGCCAAACGCGAACAAATCATCGGTATCCTGATCGTCGTCGTCAAACTCGTTCACATTGGAAATGTCCGTCAAATTCAATGTGGTGCCCGTGTGGTGGTTAAAACGGTTGATGGTGTCGATTGTGCTGTCGATAAGCTCTTTGATTCGTTCCAGCGTTAAATTGAACGAATAGACAGAGCTTTCCATACGTTTCATCAGGTTGATGGCCATCAATCGCCGGATGCCCTGCTCGCGGCTGGCCTGCGTAAAGCCCACATTGACAGTGTTGTCGCCATAAAGCTCCGCGTATTTTTCCATTCTGCTCGCCAGAATAAAGTGAGAGGGCGTGTAAATCGTCAGATTCAGAAGCATCAGCTGCTCGAAAATCTCGTTGTAGTTGATTGCCCCCTTCAAATCCGTCAGATGCGGACGCAGCGAGATAGGCTTTAGGCGCGTGGGGAATGTGCCGATGGCGCTTGTGTCATAGTATTTCTGAATGTGCTTGCGGGAACGGGCAATCGTGACACTGTCCAGCAGCTCAAAAAAGTCGAAGTCCAACATTTTGAGCAGGTTTTCGGTTGTGCGGTCGCAAGGCTCCCACTTGCTCCATGTATTAAATGCCCGCTGCGCATTTCTGAAAATTTCGTCAATCGAACGGCTGGTATTGAGTTTTTCGTCAATATAATCGGTGTGTCCTTCGTAAGCCAATGCAAGCTGATTTTTCAGGTCATTGAAACGGTTGTTGACCGGCGTGGCGGAAAGCATCAGCACCTTTGTTTTCACGCCTGCTCGGATGACCTTTTTCATCAGGGTTACATAGCGATTGTCCTTGGTTTCTTCATCCGGGTTTTCAATCAGCTTGCCGCCGTTGCGGAAGTTGTGGGATTCATCAATCACGACAAGATCGTAGTTGCCCCAATTCAATCTGCTAAGATCCAGACCGTTTGAGTTGCCGTGGGTGCGGTTCAAGTCAGTGTGGTAAAGCACATCGTAGCGGAGTCTATCGGCAGCAATCGGGTTGTTGACATAGTTGTCCTTATAGGTGTTCCAGTTATTCGTCAGCTTCTTGGGGCAAAGCACCAGGACGGATTTGTTGCGGTTTTCGTAATATTTTATAACGGCAAGCGCTGTAAAGGTTTTACCGAGACCAACGCTGTCTGCAAGAATACAGCCGTTGTATTTTTCGAGTTTGTTTATGATGGCGAGAGCGGCATCCTTTTGGAAGTTGTAGAGCATCCCCCAAATCTTGCTTTCCTTGAAGCCGGTTGCCTCGTTTGGCAAAACATCCTCGGACACATCTTCCAAAAACTCGCTGAAAATATTGTAGAGAGTCACAAAGTAGATAAAGTCGGGCGAGTTCTCATTATAGGCAACCGTGATGCTGTCGATCACCTCATCTGTGACGACCTGAAGCACCTTGCTGTCGTTCCAGATTTCATTGAAGTCAGCAAGCAAAGTGCGGGCAAGGGACTCGTCCTTTACAATTGTGGTGCTGATTACATTGCCTTTTTCGCAACCGAGTTCAACCGTAGTAAAGTTGTTGATGGGGGTATAGCCTACGCCGTCAACTACAATTTGTCCCTGAATAGATTTGTCACTGACATTTGATTTGAAAGTGACTTTCTGCCTGATCCACTCTGCACATTCTCGTGCAATAGCCTTTTGGGTCAATTCATTGCGGAGCTTAATTTCAAACTCAGTACCGTAAAGATTTCGTTCACGGGTTAAGCGCGGAATGTAAAATTCACGGCGTTCTTTTTTTGCCTTTTCTGTCACGAAAGTCGGAGATGTAAAAATAAAGCGGAGTTCCTCAATCTGTGATAGCTGCTCCTTCAACTCTTGAAAGGCATAGATAGAGAAACAAGCCGCTGCAATGGATAGCTTGCTGCCTTGCTTGATTTCTACGGACAAATCGTCTTTTAGAGTCTTTGTAGTATTGTTTATAAGCTCCATTTTTCTACACCCATCCTAATTATGGCAAAGTTTGTGTCACATAAAGCATACTCTACTCAGCTTATGCGTCATAAAACTCCATGATTTCATCGGGCGTACAGTTAAGTGCCTTGCAAATGTTACCGATAATTTCGGTAGTTATATTTTCATCTCTTGCAAGTTTCATCATCTGATAATGCGTAATGTGTGCCGCTTCTTGCAAGTCTTTTTTCCTCATCTTCTTGTCGATTAAGATTTTCCAAAGTTTATTGTATCTGACAGCCATAGCGATTCTCCTTCGGCAATATACTATCATTCAAAGATAAAGGACAACCAATTTAACATATTATAGCATACTTTCCCTGAAAAATCATAAAAAAAGACGGAAATTCAAACTTATTTGCGGAAAATCAAACCGCAGCGTTGAGCATTTATAGTTAAAAAACAATTGAAACACATAAAAAAGATCAAGATGTATTTTTATTGGTTGTTATGGGGCAAGATATGAATAATTCAAAAGTCAGACGGTTTGATATCATTGCAAGGAAGATGAAAAGCCCACAGGCTAGATCTTATATCCAGCCTGTGGGCCTTGTGTATGATTTGTCCTTTATCTTGTCCTGCGGCTTGCCCCCAAGCTTATGCCCAAGTCTATTTAACAAGATACCCATAATGGCGCATCTGGCGGCGGATAAGGGCTTCACAGCGGTCGCAAATTTCTTGGCTATAGGCGGTTCGATAGCTATCGATGAGCGCCTTTACATCGTTTGTGCTAAAGTTGAAGTGAAGCTGTATGCCGTATAATTCCTCAGCAGCATCTAACTGTTCGTCAAAATATCTCGAAAAAGGCTTGGCTTCAACGGTTTTTAGACAATCCTCTAAGCTTCTTTCCAAGGGAAAATCCATATTGGTATCTGCCAAAAGAGACAAGCCGTTATCAAATAGGGGGCATAGCGCATAGGTATTGTCCGCAGCGTTGTATTGAACGGCAATATTATTGGTATGGCGATCTTCGTTTAGGAAGAATGCATCAATCTCCAGCATCGAGGTCAGATATTGTCCAAAGTTTTGCAGTCTGGTTGTCTGTTCAACGAAGTTTACCAGAAATTTTATCTGATTCTTGATTTCCCCTTGATGCGCTGTATCTACTGCAAGGCTCCCACCGGTAAATTTTCGATACAGCTTTTCCAATGGAATAAGGTCATAGCCGCCCGCGAGAAAATCAGCGCTTTTACAGCCACTGTAAACTCGGTCTTTGTACTTGATTTGCGAATACTCATAAACGACAAAGGGGTACTTAATGGTTGACTTTGCCAGCATGGCAGAAACAATCGTTTCCGCCAGCCCCTCATAACCCATATGGTCAGCCTTGTACCAGTATCCATCGCATTTCCATTTCAGCTGATTTCCCTTGGAAGTATGGTTCAGCGTTTCTTGTGGCTCAAGCCTGCTTAAATCAATCATTTCCATAGAGCCCTCCTTACGCAGCGATGTTACGGATCATCTGCACCCACTGGTTGTCCCCAGCCATGCGCCCATTGGTCTTTTCAATAATCAGCAGCGGATCAAAGAAAGGAACCTCCATCTCTCGGAGGATGCCTTTCAAACCGGCTCGGCTGGCGGGCAGACATCTTTCTTTCAAAAACTCCTCGAAATCCGCCCAGGACGGATTTTCTACAACACCAAACGCCCGCAAAGGGATTCGGTCAGTGTAGTTCTTCATGCGGACAACTTCGTGCTTGAAATCAACGTCAATGACCGTACATAACTGCTGACCATTCATGAAGTTCATCCGCATGGTGAAATCCGGGTTCTTGCTGAAATGCTCGGCGTTATAGATATACTTATATATGGTCTGGCGCGACACGCCGAACTGCTTCGCAATCTCGGTGTTGCCGATGCCTTTTCTATGCAGTTCCAAAACCTCTACGATCTGGTCGGGGGTAAGCTGCGCCTTGCGACCCGCATTGCGCGGATTTGGATTATTGATTTTCAGCATCTTTGCAAGTTCTCGCAATTCATCCAAATCAGATGTGCCAAAAATTTCTTTTATTTGCTTTTGGTAATCGCTCGGCATCCAGTATCCCTCCCAAGTCGTTTTCTACTATTACTATATCGTGATTTTGGGAAAATGTCAACAAATTAAAATATTGACAGCTTCAAGAATATCAGTCTTGTACGAATTACATTCTATTTCAATTATTTCTGTCCCTTATTCTTTGCGTCCAACTTTGGGCCTTTCTCTTTTGAATGTGGATACCCCTGTTTGACAGCTTTGACCATAATATGCTGATTTATAAAATATAAGCCTGTTGTATTTGGCTAGCTAATTTACCAGACAGTGTCTGGCAAATTGAGTTCTGCGTAAAAGCTGAATATGCCTTGGGAGATTTGTCTAACTAGATTTTAGGGCTTGCATATCTCAGATATCCAATTTTCCAGTCAGTGACTGGAAAATTGAAATGGGAACCATATCAGACCGATGGAAGCAGTCTTAAAGTGTTGGCGTTCACATGAGGTCGAATAGTCATCTTATCGGGCTTTGCGTGAACCACCGATTTCCTTGATGGCGGCATAGTGTTTTCCACATTTTCGGCTGATCTCGTTGAAAAAATCGGATGTCACAAATTCCAGTAGCCATACTTTGGGAATCATGTACTTGGGTGTCTGCAAGATGGTTTTCAGCAAGCCCTTGCTGCACCATTTCAAGATTGTGTGGCGTTGGTAGCCTGTCACCTCGCAGACTTGCGCAACGGTCAGTACATCCGGGTAATTTGCTAACTGTTGCTCGTACCATTCCTTGGCCAGCAGCCGTTCCTCGCCTTTGTAGTTCAGCTTGCGCTCCAACGATGCGGCAGGTTTCTTGTGTTTGGGGTAGTTGTAATACCACCCGCTGGGCGGAGTGTAGTGCATCGGGTCGGACTCGCGGCGGTAGAGATACTCGGCAACATCTTTCTTGGCGATTTTATAGCAACGTGTTTTCTTTCCGTTGTTTTTGCAGGGAACAAGTCCGCTTTGCAGAAGATAAAGCGAGGTTCGTGTTCCGATATGGCATACGATGCGGAAATCGTTGCGGCTCATCGGGTCCGGATAGGGCGTTAGGATTTCTTCAATTTTTTCTGCCAGCGGGTCTTTGCTTACAAGTTTTTTCTTCATTTCGGGTTCTCCTTGTTTGTAAAGTGGAACCCTAAAAATCACTTACTCATTTCTTTTGTAGCTTGCATTTTTCTCATTCGTGTCCGCAAACCTGCACCATTATCCGGCTTTTGTGGCAGGGCTTATCTTGCATCTTATCTTGCATTTTTCCCAAAAAGTCGCCATTTTTGCCTCAAAACAGGCGTTTTTACTTATTTTCGTACCTACATTGTTTTTCACTGGCTTATCAGTGTTTTCACCACAAACATCGCCCAAAATCAGCGGACAAACCAGCCTGCACTGACCCCTATTGCAGCTATAACGCCTTTTCAAAGATTAACTCGAAATGCTTTAGGACAGGAGACTGTCGCGTGGGTTCGACTCCCACCATCTGCGCCAAAAGCAGCACCTTGCGGGGTGCTGCTTTTTATTTTTGCGGCAAACTATGCAAGGGATGCAAGGTGGGATTCGAACAGCCCGTGCCCGGCGCTTTGTGTCCCGCCGGGCTGCAACAGTCCTGCGGACTGTTGCAAGGGCGCGGGAGAATCCCACCGTCTGCGCCAAGTATCACTACTCGATTTTACATTGGGTAGTGATTTTTTATTGCCACTTTGCAAAATTTCGATGCTTTTCTTATAGGCATCTCCCCTTTATTTTCAAGTAGTGATTTTCGGGTTCGGTACAAATCATACCAGCAATCGCGGCAAATAGCTATTCACAGAACTACACAAGATTCTTCCCGCAGCTTGGGTACAAATTGACAGCAAAAAAGGCGGCACTCGATTTCTCAGGTGCCGCCGCTGTTCAAATTACCACTTCTTTATGGGCTGCGCTTCGAGCAATGTCAGCGTGTTATCCATCGTCCGGGCGCTCAGGTTCTTGGATTGCGAATCCAGATGCGCGTAGATATTCGCCGTGGTGGAAATATCCCTGTGACCTAACCACTCTTGAATCTGCTTCATCGGTACGCCCTCTTTCAGCAACAGGCTGGCGCAGGAGTGCCCTTACGGTATAATTACGACAAACCGGAAAAGCCCCGTATATCAAGGGTTTTCGGTTATCTGACAAGGTTTTTCATCCTTTTCCAAAACGAAAAATCGAGCCGCGAAGTAGTTATATCGTAGGGGGTGTTATAGTAACGGCAAAAATAAAATACCGTTTGGGCAGGCTATCAGCCCGTCCAAGAAATCAGGACATTTCCTCTGAAAAGAAGAAATGTCCTTTTTTGCACCCAAAATCAGATGCCGACAGGAGGAACACAATGCCTGAAAAAGCAGCGCAGAAAGAACCGGGCAAAAAGCCCGCGCCATCCAAAAAGCCGAAGCCGCAGCAGGAAGTAGTCATTCAGATTCCGCTCTCCGAGCTGCATCCGTTCCCGGATCATCCCTTTCAGGTGCGGGAGGATGCGTCCATGCAGGAAACCGCCGAAAGCGTCAAGGAATGCGGCGTCCTCGTCCCCGCGCTGGCACGGCCACGGGAGGACGGCGGTTATGAGCTGATCGCAGGCCACCGCCGCAAACACGCCTGCGAGCTGGCAGGACTGACCACCATGCCCGTCATTGTCCGCGACATTGACCGGGACGCTGCCACCATCATCATGGTGGACAGCAACCCCCAGCGGGAGAACATTCTCCCCTCCGAATATCTATTATCTCATACTATCGTCTTTTTGTGTGTAGTAAGTTTTATTCTCTAGTGTTAAGTTGTACGGCTCACGCTGCCCCACAGCCCCACAAACGCGCCAAACGGCGGGTGTTCTGGCTGTTTCGTATCCGTATGCTGCGTGTGGCATCTGCCCCACACAGGGCAGATTTGGGCGGTTGCTGCGAGTGAATCAGAACTGATTCACTTTTATGCCCTGTTCTCTGAAAAGTGAATCAAATCTGATTCACTTTCCGGGCGGGCCTCTTGCCAAAAGCAAGGTTTTCACCTACGCGCTCACGCGGGTCTGACCGCACGGACGCTTCAGAACATAGTCAATGACATTGATTTTGGGGATTTTGTAGGCGTTTGCCAGCCGGATGCAGCTGATTTCGCCCTCCCCCAGCAGGTCATAGGCCGCGTGGCGGCTGATGCCCAGCATGGCTTGCAGATCCTTGACCGTTACAATGTCCGGGTACTCCGCAAACATGAGCTTGTACATTTCTCTGATTTCTTTACAATCCATGCGATCACCATCCTTGAATTTTGGCTTTCGCATATTTGCGATGTAAATATAGGATACTGCGCTTTTATGTTATGGTGTGGTACAATAAGGAAAATCCTTCAAAGTGAGTGAACGAAATGAACATCGGAGAGAAAATCAAGCGCATCCGCCAGCACCGCCGCATGACTCAGAAAGAGTTGGGCGAGTTGGTCGACCTCAGCGCAAACCGCATTGCGCAGTACGAAATGGGTTATCGCGTACCAAAAAAGCCCCTGCTAAATCAGATAGCAGAGGCTTTGCGTGTTTCCCCATTGGCACTTTCCGATGGCGGAAACGGCCCGGCAAACGATATTCTGGAGCAGCTTTTCTGGCTGGACGAGGCGCAGCCCGGCGTTATCAAGCTGGTCCCCACCGAGCGCGGCACAGCGCGGTACAATGCCAACCCAAGCTTTGCGCTACACTATGATGACAACGATAACTGGCCGCCGCGTTCCCCGGTGGCCATGTGGTTCGATGATACGATTTTGGATGATTTCCTAAAGGATTGGGCTGCGGTTCAGAAGAAGTTGTATGCAGGGGAGATTACGCAGGCAGAGTATTTTGAGTGGAAGATTATGTGGCCGGAGATATAAGGCGATGCCTAGATGTAGGACAAGCTTTGACTTAAGGCAACACCGCACAATTCCCGCCTTACGGCTTAAGCACCGCTCCGGCAGCTGCGGCACGGCATCTGCGTTGCCAAAATGCTCGATAATGTCGGGTTGCGGTACCCGCATCGTGCTTCGGGGGCAAAAGCCCCTCGCACTCTGCGACCGCTGCCCCTGCTTCGGTTCGCTGTTTCCGCCACTGGCGGCGCTCACCTTTGCAGCATCCAGTATTATCTGCGCTTTTGGCTTAGCATCTGCCGCACCTCGCTCGCCGTATCGGCACTTAGAATTATGCGGTATTGCCTTAAGTAATGGGAAGGTTACTTAATCATTGTTTAGTAAACGCGGACCAACTCGGTAGGCATTTTGCTCAGCAGTTCATAGCCGGTTTCCGTTACGATAAAGTTCTGCTCCAAGCACATGGTGCCAGCGGTGGGAGTAGTCAGGGACGGCTCCATGGACATAACCATGCCAGCCTGCAACGGCGTATCCTCACCGGCCTCCAGGCAAGGATACTCGTGGACATTCAGGCCAATGCTGTGGCCAATCCACCCCTTAGTCTGGTTAATGTCAGATACACCAGCCTTTTCATAGTATGCATCTACGGCAGCAACAACATCGCTGATCAGAACACCAGCGCGAAGCTTGCTCATACCAATGGAGTGGCCTTCCAAGGCAATCTTGTACAGACGCTCCTGCTCAGCAGTGGGCTTGCCGATGATGCCAACACGGATAATATCAGAGAAATAACCCTTGTAGCTGGGGCCGCCATCGATCATGATGGAAGTGCCGTCTTCGGTACCAAAGGGCAAATCGCTCGGCGGGCAGTTAGGCAGACCATAACGAGTTTTGTGGCCGCGAACGTCCATTTCCAGCATGCTGTCGCATCCCAGCTCATAGGCTTCAGCTACCATGCTGTTGTACAGGCCTCGTTCAGTAGTGACTCCGGGGACAATGCGAGCATAGGCATGCTCGTACAGCTTGGTGTTGATGTTGTTGACCTTGCGTAGCAGATCCTGCTCATAGGGACTCTTTACACCACGGACCGCCCAGATGGTGTTGCTGGCATCCACAAAGTTGGCATGCGGCATGTGGGCAATGATGTTCTCATAATCAGCATGGATCATACGCACACGGCAGCCGCGGCCCCACTCCATACCGATCTTGCCGTTTTCCAGCCCCAGTTCCTTGAAAGCCTGTAGAATGGCTTCGGGGTAGCTACTGGGCTGACCAGGCTGGCGCGTACCGCCGTTAAAATAAGCAATATAGCAGTCCTCGTCAACACATGCAGTCATACGGGCAGTGGGATTGTTACTCTGGGAGCCAGCTAGGCGCATGTTGCCGTCAGCGGAAAGCACCAACGTACCAGGCATGGAAACATTGGAATCCCACACAATACTGCGATGACCGCAGAAGTAACGCATATTATCGGGGGCAGAAAGCAAAATGCCGTCCATGCCGACTTTCTTCATCTCTGCGGTCAGACGGGCAATACGCTGCTCGTACTCAGACAGAGGACCTTCCAGAAGCATACTTTGTCTCATAACAAAATTCCCCTTTCTTATTTGGCACGCGCAGCCTTATCTACGCGTGCAGCAAGATAACCAAAGCTGCACCACTGATTGGCATCAGCAAATTCCAGGCATTTGTCTACAAGTTCGTTGGATTTATCCATATCACCCATGACATAGTAGTAGTTAGATAGGGCATACAGGCTTGTAATAGCATCCAGGTGTCCATCCACCAAGCGATCCTTCATCAGATCCTCCGGGCTGATCTTACCCTGATACATAGCGCAATTCAAGGTATAGCCGCAGACATCCGCAGCTTTCTCGTAACCATCGGGCAGATTCTTCAACAGAGCTGTAGCATCCTCTTTGCGCCCAAGACGCATGTAGGTGCGCCAGCGCCAGTCAGTAACAGCACAGAAATCATCTGCTTTAGCAGGATTGGAAAGTGCATAGCAGCGTTTATAAGCAACAGCTGCATCCTCGTAGCGGCCCAGCAGAAAATAAGAAAGACCCAGGTGATACCATACATCCCAGTTGTCAGGGATCAGTCGGCTTGCCATAACAAAGTCGGCAACGGCCTCTTCAAATTCCCAACAGCTGATATGACGATGGCCGCGGTGGCGGTACAGAATCCCCTTGAAAGGATCAAGCTCGATGGCACGGGAATAGGCTTCCACGGCTTCACGCATATAAAAACCGCCAGCCAAGGCCAAGCCACGCTGCATCCACAAATCAGCGTTCTTGGGGTCTGCCTTCAGCTTTTCATCAATTTCGGCCACGGCATCAGGGTAGGGACCAGGGGTACGAATGGGATCTGCAACCTGATGCTCTTTGGGCGCTAATTTTAATTCAGTTGCCATAACAATACCCTCTTTTCAAAATTATTAGGGCAATACCGCATAATTCTAAGTGCCGATACGGCGAGCGAGGTGCGGCAGATGCCAAGCCAAAAGCGCAGATAATACTGGATGTCTTATCGAGCATTTTGGCAACGCAGATGCCGTGCCGCAGCTGCCGGAGCGGTGCTTAAGCCGCAAGGCGGGAATTGTGCGGTGTTGCCTTAGGCTTTCGCACGGTTGGTCTTGTCTACTTTTGCGGCCAAATAGCCAAAAGCAACATAGCAATCACTGCTGTCGCCAACTTCCAGAATACGGTCAATCAGCGCGTTTGACTTTTCTTTTTCTCCATTGTACCAGTAGTAGTTGGAAAGACCAAAGCCCAGGGTGACGACATCCAACGGCTTCATACCGGCAATATCCTTGGGCAGAACATCCTCCGGCTTGACCACGCCCTTGTACATCAGCAAGCGGCGGAAGTAGTCGGCATTATCACCTGGATCAAAATCCTCGTGGATGTTGTCCAGAAGCTTTTTTGCCGCCCCCTTATCGCCCAAACGCAGCTCAGTCATGTAATACCAGTCACAAACGGCGATCAGTTCATCCTCTTTGGTAGAAAGCTCCAGGCAACGCTGGTAGGCAGCAGCGGCCTTTTTGTAGTCACCCAGCAGGAAGTTGGACAAGCCCAAATGGTACCATACATCCCAGTTTTCGGGAATCAGGCGGCTGGCGATCACAAAGTCGGCACGGGCATCCTCAAAACGCCACTGGGAAAGAAAACGGTGGGCGCGGTGCCGGTACAAGATGCCATCAAAGGGTGCCAGAGAAATGGCATGGGCGTAGCACTCTTCCGCCTCGCGGTACAATGAATTCTTGGCAAGAACCAACCCTTTGTCCATCCAAAGACGTGCGTTTTCAGGATCTGCTGCCAGTTTTGTCTCTACTTCTTTTAATTCGTCGTCAGGCTCATAGGCAATATGCTGCCAGGGCGTGACTTCCAGAGCTTGTTCCAGTTTACGCTCAATCATGATGTAGTTCCTCCTATAGTGTTTTACTTGTTTTGGGTATCAAACTTGTGGCAGGCCACCGTGTGGCCGGGTTCGATTTCATGCAGCTTTGGCACTTCGGTGCGGCAACGCTCATCTGCATAGGGGCAGCGAGTATGGAAACAGCAACCCTTGGGCGGATCTAGCGGGCTGGGCACATCGCCGCTCAACGTACCAACCATGCTGGGAACATCCGGGTCTGGCACAGGAATAGCCGCCAACAGGGCTTTGGTGTAAGGATGGGCAGGGTTATCAAACAACGATTTTTTGTCCGCCAGCTCCACAATGTGCCCCAAATACATAACAGCAATGCGGTCACATAAGTGTTTGACCACGCTGAGGTTATGAGAAATAAAAATGTAGGTCAGATTGTACTTTTTTTTGAAGATCCCGCATCAGGTTCAGGATTTGTGCCTGAATCGATACGTCCAGAGCCGATACAGGTTCATCGCAGATGACCAGATCCGGCTGCAGGGCAATAGCGCGGGCAACACCGATACGTTGCCGTTGACCACCGGAAAATTCGTGAGGAAACCGGGAAGCCTGATCTTCACGTAGGCCGACTTCCTGCATCAGTTCCAACACTTTGGACCAGCGCTCCGATTTGATGCCTACTTTGTGCACGTCCAGCGGCTCTTCAATACAACGGCCAACCGTCATGCGGGGGTCAAGGGAAGAATAGGGATCCTGGAAAATAATTTGAATATGGCGCGCCATTTCGCGGCGGGAGCAGCCTTTGATATCTTTTCCCTCGAACAGAATGGTACCTGCAGTAGGCTCCAAAAGCCCTACGATGCCACGGCCGGTGGTGGATTTGCCGCAGCCGGACTCACCAACGATACCAAAGGTTTCACCCTTATACACATCAAAGGAAACATCGTCCACAGCGTGCAGATAAGAAACGGAACCACCCAAAGCATTTTTTGCTCTTACGGGGTAATAAATTTTTAGGTCTTTCACCTGAAGCAGCGGTTCACTCAAAGTTCTTGCCCTCCTGTTCGTCATATTTCCAGCAGCGCACCTTGCGGCCATCAGGCAGCACCGTCAGGGGCGGCTGCTTGTCTTGGCAAAGTTTGGCGGCGTAAGGGCAGCGCGGGCAGAAACGGCAGCCCTTGGGGTATTCTTTGGGACTGGGAACCATGCCCTTGATGTTGTACAAAGTTTCTACATCCTCGTTCAACTTGGGAATGCTCTTCAGCAGGCCCCTTGTATAGGGATGCAGCGGATCCTTGTAGATGCTGCGGGCAGGCGCATATTCAACTACCTGACCGGCATACATAACCATAGCAGTCTGTGCGATTTGTGCTACAACACCCAAATCATGTGTGATAATGATGATTGATGTGCCGGTTTTTTCTTTCAAATCTTTCAGTAACTGCATGATCTGCGCTTGAATTGTAACATCCAAAGCCGTGGTCGGCTCGTCGGCAATGAGGATGCGCGGTTTGCAAGCCAAAGCCATGGCAATCATAATACGTTGGCGCATACCGCCGGAAAGTTCATGCGGGTATTTGTCCACAACTTTTTCCGGGTCGGGGATACCTACCATTCGGATCATTTCAATGGCTTTGGTACGGGCTTCTTTTTTATTCAGTTTTTGATGAATGATAAAAGACTCCATGATTTGGCGCCCTACGGTGAAAACAGGGTTCAAGCTGGTCATGGGCTCCTGGAAAATCATTGAAATCTCATTGCCGCGGATGGATCGCATCTCTTTTTTGCTGATCTTCAGCAAATCCTTGCCATGATACAAAATTTCGCCGGCTTCAATTTTGCCGGGAGGGCACTGCACCAGTCCCATAATGGACAGGCTGGTCACAGATTTACCACAGCCGGATTCACCCACAATGGCCAGGGTCTCGCCCTCGTGCAGATCAAAATCTACGCCATCAACGGAAGGCATAACGCCATCCTCTGTATAAAAGTAGGTTTTCAGGTTATGTACCTGCAGTAATGGTTGTTCACTCATACAGGTTGCCTCCTTACACATTCTTCAAGCGCGGGTCAAGTGCATCACGTAAACCGTCGCCAATCAGGCTGAAACTCATAACCACCAGTGTAATGGCAGCACCGGGAATCAACGCCTGCATGGGGTAGGAGCGCAGCACCTCACGGGCCTGGCTTAACATCGAACCCCATTCCGGGTCCGGCGGGGTGACGCCCAATCCCAGGAAGGACAGGGAAGAAGCAATCAGAATTGCGGTACCCAGCTGCAGAGTGACATTGACGATGATCTGCGAAACCGCGTTGGGAATGATGTGGGTAAAGATAATGCGGGCAGAACTTTCACCCATGACTTTGCAGGCCGAAATATATTCATTGCCGCGCAGAGAAAGCACCTCGCCGCGTACCATACGGGCTACTGTAGGAATCGAGAAGATCGAAATTGCGATAACAGTGTTCTGCATGCCGTTGCCCAATACAGCAACAACGGCGATTGCCAGCAGCAGACCAGGGAAAGCAAGCAGAATATCCAAAAAGCGGGAGATAAGGGTGTCAACCAAACCACCAAAATAACCGGCGCAGACACCCAGCATAACGCCAATAAAGGTGCCCAGAATAACGCCCTCAAAGCTGATAGAAAGCGAGTTGCGCCCGCCGTACAGCATACGAATAAAAATGTCACGTCCCATATTGTCGGTGCCAAACCAATGAGCCGAACTGGGAGCCTGATAGGCATTCAGAATATCCTGCTCCAGGGGATCGGTGGTGATAAACATCGGGCCGAATATGCAGGCCAGAATGATAGTAAGCAAGATAATGGCTGCTACAACCGAAACTTTGCGCCGCAGGAAACGGCGGAAAACTTTATTCTTCATTTTGACGCCCTCCTGTTAATCAAATTTGATACGCGGGTCTGCTACGGTGTATAGTACGTCTACAAGCGTGTTTACAACCACAAAGGTAAAGGCAAGAACCAGGATGCACCCCTGAATCAGCGGATAATCACGCTGGGAAACCGCGTCGACTGTCAGACGACCGATACCGGCAATAGAAAATACTGTTTCCGTCAGGGTAGCACCAGCCAGCAGAGAGCCAAAACGCAAGCCAACAGAGGTCAAAACCGGAATGATGGCATTGCGGAAAGCGTGCACGCAGACGACCACGCGCTCCGACACGCCACGGGCACGGGAAGTACGGATGTAATCTTCCCCCAGAACGTCCAGCATGGACGAACGTGTAATGCGGGTGATATAGCCGACTTCCTGTGTACCCAGGGTCAGAATCGGCAAGAGCATCTTCTGCCAGGTGTCAAAACCACTGACCGGCAACAAATGCAGCCAGATGCAAAAAATCAGCATCAGGATCATGGCCAGAAAGAATGACGGGGTAGAAATAGAAATTAGAGAGACGACCATAAGGAGGTTGTCCGTAAATTTGCTGTGTTTTACTGCGGCCAGGATACCAAAGGAAACGCCCAAAACAGTAGATACGATCGTGGCGCCGATTGCCAGCTTAATTGTGTTAGGATAGCGGCGGCCGATTTCATACAGAACTGCTTTATGGGTCGAGATGGAAGTACCAAAATCACCGTGGAACAAGTTTTTTACCCAGATAAAATATTGCTGCCACAGCGGCTTGTCCAAACCAAGGCGGGCTGTCTCAGCGGCAATGGCTTCTTTGCCAGCGCCCATGCCCAAGCTCATGGTAACGGGGTCGCCGGGGATCAGACGAACCATGCAAAAAACAACGATGGAAAGAATGATCATGGGAATCATTTGCAGAATTCGTTTAACGATATATTTCAGCATACGGATCTACCCCTATATATGTGGAGAATGGGTCTACACCTTCTGCATCGGTGCAGACCCATATCTCCATGGTTTACTTTTCAGTGTGCTTTAGGCACGAACCTTGATCTTCTCAAATTCGACACGCTGGGTGGCGTTCATAGAGAAGCCTTCAACCTTATCGGTCATAACAAAGATGCTGCTGCGCAGGTTGAAGTAGACGGCAACGGGGTCGTCGAGGTACAGGATTTGCTGAGCCTCTTTGTACATTTCCTTACGCTTTTCCTGGTCCATCTCAACGATAGCGCCATTCAGCAACTCATCCACGCGGGCGTTGGAATACCAACCATAATTGTTGGTGTTCAGGCCATCAGAACTGGTGACGAACACACGGCGCAGACAACCATCGCAGTCCAGGCCGCCCAGACCACCGTAGCCCATGATGAACATATCCCAGGACATTTGATCGGGGGTGATACCGTTCAGAGAAGCATTGAAGGTTGCACCATCCACGCTGTCAATAATAACATTGATGCCGACCTTGCCAAGGTTATCTTTAATGGCCTCGGCGAGTTCAACGCCCTTATTATAGCCATTGTAAGTCATAACAGACAGATCAAAACCGTTCGGGTAACCGGCCTCGGCCAGCAGTTCCTTGGCTTTTTCAGGATCATAGGGCTGAACACCCAGGTCAACATAGCCAAAGTACTGAGGCGCCACAGGACCATGGGTAGCAGTCTCACCAATACTGCCGTACAGAGCCTGGCAGATGGTCTCTTTATCGATGGCGTACATGATAGCCTGGCGAACTTTGGTATCGCTGGTCACATGGCCCTCGGAGCAGTTATACTGGAAGCCATGTATACCGTAGCCGGGCTTCTTGAAAACAACCAGGCCATCAGTGTTTTCCAGACGGCTTACATCGTCAACACCCGGACGGTCGATGATATCGACCTCACCGGTCTCGATTGCCATGGCACGAGAGGAAGCTTCAGGAATGATCTTGACAATCAGGTTCTTGGTGCCGGCTTCACCGCGCCACCAGTTCTCGCTGGCTTCCATAACGACCTGTTCGTCAACATCCCAGCTGACCAGCTTGTAAGGGCCGGTGCCATCGATGGTGGCGGGGTCAAAGCCCATGTCATCACCATACTGATCGATGTAGTCTTTGTTCAGGATAAAAGTGCATGCCTGGGTCAAAGTATCTTCAACAGCACCAAAAGCATGAGCCAAAGTCATGACGACGGTGTAATCATCGGGAGCGGTAACCGTATCGATGAACTCCACATTCTGGTAGTAACGACCGGGATGCTCTTTGTCCAGCAGGCGGTCAAAGGTGGCAACAACATCGGCGGAGGTCATCTCTTTGCCAGAGGATGCAAATTTGACACCCTTGCGCAGGTGGAAGGTCCAGGTCATATAGTCATCGCTGTGCTCCCAGCTCTCAGCCAGGCAGCCCTTGAACTCGCCGGTATCGGGATCGATCTCCAGCAGGCCCTCGTATAACTCACGCTCAATCTTATCATGGGAAACGTTCTTCTGCGGATCCAAAGAATCCGAGTCGCCGTATTCGCCAACGACCAAGGTATCCTTATACTCCACGTTGTCTGCCGCAGTAGTTGCTGTTTCTGCGCTGGCATTACTGCTGCTGGTAGATGCTGCACTGCCGCCGCAACCGGTCAGCATGCTGGCAACCATTACCATACTTACAGCACCCTGCAAGAAACGGCTGAAAGTCTTCTTTCTCATACATTCCACTCCTTTTATAAAATGAACTTTCCTCCAACCCGGACTCCCGTACGTTCGGCTGAGTTGATATTTGCCATTATACGGTTTTTTAGAACAATGTCAAACGAAAAAATATAAGCCTTTTTGTGCAAAACATCTAAGGATTCAACGCTTTACACCAATAAAGTGTCTTTAAAACTGTCTCTGATAGAAAAACAGATGCACTTTGAGCTTGGACGGATTTTGCACCAAGAAAAACTTGAAAAAAAGAAAACCGCAAGGCGGCAATTCGCGCATGAAAACAATTCACTGTTTACGCGAAGGATTTTTTTGTATATTTTTGCAATTTTCCATTTATAACTGGTCTTTAAGGGCTTTTTTCATTAGCGCCGCAGGACAGAGTGGAATTAAAGATAAATAAAGTAGACAAATCTTGCGCAAACGCCAGAAAGTGTGATAAAATACTAAACAACGCCAAATGCGGACAATTTGTGAAATGTGACAAATCTATTAACATACAACTATTTTTTTACAGAGAGGAGCCGTGCAAGGGCATGCCGTTGGATGACTATACCATTAAGTCTTATGCCGAGAAATTTGGATCTGAAATTTGCTGCAGTATCGTGAAAAACTTGACCTATCTGGAGCATGTGCATCGCTCTTACGAGATTTTGTACTTGCTAAAGGGGCAGATTGAAACTGAAGTACAAGGCCATCGCTTTACTTTAAATAAAGGAGACCTTTTATTTATTGCTAATGGTGCTGTGCACAGCTATGCTTCGCCTTTCGAGTCGCTTTCACTGTTGGCGGCTTTTTCTCCGCAGGATGCCCAGCAATTTACTACGATATTGCAGCAAAGTGGAAGGCAGTTTTGCTACTTACCAGCGGCTGAGATAAACGGCAGCCTGGATATGGCAGTGCAGGGCGTAGCGGACGGCATCCGCAACAATGCCAGCCGGGTCTCACTGGTAGCCTACATTAACTTGATCCTGGCACAGGTGGTAGCCGGATTGGATAAACAACCTGTTAGCCAATCAAGAAAAAATACGGCACTGGATGATGCCTTGATGTACATTAGTGACATGCTGCCAAATTCTATTGCAGCCGATGATGTGGCAAGCCATACCGGCGTATCGCGTTTTCAGATTTCGCGGCTCTTTAGTCAGTATATTGGCACCAATCTGAGCACTTACTGCGCGTTGATGCATATCAATGCAGCCCGCCGCATGTTGGTTCAGACAAATTTGCCAATCAGTGAGATCTATCAGCGCTGCGGTTATGCAAATTCTCGCAGTTTTGACCGCGATTTTGTGCGTTTTTCCGGACAGACTCCGCGTGAATATCGTGTTCAGGAAACGCCTGACGGCTTTACAAATTATGGTACACCTTTTGTGCGCGACCTGCTGCTGCGCAAATGGGGGCTGCTGGAATCCGAATAAAGAAATGTTATTGCTGCAACGCAGGAAAAACAATATGGACTAGGGTGAAATAAGAAGCAAATTGCGGAGTACATCAAGCATCAGCTTGACGAAGATCAGATAGCGGATCAAATGAGCCTGAAAGAGTTTATTGACCCGTTTACGGGTAGCAAGAATACCAAGGCATAAGTAAAACGCCCCTTAAGGGGCCTGCCACGAGTCGGCAATGTAGCTGGCCGAACCGTTCGAGGCCCCTTGAGGGGCGTTGTCTGTAATATGCCCTTCTAGGGCTTCCTCAAGCCCCCGGCTTAGCCGGGGGTTCTGACTATAGGCACAACGGCAGCAGCGTCCGGGGAGCGCAGGGAGAAAAGCACAGCTTTCAAGGGCGCTGACAAAAGAATGGCAAACGGGCTTTTCGCGCTCGAACCAGCAAATATGCGTCTTTTGTATACACCCTGGACAGTTTGCTCCGCACAAGCCTGCGTCCAAAGCTTTTTTGTTTTTCATAGATAAGACATCGCGTTATAAAAATTATAGCTGCCCTGTTGAGGACAGCTAAGAGGAGAGATAACAGGTTAAGCGCAGAATTTCAAAATGCCGAAAGCAGCGCCGATCAGCCCCAGCGGGACCAGCAGCAATAGGCCGCCCGCCACAAACAGGCAGACCAGCAGCACCGGCAGCGCTACCGCAAACAGCAGTGCGGCAATCACTTTGGCTGCGCACCAGGTCAGGTGCAGTGCCAGCCCGATGGAATGGAAAAACAGCCAGCCAAACAAAAACAATACAAACATGGTAAACAGCACGGTGCTACCTCCTTTTTATCACACACATCGGCAGGCGTTTTGCCTGTTCATTGAATATAACGAGCGGAAAATGCAGATTTGAGCAGACAAATAAAATGTTTTTGAAAAATTTAAGAGGCGGAACGATGAATTTTGATACCCCGCCCCAAGCCTTGACTATTTGCGGCGCGTGGAATAAAATTTTTGAAGATACCCGGCACAAGCGGCAGGCCGCGCTGGACTGCCTGTTTGCCCGCGCGTACCCTGCGCGGCCTGGGGGAGCAGCCCGCCGTGCAGGAAATGTACCCGCAGAAGGTTAAGGCAATACCGCACAATTCCCGCCTAACGGCTCAAGCACCGCTCCGGCGGCTGCGGCACGGCATCTGCGTTGCCAAAATGCTCGATCATGTCGGGTTGCGGTACCCGCATCGTGCTTCGGGGGCAAAAGCCCCTCGCACTCTGCGACCGCAGCCCCTGCTTCGGTTCGCTGTTTCCGCCACTGGCGGCGCTCACCTTTGCAGCATCCAGTATTATCTGCGCTTTTGGCTTAGCAGCTGCCGCACCTCGCTCGCCGTATCGGCACTTAGAATTATGCGGTATTGCCTTAAAAGAAATTATGCAGACGGAAAGGATAAAGAAGTAAAGCCGGAGATTGTGGGCACGGTAGAATCATGAAGCATGAAAGGGTTTTCAAATGGATTATATCCAAATTACAAAGGATAATATTGAGAAAGAACATATCTGCTGTGCAATGTCCGGCAAGCAGAGCGTGATGAAAAAGGAATGGCTTAAGCAGCGCTTTGCAGAAGGTTTGGTTTTCTACCGGAGCACGGAGCGCGGCAAATGCTTTATTGAGTATATCCCGGCAGAAAACGCATGGGTCCCGATTCAGGCAGACGGATATGTTTATATCGATTGTTTGTGGGTATCCGGTTCCCTAAAAGGACACGGATACGCCAATGAACTGTTGCAGCAGTGTGTGCAGGATGCAAAAGGGCAGGGGCGAAAAGGGCTGTGCATTCTATCCGCAGAAGGACGAAAACGCGAATTTCTCTCCGACCCTAAATTTATGGCATATAAAGGGTTTGCTGTTGCAGACACATCAGAATGTGGAATCAACCTGATGTATCTGCCGTTTGAACAAGATGCCGAGCCGCCAAAATTCAAGGCGTGCGCCAAGCACCCTGCGGTAGAGCAGAACGGGTTCGTTCTTTATTATACCGATCAGTGCCCGTTTACTTACTACTGGGTGCCGCGGGTGGAAGAAGCCGCAAGAGAGCACGGGATACCGTTGAAAGCTGTTCATATCACCAGTAAGGTGCAGGCACAAAATGTGCCCGCGCCGGTTACAACCTATGCACTGTTCAAAGATGGCAAATTCCTGACCCAGAGCATTCAGTCTGACAAAAAGTTTCTGCATCTCGCAGGGGTACAGAGTTAACCAATGTTTACGTGTGAAACAAGCGGCCGAATGTTTTTGCGTTAGGGCAATACCGCATAATTCTAAGTGCCGATACGGCGAGCGAGGTGCGGCAGCTGCTAGGCCAAAAGCGCAGATAATACTGGATGTCTTATCGAGCATTTTGGCAACGCAGATGCCGTGCCGCAGCCGTCGGAGCGGTGCTTAAGCCGTAAGGCGGGAATTGTGCGGTGTTGCCTTAGCAAAATGGCGGAGCCTAAAACGGTTGAAAAATACTCCGCAGGGACCGCACCATGTACGCCCGTATTCTAAAGCATATAGAGGGAAAACACAAAATGAAGTACAAAAAAGGAATAACCGCCCTGGCACTGGCGGCCCTGCTGCTGGCCGGGTGTGCCGCACCGCAGGCCGTGCAGGCACCCGCCCCGCAGCAGACGGCCAAAGCAGCCGAAACCCAGTCCGGCGTTACCTTTACCGATGCCATGGGCTACCCCGTTACCGTGCAGAGCTGGAACCGTGTGGTCAGCCTGTACGGCAGCTTTGCCGAAGCATGGACCCTGGCAGGCGGCACGCTGACTGCCACAACGGAGGATGCCATCAAGGAGCGTGGGCTGGACCTGGGAACAGACATTGCCGTGATCGGCACCAATCAGGACCCCAACACCGAGGAAATTCTGGCCCAGAACCCGGACTTTGTGATTTTGAATGCCGAGGTCAGTGAGCAGACGGCCCTGCATGAATTTTTGCAGGAGGCAGGGGTGCCGCACGCCTATTTCAAAACCAATACATTTGATGAATACCTTGCTATGCTGCGCACTTTTTGTGATATGACAGGCCGCGAGGATTTGTATGAGCAGAACGGCCTTGCCGTGCAGCAGCAGATCAGCGATGTGCTGGAACTGGTGCAGAACGCCAAGCTGCCCGCCCCCAATGTGCTGTTGCTGCGGGCGTATTCCTCCGGCTGCAAGGCAAAAGGCAGCGATAACATGACCGGCGCAATGCTGAAGGACTTGGGTGCGATAAACATTGCCGATGCGGACGACAGCCTGCTGGAAAACCTGAGCATGGAAAACATCATTGCGGATGACCCGGAAGACATTTTTGTGGTTACCATGGGGGCCAGCCAGCAGAAAGCGCTGGACTGGCTGGCCGAAAACCTGCAGGCCAATCCTGCGTGGTCCGGCCTGAGCGCCGTGCAGAGCGGCCATTATTATCTGCTGGATAAAGCGCTGTTCCACTATAAACCCAACGCCCGCTGGGGCGAAAGCTACCGCACCCTTGCGGCGCTGCTATATCCCCAGCTGGCTGATCAGCTGGAGGCCCTGGCATGAAACAGCCCGCAACACTGCCCACCCTGCGCAGGCAGGGAGCCGCGCTGACCGTTTTAGCGCTGGCCGTGGTGCTGGCAGCTTTGGCCGGGCTTTGCTTTGGCAGCCAAGGCTATACCCCTTTGCAGCTGTGGCAGGCATGGTGCAGCGGCGATCCCCAAAACGCCGTCTACCGCGTTTTGCTGCATGTGCGCTGGCCCCGCACCCTGGCCGGACTGCTGGCAGGCAGCGCGCTGGCGGCAGCGGGCGTTTTGCTGCAGGCCGTGCTGAACAACGCCATGGCAAGCCCTAACGTGATCGGCGTGAACGCCGGCGCCGGGCTGGCGGCACTGTGTGCTGCGGCTTTGTGGCCTACCCACCCCAACGCGGTACAGCCTGCGGCGTTTGCCGGGGCGCTGGCCGCCGCCCTGCTGGTGTATGGGCTGGCGCTGGGGGCCGGGGTAAGCCGCACCACGCTGGTGCTGGCGGGCCTTGCCGTCAGCGGAATGCTGACCGCGGGCATGAATACGATCAAGCTATTGTACCCGGATGCGATTGCCGGGGCATCAGACTTTTTGGTGGGCGGCTTGTCCGGCGTAACACTGTCCGGGCTGAAAGGCGCTGTGCTCTACCTGATCACCGGGACGCTGCTGGCTCTGCTGCTGGCGGCAGACCTGAACGTGCTATGCCTGGGGGAACAAAGTGCAGCTTCCTTGGGGCTGCACATCGGAGCAGTTCGCTTTTTGGGCATTCTGGCGGCGGCGCTGCTGGCGGGGGCAGCTGTCAGCTTTGCAGGGCTGCTCAGCTTTGTGGGGCTGCTGGCCCCGCACATTGCCCGGCGGCTGGTGGGCAATAACCATCGCATTCTGCTGCCCGCGGCCATGCTGCTGGGGGCGGCTTTTGTTGTGCTGTGTGATGTGCTGGCACGCTGCCTGTTTGCTCCGTTTGAACTGCCGGTGGGCATTCTGCTGTCCCTCATCGGCGGGCCGTTCTTCCTTGGCTTGCTGCTGCACGGCAGGGGGAGGCGAATGTATGATTGAATTACAGCATGTCAGTGCGGGCTATGGCGCACAGGATGTGGTGCGGGATGTGAGCTTTGCCGCCCCAAACGGCCAGCTGACCGCGCTGATTGGCCCCAATGGCAGCGGCAAAACCACCCTGCTGCGCGCCATGACGCGCACGCTGCCCTGCCGCAGCGGCAATATTCTGCTGGATGACCGCTCCATCGCCAGCTATGGCCGCAAAGAGTTTGCCCGCACAGCAGCGTTTATGCCGCAGTCCCGCCCGGTGCCGGGAATCACGGTGCGGGCGCTGGTGGCACATGGGCGGTTCCCGTATCTGGGCTTTTCCCGCCGGATGACAGCGCAGGATACCGCTGCGGTGGAGCAGGCCATGCGCCGGACCGGCACGCTGGATTGGGCAAATCGGGATGTGCGGGTGCTTTCCGGCGGCGAACGCCAGCGGGTGTACCTTGCCATGGCGCTGGCCCAGGGCGGAACAACCATTTTATTGGATGAGCCCGGTGCCTTTCTGGATGTACGCGCCCAGTTTGAACTGCTGGACCTGCTGCGCAGCGTGGCAGCGGGCGGCAAAGCCGTGGTGCTGGTTATGCACGAGCTGCCCCAGGCCATGCAGTATGCGGATCGCATTGCCCTGTTGGGTGGCGGCCGCCTGCTTGGCTGCGATACCTCCGCTGCCCTTGCTGCTACCGGTGCGGTGGATCGGGTGTTTGGCGTCCGTTTGTGCCGTGCGCCGGATGGGGTGTGGTATGTGAAGGCGGAGGGGTAAGCAAATTCTGGGGCAATACCGCATAATTCTAAGTGCCGATACGGCGAGCGAGGTGCGGCAGATGCCAAGCCAAAAGCGCAGATAATACTGGATGCTGCAAAGGTGAGCGCCGCCAGTGGCGGAAACAGCGAACCGAAGCAGGGGCAGCGGTCGCAGAGTGCGAGGGGCTTTTGCCCCCGAAGCACGATGCGGGTACCGCAACCCGACATTATCGAGCATTTTGGCAACGCAGATGCCGTGCCGCAGCTGCCGGAGCGGTGCTTAAGCCGCAAGGCGGGAATTGTGCGGTGTTGCCCTGGTTCGGCAGAGTGCTGAAAAACGTGAATCACCCGTAGGGGGGGCACATCGTGCGCCCGCCGCCGCATCGCTCCAATCATAACACCCACAACCCAATACAAACAAAATCGACCGCAAAGGCGATAACTCATTCGCCCCTGCGGTCGGTTTGTTTATGCGGCTTTAACGGTTATTGTTTGGTGAGGGCGAACGCGGCGATCATGTTAACCACGCCGCTGAATGCCAGCATGATACCGGCAATGCGCATCATCAGCGCGGTGGAAGCGCCCGGCGCAAACAGGGCGTATACACCCAGCAGCACACAGGCAATGCCGATGATCAGCGGCACCCACCACAGGGTATCGCCCCAGCGCTTGCGGTTGACTGCGGTCTGGATACTGGTCATGCCCTGAATCATCAAAAATACGCAGATGATAAGCCCCACGATCTCCACCAGCGTGTAAGGCCGTGTAATGAAGAACAGCCCCACCATAATGCCCGCCACGCTGACCGGCAGCAAAGGCGAAGTCATAAAGGTGGCGCGCTGGAAGGTGACGGAATTGACCGCACCGGCAGCACCGGCCAGCAAAATCAGCCAGCCAATCAGCGAACAAAGCGCAACCGTGGCGGCACCCGGCTGCATGATCAGGTAAATGCCCAGCACAATGCTGACCAGCGGCATCAAAATCAGTTCCCAACGGATCTCTTTCATAAAAGCAGTCCCTCCTTGTGGATAGCCTGGGCCGATGTACGCTGCGCCATGCAGGGCGCACCTGCCTTCTATCTTTATTATATCACATGGGCATATTATATCACATGGGCATGCCTGCGTCATCCTTGCGGCGCAGGCGAGGAGCGTTATCCTGCCGGTCAATTTCACTGTTTTGTGTGGAAATTCTGCTTCCGCCCTCTGCCAGCCCCAAAAGATCGGCGGCTTCGGTGGGTTCCAGCTGCTGCACGCTTTCCAGCTTGCGGGTAATAGCGCGGCTGCGGGTGCCGATCAGCTCTTCCAGATCGTTGCCGGTCTGGTTCAGGTGGCGCTGCATGGATTGCAGTCCACTGCCGAACTTCTCGAACTCCGTCTTTACCGCGCCCAAAATCTGCCATACCTCGCCGGAGCGCTTCTGGATGGCCAGCGTGCGGAAGCCCATCTGCAGCGCATTCAGCAGGGCCGCCATAGTGGAAGGCCCCGCAATGTTGATCTTGTAATCCCGCTGCAAAATTTCCGGCAGACCACAGTTCACCACCTCGGCATACAGCCCTTCAAACGGCAGGAAGAGAATGCCGAATGCGGTGGTGTACGGGACTTCAATGTATTTATCGTGGATGTCCTTGGCTTCCTGCCGCACCACGGTTTCCAGTTGGCGACGGGCGGCGGCTACCGCGGCGGGGTCGCCGCTGGCCTGGGCATCCTGCAGGTGTGCATAGGTATCGCCGGGGAACTTGGCGTCAATGGGCAGCCACACGGTTCCGCTCTGGCCCGGTAGCTTGACGGCATATTCCACCCGGTTGCTGCTGCCGGGCACAGTAGCCACATTTTCGGCGTATTGGCCGGGGGCCAAAATTTCTTTCAGGATCGCCCCCAGCTGTACTTCGCCCAGAATACCGCGGGTCTTTACGCCGGAAAGCACCTGCTTCAGGCTGCCCACATCGGCGGCAAGGTTCTGCATCTCGCCCAGGCCCTTGTACACCTGTTCCAGCTGGGTGCTGACCGCCCGGAACGATTCGCTGACCCGGCGCTGCAGCGTGGCTTCCAGCTTTTCGTCCACCGTGCCGCGGATTTCATCCAGCTTTTTGTTATTGTCGGCCCGGATGTTTGCCATGCCCTGCAGCAGGGTTGCCCGCACGCCGTCCAGCCGGTTGGCGTTGGTGTCTTCCAGATTTTTCAGGCGGGTTTCCAGCACCTGCAGCTGAGCCAGCAGGGCATCGTTGGCAGCGCGCTGGCGGGCGGCACCGGCGCGGTCGATGGCGTCCAGCCGGGCGGTGGCGGCTTCCTGGCTCTGGCGCTGGCTTTCGGCCAGCAGGGTTCCCATGTCCCGCGCGCTGGCGGAGGTTGTGCGGGTCACTTCGCCCTGCATCACGCGCAGCTGGTCGGCCAGCACTTCGGTTTCGGCCTCTACTTCATCCCGCACAATGCGGGCAATTTCATCAGTCTGGTCCTCGGCGGTGTTCTGCTGGCCGCTGCGCAGCAAAAGCAGAATCAATAATACGTTGGTCAGTACCGACAGCAACAGAAGAATAATCAATAAAGGCTGCATCCCACAAGGTTCCTTTCTTACTTGGCTGTTTTGGTTCAGCTTTAGTATAGCATAGGAAACTGCAAGATACAACCTTTTGTTGTGCAGCGCTTGCGATTTAAAGAAGGAAAATGGGGCGGTTAAAAGCAGGAGTTTATGGAGTAGGGCGCCCCGTAGGGGCGCATATTGTGCGCCCGTCGCCTTGCGGAGAACGACGTGACGGAATATATGGCAAGGTGCGCTATGCGGGATGATGCCCCCCTACTGCGTGCTTTCAAGGCTTCCGGTAGTGTTTATCAATTCTTATATCACAATCGTAAGCAATAGCATTTGATATAACACCAAAAAAGGGAACGCACCTGATTCACAGGGCACGTTCCCTTTTTATTTCTTAACTTATCCCTTTATGCGTTTCACAGCGGTGCCAAGTCAAACCGGTACAGAGTGGTTGCGCTGTAGGGGCGGTCGGGCAGGACGGTGGTATCCGGGAAATCGGGATGGTTAGGGGCATCAGGGAAATCCTGGGTTTCCAGGCAGACGGCGGCATACTGGCCGTAAGATGCGCCATCCTTGCAGGCGGTGGCGGACTTGAGGAAGTTGGAAGTATACAGCTGCACGCCGGGCTGGGTGGTCAGGGTCTCCATGCGGATGCCCGTTTCGGGGCCGGTCAGCCATGCGGTGTGGCGCAGACCGCTGTCCGCAATAACATAGCAGTGGTCATAGCCGCTGCACTGCTTCAGGGCCGGGTAATCGGCGTTGATATCGCGGCCAATGGTCTTTTCCTCGGTAAAGTCCATCGGGGTGCCTGCCACAGCGATCTTGCGCCCGGTGGGGATGGAACCGGCATCCGTTTCCAGATAGGCCGGTGCAGCCAGAGACAGACGGTGCCCCAGCACGCTGCCGGAAGCATGGCCGTTCAGGTTAAAGTAGCTGTGGTTGGTAATGTTTGCCACAGTGGGGGCATCGGTGGTCAGGGTGTACTGAATCATCAGGCCGGCGCCTGCCAGGCTGTAGCGCACTTCCAGCTCGGCGTTGCCGGGGAAGCCGTCGGTGCCGTCGGGGCTGGCTGCGGTCAGAACCAGGGTATCGTCCCCCTCAAAGCCCATGTCAAACACGGTCTTATCAAAGCCGTGCAGGCCGCTGTGCAGGCAGTTTTTGCCCTCGTTCGGGGTAACATGGTATTCTTCCTCATACAGGGTGAATTTGGAGCCGCCAATGCGGTTGGCGTAGCGGCCCACCACAGCGCCCAGAAAACAGGTGTTCAGCTCATAATCCTGCACGGTGGGGTAGCCCAGCACAACATCCACCTTGTTGCCCTTGCGGTCCGGCACAAGCAGCTGCTGGATGGTAGCGCCATAGCTTAAAATATGAACTTCGATGGTATCGTTCGCCAGAATACCGACCTTGACCGACTGGCCTGCGGTGGTTTTGCTGAAATCTTTGATTTGAATGCTCATTCTGTGGTTCCTCCTTCAGAATTTTCGCCGTCCTGCTGTGCAGCAAGGTCATGGCGGACGCTTTTGCCCACGGCGCCGGTGCCATAGTTCAGCATCCGGTTCACCCGGCTGACCGTTGCGCTGGAAGCGCCCGTCAGCTGGCGGATTTCGCTGTACACCTTGCCTTGCAGCAGGCACCCTGCTACATCATAGCGCTGTTCCATGGTGCGGAGCTCCGTTACAGCGCAGAGATCCTCAAAAAATCGAATACAATCGTCCAGATTATCCAGCCGCAGGATGGCTTCATACAAAGCAGTGCTGCGGGGCTGCCCGTTGGGGGTGGTTCCAGCGCGCATAGGCGCCTCCTTATATATTGCATCATCGTGCATATTTGCCCTGCCAAAACAACCAAAATGTGGCAAGCTATCACTTATCAATTTTAGCAACTGCACCAACACAAGTCAAGACTTTAATGCGCTGAATTCCATATTTAATTTTTATGAGGTCTGTCAGTTCCGCCCCGCCGGGCCAAAAGTTTTTCTTGCGCTCCGGCAGGCCCCGCGGTATGATAAAGACATTGAGCACCGGCGCGTGTCCGCCGCCCAATGGTTTTAGGAATCTTTTTTAATCACCACGGCCCGCCGCCCCAGCTGGCGGTAAATTTTCATGAACTGGACACGCGGTACCACACGGTTAAAATCCAGCGGGTCTGCCACCACAAAGTTCTGGTCATCCATGCCGCACAGCACCATACAGTGCAGGGTGTGCAGCACCTCGTGCCGCCGCCCACCGGGCAGGTCGTATTCACCGCAGGGGTCGTGCTGGATATCGCCAAAATGCAGCGTTGCCCAAAAGATGACCGGGTTCCCGGCCTGCAGCTGGGATGCCAGTTCGGCTTCCTCGGCACCGGTCAGATCATAAGCGCGGCAGCTGCTGCCCTGCACAGCCAGGTAGGCGTTCGCCGCCTGCACAATCGGCCCCGCAAAGCAGTAATAGCCGGTTTCGGGGCTGCCATCGTCCAGGTGAGGATTGCCCATATAAACCTCGTCGGGGTCTGCGCCGTACCACTGGGCGCTGCGCGGCAGATAGTGGTCGACCAGTTCGCACTTATCCGGGGCAAAGCCCAGGTAGTGCAGCACTTCGCAGCAGCTGGTAATTTCGCAGCCGTTGGGCAGCTCCGGGTTTTGCAGGATCTGGGGAACTGGCAGCAGGATGGATGCCATAAAAGCGCCTCGCAATCATACGATTATTTCCGTTTTGATTGTACCAGATTTCACTGGGAAAGGAAAGCCGCAGTATCCGCTCAGTCTGTTATAATTTATAGGGCAATACCGCATAATTCTAAGTGCCGATACGGCGAGCGAGGTGCGGCAGATGCTAAGCCAAAAGCGCAGATAATACTGGATGTCTTATCGAGCATTTTGGCAACGCAGATGCCGTGCCGCAGCCGCCGAAGCGGTGCTTAAGCCGCTAGGCGGGAATTGTGCGGTGTTGCCATAGATAAATACAAAATGTATACCATGGAGGGGATTTTATGAAAGTATGGGATATGCACTGTGATACCCTGGCCGAGCTGCGCTATGCCCAGCAGGCAGGCAAGCCCAAGAGCTTTTTGCACAATGATTTAATGATGGATCTGGAACGCATGAAACAGGGCGACTATCTGCTGCAGTGTATGGCTTGCTTTGTTCACCTGGAACCGGAACGGGAAAAAAGCCCCCTGCTGGCCTGCCTGGAAGAAATCGACATTTTCTACCGCCTGCTGGAACAGTATCCCGATGACCTGATGCAGGTGCGCACTGCGGCGGACATCCAGACGCTACTCACCTCCGGCAAGCGCGGCATGATGCTGACCGTTGAAGAAGGTGGTGCCTGCCTGGACAGCCTGGGTGCGTTGCGGGATCTGTACCGCCTTGGCGTGCGGATGATGACCCTGACCTGGAACTTCAAGAACGGCTTGGCCGAACCCAACATTGTACCTGGCACCGATGACATGTGGCCCCGCCCGGCCAACACCACCGGAGGCCTGACCGAAAAAGGCTTAGAATTTGTGGAGGAGATGCAGCGCCTGCATATGCTGGTGGATGTTTCTCACCTATCGGACGCCGGTATCTGGGATATTCTGCGGGTGGCAAAGCGGCCTTTTGTTGCCAGCCATTCCAACGCGCGCGCCTGCTGCCCTCATGTGCGCAACCTGACGGACGAGATGCTGACCGCCATGGGCGAAAAGGGCTGCCTGATTGGCCTGAACTACTGCGCTTCCTTCCTGGATACAAATCCCGACCGCAGCCAGGTCAGGAGCCGCATCACCGATATGGCCCGCCACGCCCGCTATATTATGGATAAGGCCGGTGAGGACTGCCTGGCCTTGGGCAGCGATTTTGACGGCATTGACGGCGACCTGGAAATTGCCGGTGCGCAGGACATGCCCAAGCTGGCCGAGGGGCTGAAAAAAGAGGGTATCCCCGAGCGTGTGGTGGAAAAGATTTTTTACGGCAACGCCGTGCGCTTTTTCAGCGAGAACCTGTAACGCTACCAAAATAAAAGGAGAACCATTATGCCGCATCCTGAATTGACTTTGGAACGCCGCATTGATGCAGAGCTGTGCGGGCTGGACGCCAAAATGTGCGTATACGCAGATGACCTGCATGGCCATGTGGTGGAGCGTGGGGCTGATGATGAGTTTGAATCGGCATCCACGATCAAGATTTATATTCTGGGCTGTCTGTACGCCCAGGCGGAAGCCGGCAAAGCCAGCCTGGATGCCGAACTGACCTATGAAGCCCGGCATTTTGTGGACGGCTCCGGCCTGATCCGGTCCTTAGGCGAAGGTGCCAGGCTGCGCGCCCGCGATGTTGCCACCCTGATGATCGTTGTCAGCGACAACATTGCCACCAACATGCTGATCGACTATCTGGGGTTGGATACCATCAATGCGTTTATCCGCAGCATTGGCTGCACCCACACCAAGCTCCACCGCAGCCTGCGCAGTGATAATTGGAGCGAAAAGCTGGGTACCATTACCCCGCGGGATATGGGCCGCTTTTTTGCCCTGTTGGCAAAGGGCGAGCTGGTCAGCCCCCAGGCCAGCGATGCCATGCGCAATGTGTTCCGCCATCAGCACTACAACACCATGCTGGCGGGCAGCATCCCCCCGTATTACACCGACCCCGAAGAATCCCACGTGGATCCGGATCTGATCTATGTAGCCAGCAAAAGCGGCTCCATGGATGCCTGCCGCAATGACGGCGGCCTGATCCACACGCCTTACGGGGATTATGTTCTGGTAATGATGTGCACCGACTTTGCCAACAAGCTGGAAGTAAACGACCACCCCAGCGTGATTTACGGCAACCGTGTCAGCCGCATGCTGTTTGACCAGTACCTGGCGCTGGAGGGTAGTTTTGTAAAGTAAGTGGAGGGCGTATTCGAAAACGATTTTGACGTTCTTGGATACGGCTTGTACCAAGCAATAGTATGGCCTATGCGGCAAAGTTGCGGAACGGTCGAGACCGTTCCCTACAGAGCATTTTGTTGTGCACGACCAACCAATAAACGCTCTGTAGGGCGCGATGCATCGTCCCGCACGCCGGGCCTTGCCCAATATTTCATTCAATCACCTGCCGCACACCCTGCGGGTGCATTTCACCCCAAAACCAAACCGACCGCAAGGCGATGCTGCTCGCCCCTGCGGTCGGTTTTACGATTTATATTTGTATCTGATTTACCCCTTCACGCCGGTGGTTTCATCAAAATGGTAGGTGGAACCCTCAATGGTGTGCCAGCCTTTGTACATGGCGCCGGTGGTCAGGTCGTAATACCAGGTTTTACCGTCCTGGGTGTACCAGCCCTTGATCATGTGGCCGTTGGCATCGTACCGCACCCATTTGCCGCCGTTGGAATCCTGGTATACTTCCTTGCTGGTGGCCTTGGCACCCTGCTGTACGTTGTCCAGCCAGTACCAGGCACCGCTGGCGGGGTCGTAAATCTCCTTGCCGCGGTAATTGCTGCTGCCCGGCTGCCAGCCCTGGCGCACCCAGCTTTCATACCAGAAGCTCTTGCCGTTGCCGTCTGTGACCCAGAAGTTGGTCAAAGCACCGCTTTTCATTGTGCCGTAAACCGGGTCAAAGTAATACAGCGAGCCATTGATGGACACATTGCCGTACTGCATAATGCCGGTGGTCAGGTCATAGTAGACCTTGCGGCCATCCGGCAGGGTCCACGGGCCGTGGATCATGGCACCGGTGACAGGCTCAAAGTAATACCAGTTGCCGTTCTGGCAGTTTTCGCCTTTGATCATGTGGCCGTTTTCATCATAGCGCACCCACTTGCCGCCATCCGATTCCTGGTAGACATCTTTGTTCACGGCTTTTGCGCCGCCGTCCACGGCATCCAGCCAGTACCAGGCATCGCTGGAGGCATCATAGATTTCTTTGCCGCGGCCGGTGGTGCCCTGCTTTACGCCGTTCTCGTACCAGTAATCGCGGCCGTTCTCGCTGCGCCAGCCGGTATAGCCGCCGGTGCTGCCGTTCTGGTACTTGGGCCAGAAGGTATCGCGCGCCAGCGTTCCGCGGGAATCGCAGCGGGTGGTATCAGAGGTGTTGCCGCCCAGTTCATACACGCGGCACCATTCGTACCCAGCATGATAAGCACCGTTGGCATCATTGCTGATACCATACATGTAAGAGCGCAGGCTGGAAAGGCTGTTCAGCTCATATTCCAAAAAGCGCATCTGGCCGTACAGGGTATGCCAGTCCAGGCCGTTGTTGTTGCAGTAGTTCTGCAAATTGGTCCAGCGGTCGCCGTACCACTGGCACAGGCCGTATGCGGTGCCGTAGTCATTGGTAATGTCCACATAAAAACGGGATTCGCGGTACATGCTGGCCATCACGCCGCTGGCGGCGGCGCTGTTCATGCCCATGGTGCCGGTCAGGTAGTTGTAAACATCCCGCTCGTTGGCGGCAACATCTTCATTGGTGTTATAAGAAGCGTCATACGTTGCGGCGTCTTCCTGGACGATATCGCCGGAGTATTCGGCAATGCCGGTGTCAGCGGTATCAAACATGGGCATCAGCGGGGTCAGGCTGCCGGCAGTTTCCGGCGTGGCGGCTTCGGCACCCGCCGAAAGCGCCAGCGCCATGGCGGCAGCCACGGCGGCGATCAGGGTCAAAAACTTACGTTTCAATGCTGCACCTCCTTAGAATGGTAAACAACCTTGATGATGAACGATCTGCGGGCCTGATACCAAAACAGCTCCCGACTGGAAGCAATCGGGAGCTGTAAAGCTCGGTGGAACCGCGGAACGCTTAGTTGTAGCGGCGCTCCTTGATCTCGGTCACGATATTGTTGATGAAGGCATCCAGCTCCTGCGTGGTGGTTTCGCCCTTGCGATCACGCACACTGATGTTGCCAGCCTCGGCCTCCTTAGCGCCCAGCACCAGCATGTAGGGCACGCGGTCAACTTGCTGGGCTTCACGGATCTTGTAACCGATCTTCTCATTGGATTCATCCAGCACAACACGCACACCGGCAGCGGTCAGCTTGTCGGCAACGGTGCGGGCGTAATCCAGCGTCTTTTCGCTGACGGGCAGAACCTTGACCTGGGTGGGAGCCAGCCAGGTGGGGAAGCGGCCCTTAGTCTCTTCGATCAGATAAGCCATGAAGCGGTCCAGAGAACCCAGGATGGCACGGTGCAGCACAACGGGGGTCTTCTCGCTGCCGTCCTTGTCGATGTAGGTCAGGTGGAACTTGGCAGGCAGGCAGAAGTCCAGCTGGCAGGTGGACAGGGTGTACTCTGCACCGACAGCGGGCTTAACGTTGACGTCCAGCTTCGGGCCATAGAAAGCAGCTTCGCCGATCTCCTCGGTAAAATTGATGCCCAGCTCGGTCAGAACTTCGCGCAGAGCGTTCTCGGCATGGTTCCACATGGCGTCGTCGTCATGGTACTTCTTCTTGTCGGCGGGGTCACGCAGGGACAGCACGCAGCGGTAATCGGTGATGTTGAAATCCTTGTAGACGTCAAAGATCAGGCTGCAGACATTGGCAACTTCGCTCTTGATCTGCTCCGGGGTGCAGAACAGGTGGGCGTCGTTCTGGCAGAAATGACGGCCGCGCTCAATGCCTTTCAGGGTGCCGCTGGACTCATAACGGAAGTCGTGGGCAATTTCGCCAATGCGGATGGGCAGCTGGCGGTAGCTGTGCGGGCGGTTGGCGTAGATCATCATGTGGTGGGGGCAGTTCATCGGGCGCAGAACATAGCTTTCACCCTCCATCTCCATGGCGGGGAACATGTTCTCACGGTAATGATCCCAGTGGCCGGAAGTCTTGTACAGGTTCACGGTGCCGATGCAGGGGGTCATAACGTGCAGGTAGCCGCGCTCGCGCTCCTTGCCCTTGATGTAATCTTCCAGCTGCTGCCAGATGATGTAGCCGTTGGGCAGGAACATGGGCAGGCCGCGGCCAACCAGGTCGTCGGTCATGAACAGGCGCATTTCCTTGCCGATCTTGCGGTGGTCGCGCTCGCGGGCTTCCTGCTGCTGCTTTTCCCAGGCTTCCAGCTCTTCCTGGTTGCGGAAAGCAACGCCGTTGATGCGGGTCAGCATCTTGTTCTCTTTGTCATTCTTCCAGTAAGCGCCGCTCTGCTGGGTGATCTTGAATGCCTTCAGAGCCTTGGTGTAGGTCAGGTGGGGTCCGATGCACATATCAACGTACTCGCCCTGCTGGTAGAAGCTGAACTCGGTCTCATCGGCCAGGTCGTCCATATGCTCCAGCTTATAGTGCTCCTGGCGCTCGGTCATCAGCTTCACAGCTTCATCGCGCGGCAGGATGAACGGCTTGATGGCAAGGTTTTCCTTGCAGATCTTCTTCATTTCCTTTTCAATGTTGGCAAGGTCTTCATCGCTCAGTTTGGTATCGCCCAGGTCAACATCATAGAAAAAGCCGTTTTCGGTAGCGGGGCCAAAGGCAAAGTCGGCCTGCGGATACAGGCGCTTGATGGCCTGTGCCATAATGTGGGCAGCCGTATGGCGCAGAACGTGCAGTTCTTCTTCTTTCGGGCATTCGGCAACAGTGCCGTCTTTGTAAATGATTTTCATTGGTAAACGCTCCTTTGGGTAAACAAAAATGCTCCATCCCATTCTTGACCATAAACGGGATGAAGCATACAAATTCATACTCCACGGTTCCACCCGAATTGGACGCGGCAAAGCATCCCACTCGTAAAACAAAGGCCCAAAGCCCTGTTTTGTAAGCGCCGGTAACGGGGCGCTACCCCGGCGAAGGTTCGCCTTCGCACTCGGCAGTGGTAACTGTGCTGACCGCCTGCAAAACCGCTTACACCACGCCAAATTCGGCGGCGGTTCTCTCTTTTGCGCGTTCCAGCATGTATTGTCTGCCTCAACGTTTTATTCAGGATGAAGTTGCCTTTACTATATACCACCCCGGCGGGGAAGTCAAGGGGGCAGCGCAAAATTTTACACCGTAACAAAATATGACCTTGGCCTAGAACTGTGATATGATGGAAAAAACGGGCCGCACCCGGCAGGGGCTCCCGGCCCGCTTTGCCATCGGCTACTCCCAATTCATCATAAGAATACAGACAGGGCCCCTGCTTTGAAACTGGCAGGCAGCCCCGCAGGTGCATTTCTGCCAATTTTTGTGCCAGGTGGGAACGTTCACGGTGTTGTAACAATTCCTTGACAATTCCCTGCAATGTAGCTACAATATTAAATAGGACTTAAGGGTGTCGCCCATCGGGAACGCCGCTTTTCAGATATTTGTTTTACCGCCGCAAATTTGGCGTTTTTTCGTTTTATTTGTGTATATGGGGCTTGAGGTGTATCCGCTTTTGGGTATGCTTTGGATTATCGCCCCATTTTGTATAGAATATCGCAGGCAGTATTTGAACCGCAAAGGTCAGCCCCTTGCGCTGTAAGATGCTGGCAGTGTACCCATGGTAGCTGCCAGATAAAACAGGCGCGGGCTGCCCGGGCTTTTCAGGTATGCCAGAAATAAAAGCGTTCCGCTTGTGCTACACCCTCCTGCATTTGATTTGAGTTTTGTAAGGAGTGAAACTGCCATGCCCCCAATTTTGATGTGGGTGCTGGTTGTCGTTGCCGCTGCCGTGTGCGGGGCGCTTGGTTATTATTTTGGCGGGGAAAACCGGAAGCGTACCGCTGAAGCCAAGATCGGCTCTGCCGAAGAGGAAGCCAAACGCATCGTGAACGATGCCATCAAGGCTGCCGAGCAGAAGCGCAAGGAAACCATCATCGAGGCCAAAGACGAGGCGTTCAAGCTGAAAGCTGACGCCGACAAGGAAATCAAGGACCGCCGCGCGGAGATCAGCCGCCAGGAACGCCGCATGGACCAAAAGGAGGAAGCGCTGGATAAGCGCACCGCCGCCATGGAGCGCAAGGAAGAGGACCTGAAAAAGCGCGGCGAACTGGTGGAAGCCCGCCTGGACGAGCTGGAACAGCTCAAGCTGCGCCAGACCGAAAAGCTGGAAACCATCGCCGCCATGACCCAGGAAGATGCCCGCGCCGTGTTGTTGAAGAACATTGACGATGAGCTGACCCACGAAAAGGCCATGAAGATCAGCGCCTATCAGGCTAACATGAAGGACGAATGTGATGCCATCGCCCGTGAGCTGGTCGGCCAGGCCATTGCCCGCTGCGCAGCCGATGCCACCAGTGAAGCCACCGTCAGCGTGGTGCCGCTGCCCTCTGACGAGATGAAGGGCCGCATCATTGGCCGCGAGGGCCGCAACATCCGCGCTCTGGAAACTGCCACTGGCTGTGACCTTATTATTGACGATACGCCGGAAGCCATCACCCTTTCCAGCTTTGACCAGACCCGCCGTGAAGTGGCCCGCATGGCCCTGGAGCGCCTGATCGCCGATGGCCGTATCCACCCGGCCCGCATTGAGGAGACCGTGGATAAGTGCCGCCGCGAACTGGAAATTCAGATGAAGCGCGAGGGTGAAAAGGCTGTGATGGACCTTGGTATCCACAGCCTGCATCCCGATTTGGTCAAGCTGATCGGCCGCCTGAAGTATCGCACCAGCTATGGCCAGAATGTGCTGAGCCATTCTCTGGAAGTGGCATGGCTGGCCGGCCTGATGGCTGGCGAGCTTGGCGTGAACGTTCAGCTGGCACGCCGCGCAGGCTTGCTGCATGATATCGGCAAGGCCCTTGACCATGAGATTGAGGGCAGTCATGTGCAGATCGGTGTGGATATCTGCAAGAAGTACCGCGAGAACCCGCAGATTATTCATGCAATCGAAGCCCACCACGGCGATGTGGAGCCCAAGACGGTGCTTGCCTTCATTATTATGGCAGCGGATGCCATCAGCGCAGCCCGCCCCGGTGCCCGCCGTGAAAACATGGAAAGTTATATCAAGCGTTTGGAAACGCTGGAAGCCCTGTGCAACGGCTTTGAGGGCGTTGAAAGCTCTTACGCCGTGCAGGCAGGCCGCGAGGTCCGCATCCTGGTCCAGCCGGATAAGGTTGGTGATGATCAGGTCATCCTGCTGGCCCGCCAGGTTGCCAAAAAGATCGAGGACGAGCTGGATTACCCCGGCCAGATCAAGGTCAGCGTGATCCGCGAAAGCCGCGCCACCGAGTACGCGAAATAACCAAAGCGAATAAAACAGATGCCGCACCTGGTATGGGTGCGGCATTTTGTATAAGCATTGATTTATCCCGTGGATGCTGCCATATGTTTAAGGCAACACCCGCACAATTCCCGCCTTGCGGCTTAAGCACCGCTCCGGCAGCTGCGGCACGGCATCTGCGTTGCCAAAATGCTCGATAATGTCGGGTTGCGGTACCCGCATCGTGCTTCGGGGGCAAAAGCCCCTCGCACTCTGCGACCGCTGCCCCTGCTTCGGTTCGCTGTTTCCGCCACTGGCGGCGCTCACCTTTGCAGCATCCAGTATTATCTGCGCTTTTGGCTTGGCATCTGCCGCACCTCGCTCGCCGTATCGGCACTTAGAATTATGCGGTATTGCCCTTATAATGTTTGTTGCACGTTATAAAATGTTTTGCAGGGAACGGTCTTGACCGTTCCGGGGCCTTGCGGCAAATGTGTTTTACGTTTTCCCTCGCAAATCTTGTTGGCTCTGCTCCCTCAATTTTCCCTCTTGCCAAGGGGCATAGAATACGATATAATAGAAAATAATTGTGCGGATTTATGCCCCTGTGGGATGGGCGGTGACGCACGGCAAATCAGGCGGCGCGGTATAGGCGCTGCCTATAGTTCGCCGCAACTGCGGTCACTGAAAAGGAGCGTCATCATGAAAGGTATCATCCTCGCCGGCGGTGCTGGTACCCGCCTGTACCCGCTGACCATGGTCACATCCAAGCAGCTTCTGCCTGTGTATGATAAGCCCATGATCTATTACCCGCTGTCTACCCTGATGCTGGCAGGCATCCAGGACATCCTGATCATTTCCACCCCAACCGATACGCCGCGCTTTGAAGCGCTGCTGGGGGATGGCAGCCAGTACGGCCTGCACCTGCAATATAAAGTGCAGCCCTCCCCGGACGGTCTGGCACAGGCCTTTATCCTGGGTGAAGAGTTTATTAACGGTGAGCCCTGCGCTATGGTGCTGGGCGATAATATTTTCTACGGCGCAGGTTTCTCCAAGCGGCTCAAGTCCGCTGCCGCCAACGCCGAAGCCGGCCGCAGCACTGTGTTCGGCTACTATGTCACCGATCCCGAACGCTTCGGTGTGGTGGCATTTGACGAAAACGGCCAGGCAACTTCCATTGAAGAAAAGCCCGCACAGCCCAAGAGCAACTATGCGGTTACCGGCCTGTATTTTTACAGCAAAGATGTGTGCGAAAAGGCAAAACAGGTAAAGCCCAGCGCCCGCGGCGAACTGGAAATTACCACCCTGAATGAGATGTACCTGCAGGAAGGCAAGCTGGATGTGCAGCTGCTGGGCCGCGGCTATGCCTGGCTGGATACCGGCACGATGGACAGCCTGGTGGAAGCCGCCGACTTTGTGCGCATGATTGAACAGCGCCAGGGCATTAAAATTTCCGCCCCGGAAGAGATTGCCTATAAATACGGCTGGATCAACCGCGGTAAACTGTTGGAAAGCGCCGAGCGCTATGGCAAAAGCCCCTATGGCCAGCACCTGCGCAATGTTGCCGATGACCGCCTGAAATATTGATGCGGTATAAAGAAAGAGGCACAAGATGAAAATTCTGATTACCGGCTGCCATGGACAGCTTGGAACCGAGCTGCAAAAACAGCTGGCCGATGAAGAATGCGCCCTTGGCCCGCTGCCGGAGCGCCTGCGCAAAGCAACGGTGATCGCCGTTGATGTGGATGAGCTGGATATTACCGACCGCGAAGCCACTGTGACCTATATCCGCCGCATCCAGCCGGATACCGTCATCAACTGCGCTGCTTTTACCAACGTGGATGGCTGCGAAACCAACCGCGATGCCGCTTACCGCGTCAACGCCCTTGGCCCGCGCAACCTGGCATTGGCATGCGAAAAGATCAATGCCCGCCTGATCCATATTTCTACCGACTATGTATTCTCCGGTACAGCCAACGGCGGTGTGGCGTTGGATGAAAGTGCCCTGCCCGCCCCCATTTCGGCCTACGGCCAGACCAAGCTGCTGGGCGAAACCTATGTGCAGCAGTTCTGCCGCCGCCACTTCATCGTGCGCACGGCTTGGCTGTACAGCTATTACGGCAAAAACTTTGTCAAAACTATGGTCAACCTGGCTAAAACGCATGACACCCTGAATGTTGTCAACGACCAGCTGGGCAACCCCACCAATGCGGTGGATCTGGCCTACCATATCTTAAAGCTGGCAGTCAGCCATGATTACGGCATTTACCACTGCACCGGCAGCGGCATTTGCAGCTGGTATGATTTCGCATCCGAGATCATCCGCCTGTCCGGCCTGCCGTGCACCGTAAAGCCCGTTACCAGCGCACAGTACAAAGAGATGAACCCCAAATCCGCAGACCGCCCGGCATGGAGCGCACTGGAAAACCGCGCCCTGCGGTGCAGTGTCGGCGATGACATGCGCGACTGGAAAGATGCAATTCAGGACTTTTTCAATAATTGGGATGGTAAATAAATGAAAACTTATCTTGTTACCGGCTGTGCCGGTTTTATTGGCTCCAACTTTGTCCACTATATGCTGGAAAAATACCAGGATATCCGCCTGGTCAACTTGGATAAGCTGACCTATGCCGGCAACCTGGAAAATCTGGAAGATATCAAGGACGATGCCCGCCATATCTTCGTCAAGGGCGATATCTGCGATAAGGCCCTTGTCACTGACCTGATCGCCAAATATGACCCGGATTACGTCATCAACTTTGCTGCCGAAAGCCACGTTGACCGCAGCATCCGCAACCCGGAAATTTTTGTTGAGTCCAATGTTCTGGGTACCGTTAACCTGCTGCAGTGCTGCAAGGATGCCTGGTACGATGCCGACGCCAAGACCTGGAAGGAAGGCAAAAAGTACCTGCAGGTTTCCACCGATGAAGTATACGGTGCCCTGGGCGCCGAAGGCTACTTTATGGAAACGACCCCGCTGTGCCCGCACAGCCCGTACTCCGCTTCCAAAGCCAGCGCCGATATGTTCGTGAAAGCATTCCATGACACCTATGGCATGCCCATCAACATTACCCGCTGCTCCAACAACTATGGTCCGTATCAGTTCCCCGAAAAGCTGATTCCGCTGCTCATCAACAACGCCAAGCACCACAAGACCTTGCCGGTTTACGGCGATGGTATGCAGATCCGTGACTGGCTGTATGTCATGGACCACTGCAAAGCCATTGATATGGTTGCTAACGGCGGCAAGGACGGCGAAGTTTACAATGTCGGCGGCCATAACGAGCGCCCCAACATCTTCATCGTCAAGACTGTCATCGAGCAGCTGCATGACCGCCTGAAGGACGAGGGCATCAGCGAAGAGCTGATCAAGCACGTGGCGGACCGCCTGGGCCATGACCGCCGTTACGGCATTGACCCCACCAAGATCAAGAACGATCTGGGCTGGTACCCCGAAACCCCGTTCGAGAAGGGCATTGTGCTGACCATTGACTGGTACCTGGCCCACGAAGAGTGGATGGACCACGTGACCAGCGGCAACTACCAGAAGTATTACGAGCAGATGTACAAAAACAAGTAATGCTGCCGCACATTTGTTAAATTCTGCAAAACACCCCGCCGCCGCTTTGCAAAGCGGCGGCGTTTGTGGTATACTAGTTCTGCTGTTTGTGACAGCAGAACAAAGAATAGTGAATAAAGAATAAATAATAATGAAGGTGAATCGCCGTGCCTGCGGCACAGCTTATAAAAATTGGGCGCTGCTTTTGGTAAGCAATCAAGCCTAACCCGGCGTGCGGAGCCTATTTTAATCATGCGCGCACGGCGCGCATACCACCATTATTCTTTATTATTTTTTAATTATTATTTTACTTGATTGATCTTGAGGTTTTTTTGAATGGCAATTTCCAGAGAAGAACAACTGCGCAATAACCGCCGCTTTTCACGCCAGATCGTGGGTGCAGTGGCAATCGTATTGATTATCATTGGTCTGTTTACCGTATTAAGCTGGGTGGTTGGCGTGCTGCGCAGCGCGTTGGATGATACCGAACGCCGCCAGAGCTATGCCGACCGTCTGTACGGTCTTGTCATGTTTGACACTATGCCGTTTGACGATGTGAGCAAGGTGGATCAGTCGGAGTTTTTACAGGCTGCCATCTGGGGCGCTGTGTACCAGATCCAAAAGCGGGATAACGGCCTGAGCGACTATGAGCGCGACAGCGAAACCGGCTCCATCATTCTGCCCAAACTGGAAGTTGACACCTACCTGACCAACCTGCTTGGCCCGGATTACAAGATCACCGATGGCTCTTTCCAGACCGAAGAGTTCAATTATACCTATGACGAGGAAAAGCAGGGCTATCTGGTTCCTGTTACCAGCATGGTGGCTATGTATACCCCGGAAGTGGAAAAGATTTCCACCCAGAGCGGCAAGACCTATGTGACGGTTGGCTATATCCCCACCATCAACAATAGCTCCAGCGGCGAGATCAACCTGACCGCCCCCACGGAGCCGACCAAGTATATGGACTATGTGTTCACCCGCGGCGAGGGCCGTAAGTGGTATCTGAGTGCATTGCAGGAAAGCGATATGCAGCCCGAAGTGTCTGCTTCGACCGCAGCCCCGACTACCGATTCCGGTGACCCGCAGGAGTTGGTGCAGAACAACCTGGATTCCACCGTGGCCGATACCGGCAATCCCACAGGTGATACCGCCGACGGCACCGCTGAACCGGACAGCACGGCGGACGACCAGACCGATGCCCAGAGCGAACCTGAAGCTGATACCGGGGATACCGGTGGGGATACGCAGGATAGTTCAGGTACGGAATAAGCTCCTGCTGACAAAACGATAATTTTGATGAAGCTGCACAGCCCAAACGCTGTGCAGCTTTTTGTATGGTAGGGCGGGGGCACCCGCCCCCCACTGAAGGCGGCCCGACCGTACAATAAAAATGTGTGATATACCTTGCCCCACAGTAGGGGAGCAGCGTCCCCGACACCGCAGACAAACCTTGCGGCAAATCTCATTATGGCAGATGTGCTAAAGCTCCGGAATGGTCAAGACGGCTCCCTACAGAGCAAGGTATCATGTGTACCAAACAGAAAAACGACCGGTGGAACAGCCAGCCCTCTGGCCGCCGCAGAGAAACGCTGCCAATGCATAAAACATGCCGCCGCGCAGTTATACTACCCCTACACAACATCAGCTCAACAACAAAAATGACAAAACAGACTGCAGAAGACCGTGCTTTTTTGATTGACAAAACAAGCGCGGCGTGATAATATGATAGCTGTACATTGCCCTGTATTTTTAACGTTGAACAGATGTTAAATACTTGTGCAATGGCAACACGGAAAAGTAGGAGAACATAGCATGAGACGGACTTTGGCAGCGCCGGGCCTTGCAGCTGTGCTGGGTATGGCATTGCTGCTGACCGCTTGCGGTAAAACAAACGCACATAACAATACGGCAGGCGAAACGGTCAGCACGGCACTGTTTGACTTCTCCATTACGGATGTCAGCCTGGTGGAAAGCTACCCCGGTATTGATATCCCGGATGGCGAATGCCTGGTGCGCATGCGCCTGAACATCAAGAACACCAGCAGCCAGACCTACACGATGTTCCTGCAGGATTTCCAAATCCAGTGGGGCGAGGGCGACAGCGATTACGGCACCTGCCTGAACGCAGTGGATGATACCATGATGCCGTATGCTTATGAGCTGACCCCCGGCCAGGAGCGCAGCGACTGGCTGATGGCTGAAATCCCCGATGGCAGCACCAGCTGCACCATTGCGTATCAGGAATACAAGACCGATGGCAGCAAAGGCGATGCCTACTTTGTGGAGGCAGCGCTGTGAGCCAGCAGTCGCGCATTCTTGCAGGGGTGTTTTGCTCCGGTATGGCGGCGGCGTTGATTGCTATGGCGGCACTGCAGCTGCCCAACTGGCTGCAGCAGCGCAAGATGGAAAGCGAGAGCCCGCCGGTGATGCAGACTGCAGAACCAGAGCAGACGCCGGAGCCGCAGGTTACCGCGGCCCCCACCGTGCAGCCCGCCGTTACCCCGGAACCGCGGGATTTTACCGCACTACTGGAGCGTAACCCCGAAGTGATTGGCTGGATCAAGATCGACGATACCGATGTTGACCTGCCGGTGATGCAAAGAGAAGGGGACAACAGCTACTACTTAAAGCACGACCTGGATGGCAACTGGGATGACCTGGGCCTGCCATACCTGGATTATGAGTGCGATATCCAGCAAAGCCGCCATTTGATCCTGTACGGCCACAACATGGGCGTGGGGGATACGGTGCGGTTTTCCAGCCTGCAAAATTACCGCGAGCCGGAATATTATCAGGAACACCCGGTCATTGAGCTGGACAGCCTGAACGGTGGCCAGTACTACAAGATCGTGGCAGTTTATGCAATTACCACGCGCGAAAGCGATGGCGATGTGTTCCACTTTAACCAGTATGTGAACTTTGCCGATGATGCGGCAGAGCAGGAATACCTGGATGAAGTGGCCAAGCGCGCGTTTTATACCACGGGCGATTATGCCCGCGCAGACGAACGGCTTTTGACATTGTGTACCTGTACCTATGAAATGTCGGATGCCCGCCTGCTGATTATGGCACGCCCGCTGCGGGACGGGGAAACGCTGACGGCGGATGAAGTTACCGTCAATCCGGACCCGCTGCTTCCAGCCCGCTGGCCGGCTGGGGCGTAAAATTTTTATTTGAATTCTGGGCACAAAGGCAACAGCAATCCGTACCTTTGCGTTTGGGATATAATTTTGGAAAGGGAGTAAAAATTATGCAAAAGACGAGCAGGTTTTCGCGTCTGCTTACGCTGGTTACGGCTGTTGCCTTGGCAGTTTGTCTGCCTGTATCGGCGTATGCAGAAACCGAGACCACCGAGGAAGCTGCTGCACCCGCAGTAGTGGAGGAGGCCGCACAGGACAACACCGCTGACGAAGCTGCAAGCGAAGACAGTGCTTCCTGTGTGCGCGTGGTGGATGTTACCATTTTTATGGACACCACCAAGGGCCATTTCGAGAGCGATCCCGACAATGTTGCCCTGACTTATCTGAATCGTGCCGAGTTTGAGGAGACTCCGATCACTCTGCCCACCGTTATCGCAAACGAGGGCTGGGAGTTCAAGGGCTGGGACGTTTGGGGCAAAGAGCACTTTGTCCTGGGCGCCGATGCTACTGAACTGGGCACCAGCGGCCTTGGTGCATTCCCGGTTGGCAGCCTGGTAGGCGGTATCTACCTGTACCCCATCTTTATGGAAGCTCCGAAGCCGGTTGAGCCTACTCCGACCACTCCGGTCGAGCCTACCCCGACCACTCCGGTTGAGCCTACCCCGACCACTCCGGTTGAGCCTACCCCGACCACTCCGGTTGAACCTACCCCGACCACTCCGGTCGAGCCTACCCCGACCACTCCGGTCGAGCCTACTCCGACCACTCCGGTCGAGCCTACTCCGACCACCCCGGTCGTGACCCCGACCACCCCGGTTATCCCGGAGACCACTCCGACCAATACTCCGGCAAACACCCCGACTGAGGAAACCAATACCCCGGACAATACTCCGACCAACACCCCGGATGTTACCAAGTCCAACACCCCCGCTGATAACTCCAGCAAGATCATCCCGCAGACCGGCGTTTCCAGCACCAACAGCAACTCTGTTGCAGGTCTGGCCATCGTTCTGGTTGCCGCACTGGGCGGCGCTGCCGCTTACCTGTTCATCAACCGCAAGAAGCTGAACTGATAAGTGTAAAGTGATAGAGCTTTGAATTATTTAAAAACAGCCTTCGGCAAACGCCGAAGGCTGTTTTTGTGGTTGGGTAGCTTGAGCGAGCGACAACCACCAGCTAAGCTGGTGGAATAAAAACGGCTTTAGCCCTAGACAAAGAGAAACCTCCCCGTAGAATAGAGTGTGGGTTTGCCAACCACATTCTAGGAACAGAGAGGTTTATCTTTGAAATGAAAAATAACAAAGACGTAGATAGTTTAAGCCATACGACATGGAGATGTCAATACCATGTAGTGTTTGCACCGAAATATCGGAGAATGGTGATGTTGCAAATCCGAAAGTGTACAACGGCGTGATGAGAAAACTAGAAAGGCTACAAAATGAGTGAGTTTTTGGAAACTGTAATTAAGGCTGACGCTGGGCATGTTTGGCGCGTGCTAGATGAATTTATGGATGCGCTAAAAGAAACAAAACCGGACGTGTATAGGGATTTGGTGCACGACTTGCAAAGAAAATAGGCAAATGTGTACTAAAGTGTGTACTAACAAAAGAAAACACCGTAGATTTTAACGAATCTACGGTGTTTTCTATGGTGCGCGGTACAGGACTCGAACCTGTGACCTCCTGCACGTCAAGCAGATGCTCTACCAGCTGAGCTAACCGCGCATGTCCTTGCGACTTGTATACTATACCAAATCCAAGCAGAAAAAGCAAGCCCTTTTTTCGAAAAAAATGAAAAAATTCAGAAAACACATGAAATAGAACGCACCATCGCAAAAGAAATTTGCAAATGCGGAAGGGCTTTTCCTTGCCGCATACACGGCTTTGTGGTATACTGATACAGTTAAATGGGGATAGTGCACCCTTTTGCCGGTGCGGCGTTTCCTGAATAGATTCAAACACAGGGAAAGGGGATACTATGCGGGTCTTGGGCATCGACCCCGGCTATGCGATCGTGGGCTGGGGCGTTGTGGAATATGCAGGCAACCGTTTTGCGCCCATCGCTTACGGCGCAGTGTGTACCGATAAGGACACGCCGTTTGAACAGCGCCTGATTGAAATTTATGACGGCATCAAGGATATCTGTACCCGCTATCAGCCGGAAGCACTCTCCATTGAAAAGCTGTACTACCAGCATAACCAGACGACCGTCATCGGTGTGGCGGAAGCCCGCGGGGTAATTTTGCTGGCTGCCGCGCAGTGCGGCGTACCAATTTATGAGTACACCCCCATGCAGGTCAAGCAGGCTGTGACCGGGTATGGCAAGGCGGTAAAAAAGCAGATCCAGGAAATGACCCGCATCATGCTGCACCTGCAAACCATCCCCAAGCCGGACGATACAGCGGACGCCCTGGCCATGGCCGTAGCGCACTGTCACTGCTCCCGCAGCCGCCTGATGGGCACCGCCCCAAGATAAGGGTCGCAGGGCAAATAACCCGGCGCACGGCAACATAGAATCATAATGGTGTAAGAGCACATTTCAGGGCAACACCGCACAATTCCCGCCTGACGGCTTAAGCACCGCTCCGGCGGCTGCGGCACGGCATCTGCGTTGCCAAAATGCTCGATAATACACAAAGTATTATCTGCGCTTTTGGCTTAGCAGCTGCCGCACCTCGCTCGCCGTATCGGCACTTAGAATTATGCGGTATTGCCTTAGATATATCTTGGATAAGAAATAGGAACGAACGATGATTTATTCGCTGACCGGAAAAATCTTAAAGAAAACACTGGATACCGTGGTCATCAGCTGCGCTGGTGTGGGCTATGCGGTGCAGGTGCCCCTGACCACAGCCGAAAGCCTGCCCGCCTCCGGGCGGGAAGGCACGGTGTATACTGTGATGAACGTGACCGAAAACGATGTTTCGCTGTACGGTTTTGCCACCGAGGAGCAGCGCAGCTGCTTCAAGATGCTGACCAGCGTGAGCGGCGTTGGCCCCAAGGCCGGGCTGGCCATTTTGTCCATCATGACGCCGGAGCGCGTGGCACTGGCGGCGTCCAGCGGGGACCACAAGGCGTTTACCAAGGCGAACGGCGTTGGCCCCAAGCTGGCCCAGCGTATTGCTCTGGAACTGAAAGACAAAGTGGGCAAGGGCCTGGCGGACGGCACTGGCTTTGGCGGCGGGGCCGCCACAGCAGCGCCTGCTCCGTCCAGCGCACCCGCCCAGGCTGTGGCCGCGCTGGTGGCGCTGGGGTACAATACCTCGGATGCTGCTGCGGCTGTGGCCCGCATTGACGAAACCCTGCCGGTGCAGGATATTATCAAAATTGCACTGCGCGGGCTTTCGCGTGCGTAAAGGAGTGACCTGAATGAGCCAAAATACGGAATATACGGTGGATCCCAGCCGCCTGGTCAGCCCGGACGCCGCCCCGGCCGATGCCGCCGAGGAAGTCAGCCTGCGCCCCAAAACGCTGGATGATTATATCGGTCAGGAAAAGGCCAAAAACAATCTGCGCATTTACCTGCGCGCCGCCCAGCAGCGCGGGGAACCGATGGACCATATTCTGCTGTACGGCCCGCCGGGCCTTGGCAAGACAACGTTGGCCGGCATTGTGGCGCAGGAGATGGGCGTGCAGATCCGCATTACCTCCGGCCCGGCCATCGAAAAGCCCGGCGATCTTGCCGCTCTGCTGACCAATTTGCAGGAGGGTGATATCCTGTTCATTGATGAGATCCATCGCCTTTCCCGCCAGGTAGAAGAAGTGCTGTACCCCGCACTGGAGGATTACGCGCTGGATATTATGATCGGCAAGGGCCCCAGCGCCCAAAGCATCCGCATCAACCTGCCGCGGTTCACCCTGGTGGGCGCAACCACCCGCGCGGGCCAGCTGACCGGGCCTCTGCGTGACCGCTTTGGCATTCTGCTCAAGCTGGAACCCTACAGCCCGGATGAACTGGCTACCATCATCATGCGCAGCGCGGGCATTTTGAATATCCCCATCGACCGCCCCGGTGCGCTGGAGCTGGCCAAATGCGCCCGCGGCACCCCGCGTATTGCAAACCGCCTGCTCAAGCGCGTGCGTGACTTTGCCACCGTGGAGGGCGATGGGGCAATCGACGGCCCCACTGCTGTGGCAGCCCGCCGCCAGATGGATATTGACGAGCTGGGCCTGGATGAACTGGATCGCAGCGTGCTGCGTGCCATCATTGAGCTGTACGGCGGCGGTCCGGTGGGCCTGGATACCCTGGCGGCCAACCTTGGTGAGGAAAGTGTAACACTGGAAGATGTGTGCGAACCCTACCTGATGCAGATGGGGATGCTGACCCGCACCCCCCGCGGCCGCTGCGTGACCCGCCTGGCCTATGAGCATCTGAACATGCCCGTTCCCAAACACCTGCGCGCCGAAGACGCCGACGAGGTGGATGGGCAGCAGAGAATGTATTAAACAGGTAGGAGTTAGGAGCTTTTTGGCAGGGCAGGGCCGCAGGCCTTATTTTGAGCGGTGCGCAGCACCGCGGTCCACCAAAATTATTCTTTATTCATTGATAGTTCAATGTGTTGACTTTGATAGATGGAAAGGACTTGACGATATGGGTAAATTGTTTGGTACCGATGGTGTCCGCGGTGTGGCGGGCAAAGACCTGACTTGTGAATTGGCCCTGCAGATCGGCCGCGCAACTGCCGCAGAGCTGACCAGTCTGGACGGCCACCGTCCCCGTATTCTGATTGGCAAAGATACCCGTGTTTCCGGCGATATGCTGGAATGCACCCTGGCTGCCGGTTTGTGCAGCGTTGGCGCAGACGTTGACCTGCTGGGTGTGATCCCCACCCCCGGCGTGGCCTATCTGGTGCGCAAATACGGCGCAGACGCCGGTATTGTGATCTCCGCGTCCCACAACCCGATGGAGTTCAACGGCATCAAGATTTTCAAGGGCGATGGCTACAAGCTGCCCGATGAAGTAGAAAACCGCATTGAGGCTCATATCTTCAAAAACTGCGAGGATATCAAGATCTGTGATGGTGCCGAGATCGGCCGCGTTCACCGCCTGGATACCGCTGTGGATGACTATGTGGATGCTCTGGAGCAGCACATTGATGCAGATCTTTCCGGCCTGAATGTGCTGTTTGACTGCGCCAATGGTGCTTCTGCCAAGGTGGCGCAGAAACTGTTCCCCCGCCTGGGCTGCCAGTGCAGCTTTACCGGCACGCTGGATGACGGCGTTTCCGTCAACGATGGCTGCGGCTCCACCCACCTGGACCGGCTGGAAAAGAAGGTCGTGGAAGGCGGCTTTGACTGCGGCATTGCCTTTGACGGCGATGCAGACCGCTGCCTGGCCTGCGATGAAAAGGGCGCAGAGATCGACGGCGACAAGATCATTGCGCTGGTTGCCAAGGATATGAAAGACCGCGGCCGCCTGGACGGAAATACCGCCGTGGTGACGGTTATGTCCAACCTGGGCTTTATGAAGTATATGCAGTCCATTGGCATTGACACCGCCCGCACCGCTGTAGGCGACCGCTACGTGCTGGAAGAGATGCGCGCCCGCGGTTATGCCATCGGCGGCGAGCAGAGCGGCCATGTTATTTTCCTGCACCACTCCACCACCGGCGACGGTGAGTTGACCGCAGGCAAGCTGCTGAAGCTGCTGGCCCGCAAGCACCGCGAAGAGGGTACCAAGATGAGCGAGCTGAACGCCGTTTACACCAAGTTCCCGCAGGTGCTCATCAACCTGACTGCCGACAAGGAGCAGAAGCAGGCTTATAAAGAAGATGAATACATTGCCGGCTTTATTGAGAGCCAGCAGCAGAACCTGATGGGCATGGGCCGCGTGCTGGTGCGTGTTTCCGGCACCGAGCCCAAGATCCGCGTGATGGTGGAAGGCGAGGATATGGAAGCCATCCAGTCCAGCGCAGAGCGCATTGCCGATATGATCCGCCAGCGTATTCCGGGGGTGTGCTGATGCGCCCCGCCGATACCTGGGTCGATTACGAGCTGATCGACGCAACGAATCATAACCGCCTGGAACGCTGGGGCAAAACGCTGCTCATCCGCCCCGACCCGCAGATCATCTGGAAAAACGAGGAAGTCAGCCCCCTGTGGGCCAGGGCAGACGCCATCTATTACCGTTCCGCCAAGGGCGGCGGCCAGTGGGACTACCACAAAAAGCTGCCCCAGAAGTGGAACATCAAATGGCAGGACCTGACGCTGATCGTCAGCCCCACTGGCTTTAAGCATACCGGCGTCTTCCCGGAGCAGGCTGTGAACTGGGCCTGGTACCAGGAAAAGATCAAGGCTGCCGACCGTCCCGTCAAGGTGCTCAACCTGTTCGGCTACACCGGCGGCGCAACACTGGCCTGCCTGGCCGCCGGTGCCAGCGTGACCCATGTGGATGCTTCCAAAGGCATGGTAGCCTGGGCGCGGGAGAACGCCCAGGCCAGCAGCCTGGCTGACCGCTCCTGCCGCTGGATCGTGGATGACTGTGCCAAGTTTGTGCAGCGCGAGATCCGCCGCGGCAGCCGCTATGACGCCGTCATCATGGACCCGCCCAGCTATGGCCGCGGCCCCAACGGTGAGATCTGGAAGCTGGAAGATAACGTCTATGACCTCATCACCCTGACAGAACAGGTGCTCAGCGATAAGCCGCTGTTCTTTGCCATCAACTCCTACACCGAGGGCCTGAGCCCGGCGGTTATGGAGTATGTGCTCAAAACCACCCTCTGCCCCAAGGTGGGCGGCCACACCAGCTGCGATGAGATCGGCCTGCCCGTAACCGCCACCGGCGGCGTAGTGCCCTGCGGCGCTACCGCAGTGTGGGAAGAATGAGAGTTAGGAGTTAGGAGTTAATTAGGAATTAGGAATGAGCAATTAAAATTGCAATGCTCCGTAGGGGCGCACATTGTGCGCCCGCTAACCTTGCAGGATTAACTTTAGGGCAACACCGCACAATTCCCGCCTAACGGCTTAAGCACCGCTCCGGCGGCTGCGGCACGGCATCTGCGTTGCCAAAATGCTCGATAATACACAAAGTATTATCTGCGCTTTTGGCTTAGTAGCTGCCGCACCTCGCTCGCCGTATCGGCACTTAGAATGATGCGGTATTGCCTTAGCTCCTTTCAACTCCTCACTCTTACCTCCTAACTAAAAATTTTGGATCACACTATTATTCAGAATAGGGGATACCACATGAAAGAAAACGATATTTTACAGGCGCAGGATGTGCGGTTCCGGTATGATACGGAGCAGCCGAACTTTGCTGTGGACGGGGTGTCGATGGAAGTACACCGCGGCGAGTTTGTGGCTGTGCTGGGTGCCAACGGCTGCGGCAAATCGACCCTGGCCAAGCATTTTAACGCCATTCTGCTGCCGGAAAGCGGCACCGTGCTGGTGGAGGATATGGACACCCGTACCGATGAAAAGCTGTACGACATTCGCCAGAAAGTGGGCATGGTGTTCCAGAACCCGGACAACCAGATCGTTGCCACCGTGGTGGAAGAGGACGTTGCCTTTGCGCTGGAAAACCTTGGCGTGCCCACCGGGGAAATGCGCACCCGCGTGGATGACGCCATGAAGCTGGCGGGGATCTATGAACAGCGCAATAAAGCGCCGCACAAGCTTTCCGGCGGTCAAAAGCAGCGCGTTGCCATCGCGGGCGTGATTGCCATGCGGCCGGACTGCCTGATTCTGGATGAATCCACTGCCATGCTGGACCCCCGCGGCCGCGCCCAGGTAATGAAAACCATCCGCAACCTGCGGGATGCAGGCATTTCCATTGTGTCCATTACCCACTATATGGAGGAAGCCGCCCAGGCCGACCGCATATTGGTCATGAGCCGCGGACGCATTGTGATGGAGGGCACCCCCAAACAGGTGTTCAGCCAGACCAAGCGGCTGCATGGCTACCACCTGGATGTGCCCCAGGCCACCGAGCTGCGGGATGAACTGGCCGCCGCCGGCCTGCCTATGCCGGAAAACATCATTACCCCCGAAGAATGCGCCAAGGCCATTTTTGACCTGCTGAAATAAAATGCCGTGCTTTTGGGCGGCAACACCCTTGTAGGGCGGGGGCACCCGCCCCCGCCGCTTCTGCGAGAAAACCCAAACAACCAATTTTCCCCAACCAGAAAAGGCACAGACTGCACCCGGCAAAAGAGGGACCGGGGCGGTACCGTGCGGGAAGGAATGTAACGTGTCAGAGATCATTAAAGTGGAACATCTGCGCTATGTGTATAACGCCGGCATGCCGGACGAAACCGCAGCGCTGGATGATGTGAGCTTCTCGATTGAAAAAGGTGATTTTGTCGGTGTGATGGGCTCGACCGGGTCCGGCAAATCCACGCTGATCGCCCATTTCAACGGCCTGAACCGCCCCACCAGCGGCAAGATCATTATTGATGGCCGCGATATGTGGGCGGAGGGCGAAAACCTGCGGGATTTCCGCTTCCTTGTGGGGCTGGTCATGCAGTACCCGGAATACCAGCTGTTTGAAGAAACCTGCTGGAAGGATATCGCCTATGGCCCGCGCAACATGGGCTTGGATGAAGAAGAGATCACCCGCCGCGTCAAGCGCGCGGCAGAGTTTGTTGGCCTGGATGAAGCGCTGCTGCAAAAAAGCCCGTTTGAACTTTCCGGCGGGCAAAAGCGCCGCGTTGCCATTGCGGGCGTTATGGCCATGGAGCCCAAGATCCTGGTGCTGGACGAACCCGCAGCAGGCCTTGACCCCGAAGGCCGCGATACCATCCTGAGCCAGATCCGCAACTACCACGAGCAGACCGGCATCACGGTCATTCTGGTCAGCCACTCGATGGAAGATATTGCCCGCTATGCCAACCGCGTGCTGGTGATGAGCAAGGCGAAAGTGGCCATGTATGACACGGTGGAAAAGGTCTTTGCCCGCGCACCGGAGCTGCTGGAACTGGGGCTTTCCGTTCCGCAGGTCACCCAGGTGTTTTTGATGCTGAAAGCAATGGGCATGGAGATCGACACGGATGTGTACACCGTGCCCTATGCGGTCAAAACCGTGCTGAAAGCCTGGAACGCCAAACACCCGGACAAAGCCGTTCCGCTGCCGCAGAACCACAAAACCGTACAGGAAGGGGGCGCTGACTGATGCTGCGTGATATTACCATTGGCCAGCACTTCCCCGGCAACTCGGTGGTGCACCGCTGCGACCCGCGCTTGAAAATTATTGCCACCATTGCCTACATCATTGTGCTGTTTATGGCGTCCAACCCGCTGGGCATTGCGCTTTCGCTGGCGCTGCTGGCTCTGCTGTACAAAGTGGCGCAGATTCCTATCAAGCTGATCGTCAAGAGCTTAAAGCCGATCGTTCCCATTGTGCTGTTCACCGCGGTACTCAACCTGTTCTTCATCACTGGTGAGGGCGAACCGCTGGTACACTTTGGCTTTATCCACATCTACCGCGAGGGGGTGAGCTATGCGGTGCTGATGGCGGTGCGCATTGTGGCATTGATCGCCGGCACCAGCCTGTTGACCTACACCACCAGCCCCATTGTGCTGACGGATGCCATTGAAGCGCTGCTGAAACCCTTTGCCAAGCTGCACCTGCCGGTGCATGAGCTTGCCATGATGATGACGATCGCCCTGCGGTTTATCCCGCTGCTGATCGATGAGACCGAAAAGATCATGAACGCCCAGAAAGCCCGCGGCGCAATGCTGGATAACGGCAAGTTCATGGACCGCATCAAGGCATTGGTGCCGGTGCTGATCCCCCTGTTCATCAGCGCGTTCCGCCGTGCGGACGAGCTTGCCATGGCCATGGAATGCCGCTGCTACCACGGCGGCGAGGGCCGCACCCGCCTGAAGGTGCTCAAGTTCGGCGCGCTGGACGTAAAATGCGCCGTTGTTCTCACCCTCTGCCTCGCCGTCATCCTCTCCACCCGCTGGCTCATGGCGGGAATTTGAAATTAGGTAGGAGTTAGGAAGTAGGAGTTAGGAATTGAAGGTGCGGTTTGCGCCGCAATTTTGGAATAGGGGAAAAGCTGATATTCAAAATGTGCGCGCCAGCGCACACCAAAAACTCCTCACTCCTACCTCCTAACTCAAAAGGTGTCCCATGAATATTCTCCTCTGGCTTGCCTACAAGGGCACAAATTATTCGGGGTTTCAGGTGCAGCCCAATGGGGTTACGGTGTGTGCGGTGGTGCAGGATGCTATGCAGAGCGTGTTTGGCACCCGGCCCGATGTAAAGGGCTGTTCCCGCACCGATGCCGGGGTGCATGCCCGGCGGTTTGCCCTGAACTTCCATTATGATGGCCGCATCCCGGTGCAGTGCATCCCGCTGGCGTTGAACGCCCGCCTGCCCATGGATGTGCGGGCACTGGCAGCGCAGCAGGTGCCGGATGATTTCCATGCCCGCTATGCCGCCCACGCCAAAACCTACCACTACCGCCTGCGGTGCAGCGCGGTGGATGATCCCTTTGATTATGAGACCTGCCACCGGGTCAACGGCCCGCTGGACCTTGCCGCCATGCAGGCGGCGGCTGCCTATTTTGTTGGCAGGCATGACTTTTTGGCGCTGTGCGCTTCGGGTTCTTCAGCCGCAGCCCACGGCGATACGGTGCGCACCATTACCGCCTGCACCGTGCAGCAGGATGGCGAGCTGTATACCCTGTCCGTAACAGCGGACGGCTACCTGTACAACATGGTGCGCATTCTGGCCGGTACGGTGCTGCAGGCGGGCCTTGGCAAAATGAATCCGGCCGCTGTGCCCGCTCTGCTGCAAAGCAGGAACCGCGGCCAGGCCGGCCCCACGCTGCCCGCCAGGGGGCTGTTTTTGTGGGATGTGCAGTACCCGGATTTAGAGCGCCCGAACGACTGAAACAACTAAGGCAATACCGCATAATTCTAAGTGCCGATACGGCGAGCGAGGTGCGGCAGCTGCTAAGCCAAAAGCGCAGATAATACTGGATGCTGCAAAGGTGAGTGCCGCCAGTGGCGGAAACAGCGAACCGAAGCAGGGGCAGCGGTCGCAGAGTGCGAGGGGCTTTTGCCCCCGAAGCACGATGCGGGTACCGCAACCCGACATTATCGAGCATTTTGGCAACGCAGATGCCGTGCCGCAGCCGCCGGAGCGGTGCTTGAGCCGTTAGGCGGGAATTGTGCGGTATTGCCCTAAATGAGTAACACAACAAGACGGGAAGGAGGCGAAGCCCTTGAACCGTGAAGAAAAAGAGCGGCTGGAACGCCGCCGCCGTATGTTGGCGCGGGAACGGGGCGAAGCCCCGCCAACCCCGCCGCCTGCCTCCAAACAGCAGCCGGAACGGGAACGCCCAGCGCCAGAGCGCAGCGCACCCAGCACCCTGCCGCCCAAAGAGCAAGGCGCAGCTGCGGCACCGGCGGCAACGCTGCGGCCCATCAGCCCTATTCTGCGCCGCCGCCAGCGCCGCAGGCGCATTGCCGTTGTTCTGGTGGTGCTGATTATTGCCGCCATTATGGCGGTGGGCAGCGGCCTGCTGGGTACATCCATTGCCATGCTGGGGGATATGACGGATTCTATCTCGCTGTATCTCAACCGCGCCGGGGCGGGTTGGCCCGCCAACACCGGCATCCGCACGCCGACCCAGGTGGAACCCCTGGCGGGCGGTTTTGTGGAGATGGATAATGAGGATGTGGCGGTCTATTCCGCTTACGGCGCAAAGATCCGCACCATCCAGCCCGGCTATGCCCGCCCGGCGCTGGCCGTGGGCAATACCCGCTTTGTGCTGTATAACCGCGCAGGCAAGGAGCTGACGGTGCAGAGCCGCACCCGCCAGCTGTACGCCAAAAGCTTTAATAACGCCATTATGCTGTGCGAAATGGCGCAGAACGGCACCCTGGCCGTGGTGACGGAGTCTGACCGCTATGCGGCGGAAGTGATGGTGTACGATGCTTCTTTCAGCGGGGACCCCTTTACCTGGAAGCTGACCAGCACCGACGGCACCCCCATTGCATTGTCTTTTGCCACGGATAACCACCGCTTTGCCGCGGCAACGGTGGCCGCGAGGGACGGCCAGCTGCGCACGACCGTGCGCATGATGAACACCAATTCGGATACTGCCGGGCCGTTTTATGTGGCGGATACCGGCAGCGTGATCCTGAAGCTGAAATGGATCAGCAGCAGCCGCGTGCTGGCTGTTTTTGATACCTATGCCGCCATCATCAACGTGAGCGATGGCACCGAGAGTGCCCGCTATGATTATGGCGGGGCCACCCTGCAAAGCGTGTCCATCGGCGGGCGCAGCACGGCGCTGCTGCTGGCGGTGCGCGGCGGCGATACCCTGGTCACGCTGGATGATTCGCTCAACCAGCTGGCGAGCGTTGCCGCCGGGCAGGCCAAAAGCGTCAGCAGTACCGCAACGGCGGTCTATCTGCTGACAGCGTCCGGCGTGGAAAGCTATGGCTATGACGGCACCCATAATTGGAGCCGGGATTATGGTGCGGCACCGCAGGCGGTCATCAACGCCCGCGAAACACTGGTATTTATTTCCGGCACGGTAGAGGTTCTGAATGCGCCGCACGAATGATGCTGTGCGGCATGGGAAAGTATGGTAGAGTTATGACACAGTATATTGGCATTGTTTATGATGTGATTTTTCTTTTGCTGGTGCTGGGCGCGGCCGAAGCCGGCCGCCGCCGCGGTTTTGCCTCCGGACTGGTGAGCCTTATCGGCTCCGTGGCGGGTATTATCGGCGGCACTTACGGCACCCGCGTTTGGGCCGGCGGCATTTATGATAAATATGTTGCCAGCCACGTTACCGATGTTGTGGCTGACACGCTGGAAAAGACCGGCGGAGATCTGGCCCAGGCAATCCATGCGCTGACCTTTCTGCCGCAGTCGATCCAGCAAAAGCTGATCGATACCGTCAGTGCGGCGTCCAGCAATGCGGTGCCGCAGGTGGTCAATGCGCTGGAACCGCTGTTTCTGCCGGTTATTCAGGCCGTTGTGTTTTTGTCGGTCTGGATCGTGGTGCGGGTGCTCTGCCGGATGCTGGGGCGGGTGCTGCGCGGCATCAACGCCATCCCGCTCATCGGTGGACTGAATCGCATTTTGGGCTTTGCGTTCGGCTTTGTCAGTGGTTTGCTGAACTGCTGGATCTGGTCCATTCTGCTGTGGGTGGCGGCAAACCTGACCGGCGGCAAGCTGGAATTTTTGACCACAGCTACCCTGAACCGAAGCGTGATCTATGGACTTTTGGCAAACCTGAACCCGTTTTTGACCCGCTATTGATTAACAATATCTGAACATTCCCCCCGCCCCTCTTGCAAATATCAGTGGGGTGGGGGATAATAGTACATGGGAAAAGTTCTGAAAACGCATGTTGTGTGCGCGTTTCGGCATTCCCGATCCAATCGAATACCCCATAGAGAGGTGAACCATATGTTATGTACCCGCTGTAAAAAAAGACAGGCGGTTGTGTTTGTGCAGCGGCTGGAAAACGGCAAACCGGTGCAGGAAGGCTACTGCCTGACCTGCGCGCGGGAGCTGCATATTCAGCCTGTGGATGATTTGATGAAGCGGTTTAATATGACCGATGACCAGCTGGCCAGCATGGAAGAGCACATGGCCGACCTGATGCAGCAAGCGCAGGAAAGCGGCGCCATGATGCCCATGATGGACGGCGATATGCAGAACCCCGACGATACCGGGGATGATTTTGTGCCCGGCGGTTCGCCGGTGTTCCCCTTTGGCTTTGGCGGAACCCCCAAGGCTGAGGAGAAGGGCGAAAAGTCCAAAAAACAGCGTGGCCGCGGCCAGCGCAAATACCTGGACACCTACTGCGAAAACCTGACCCAGAAAGCCAAGGACGGCAAGCTGGATGCCATCATTGGCCGTGACCGTGAGGTATACCGCACGGTGCAGATTCTGTGCCGCCGCCAGAAAAACAACCCCTGCCTGATCGGTGAAGCCGGCGTTGGCAAAACCGCCATTGCCGAGGGCATTGCCCAGCGCATTGCCGAAGGTAAAGTGCCCGCCCGCTTACAGGATAAAGAGATCTACCTGCTGGACCTGACGGCCCTTGTGGCAGGCACCCAGTTCCGCGGCCAGTTTGAACAGCGCGTCAAGGGCCTGCTTTCTGAAATCAAGGCCGCCGGCAATGTGATCTTGTTCATTGACGAGATCCACAACATTGTCGGCGCCGGGGATTCGGACGGCGCCATGAACGCCGCCAACATCATGAAACCGGCCCTGTCCCGCGGGCAGATCCAGGTTATCGGCGCAACGACCTTTGCCGAGTACCGCAAGTTTATTGAAAAAGATTCTGCGCTGGAGCGCCGCTTCCAGCCCGTCAAGGTGGAAGAACCCTCCATCAATGATGCCATTGCGGTTATCCGCGGCGTAAAAGGTTATTACGAAAAGTACCACTGTGTGCGTGTGCCCGATTCCATCGTGGCGGATGTGGTACACCTGTCGGAACGGTATATCACCGACCGCTACCTGCCGGATAAGGCCATTGACCTGCTGGATGAATCCTGCGCCTGCTGCAACCTGCGCCACCCTGAAATTACCGAGTTCCTGAACCTGCAAAAGCAGGTGGCAGAGCTGGAAACCAAAGAGCATGACTTGGAAAACCCCGACCCCGAAAAGCAAGGCGATGCCGCTATTGATTACGAGGAACTGGCCAAAACCAAGACCGAGCTGGCCCAGCTGCGCCAAAAGCTGCCCGCGCTGGAGCTGCGCGTGGCCGATATCCAGGTAACGGCGGACGATGTGGCCCAGGTTGTGGAGCTGTGGACCGGCATTCCGGCGGTTAAAATCAAGGAAACCGAGTATGGCCGCCTGATGGGGCTGGAAGATGCCCTGAAAGAGCATATCATCGGCCAGGACGAAGCTGTGCACAGCGTAGCGCTGGCCGTTAAGCGTGCGCGGGCAGACCTGTCTGGCCGCCACCGCCCGGCAAGCTTTATCTTTGTCGGCCCCACCGGCGTGGGCAAAACCGAGCTGGTCAAGCAGCTGGCCAATCAGCTGTTTGATACCGTGGACCCGCTGATCTCCATTGACATGAGTGAGTATATGGAAAAGTACGCGGTGTCCCGCCTGATCGGTTCCCCTCCGGGCTATGTGGGTTATGATGAAGCCGGCCAGCTGACCGAAAAAGTGCGCCGCCATCCTTACAGCGTGGTCCTGTTTGATGAAATCGAAAAGGCCCACCCCGATGTGATGAACATCCTGCTGCAGATCCTGGACGAGGGCAAGATCAACGATGCCCAGGGCCGCACGGTGGATTTTTCCAATACTGTGATCTGCATGACCTCCAACGCCGGTTCTTCGGACCGCACCGCCCTGACTGGCTTTGGCCGCACCGAAGAGCAGGTCAGCCGCGAAAAGAGCATGAAAGCGCTGCAGGAGTTCCTGCGGCCGGAGTTCCTGGGCCGTGTGGATGAAGTGATCACCTTCCGCCCGCTGGAACAGACTGACCTGGAAAAGATCGCTGCCCTGATGCTGGACGAGTACAAGCCCGGCCTGGAAGCCCGCGGCCTGAAGCTGGAATATACCCCGCAGGCACTGGCAGCCATCGTGAACGAAACATCCACCCGTTTTGGTGCGCGTGAACTGCGCAAGACCATCCGCAAAACGCTGGAGGACCCCGTGGCCGAAGCCATTGTGGCGGGCCGCCTGACCGGTGGTCAGACCGTGACCCTGGCAGCGGATGCTGACGGCAAGCCGCAGCTGGTGCTGCCGGAGTAAGCGCGAATGAAAAAGCCGCGCGTATTGCTCCACCTTGCCGCCCTTGCCATGGGGCTCTGCCTGCTGGCCGGGTGCGCGGCACAGCCTGCCGCACCCGCACAGGCAACGATCCCCCATATCGAAACCAGCCCCCAGCCCACCGTGGCCCCCAGCCCAACCCCCACCCAGACCCCTGCCCAACAGCAAGATTTACAGCAGGTGTACGGCAGCTGCGGGCTGCTGGCATGGCCCAGCGTGCTGTACAGCATTTATCTGCAGGACGACGCCAACCCCTGGACCGAGGAAGCCCTGGCCCAGACGCGGCAGAACCTTGCCGTGGCGGTGGACTGGATCACCCAGCAGGCGCAGACCTATAACGCCCAGCCGAAAATCTATTACGATACCGGCGAAAACAATCTGAGCACCTTTGCCGCCTACAAAGCCGGTCTGACGGAAGATACCACCACCGGCACAACGTTCTATGACGATGTGGACACCCTGACCGCACAGGTGGATGTGGAATTCATCCAGCAGCAATACGGCACGGCAAGCATTGGCTACCTGATCTTTCTGCCGGTGGAGGGGGCTTCCTACTCCATTCTGCATTATCTGGAGGATGGCGGTAATTACCTGAATGAATTCAGCTGTCTTTACCTCTATGATTCCTATGCGGGGGAGAAAACCTACAACAGCCCCACCGTGTATGCCCACGAGATCCTGCATCTGTTTGGTGCGGCAGACCTTTACGTCGGCAGCCGGGATACGTTTGTGACCCAGCCGCTGGCGCAGTATGTGCTGAACACCTGGCCGGATGCTATTATGTATTACACCTACAACAGCGATAACGGCATCAGCTATGACCATATCGAAAAAACGCTCTGCCCGCTGACGGCCTACCGCCTGGGACTGGTGGACAGCTTCCCCGGGAGCGAGCAGTTCCCTGCGGCAACGCAGGACCCGCCCGGTGTGTTCAGCAACGGCGCAGGCCAGAACTGGACCGCAAGCGATGAAGCAACCTGAACAGGGGAGGTGAAGGCATGTATGGGGATGAATGGCCGCTGCGGGTAACAGGGATTGCCAGCGCGGCGGAATCCGAATGGCGCATTGGCCAGCAAACGCCGGAGCGCACCTGTGAGGGTTGGCTGCTGGTATATGTAAAAAGCGGTATGGTGGAAGAGCTGTGCGATACCCACCGGGTGCTGCTGCGCGCCGGGCAGATTTTGTTCCACCAGCCCGCAGAGCTGTTTGCCATGCGCGCAGTGGGCGAAGTTCCGCCGGAGGTGTTCCGCGTGGAATTTACCGCGGACGGCAGTGCGATGGATTCTTTCCGCAGCTGCCACATGCGGCTCGGCAACGCCGAAAAAAGCTGTCTGCGCCAGCTGGCAGAAACGGTGCGCGAGGTGTTCCAGCCGGTGCAGGATGCCTGCCAGATGCCCGCCCGCCGCGCGGAAATCCCGTTTGGCGGCAAAGAGCTGCAAACCATCTATCTGGCACAGCTGCTGTACCTGTTGGCCCGCCGCAGGCAACGCACCCGCAAACAAAGCCCCCGTGCCCGCGCCGAGCAGGAGCAGGCAGCCCTTGTGGAAAGCGTGCGCCTGTACTTTGCGCAGAACATTGAAAAGCCGCTGGCGCTGGACCAGGTGTGCGATGCCAATGGCTGCTCCCGCGTGGCATTGCAGCAGGCGTTCCGCGCCCGCACCCGCATGGGGCCGATGGAGTATTTCTCCTGCATGAAAGCCGAACAGGCAGCGCTGCTGCTGAACCAGGGGTACGGCCCCGGCGAAACGGCCCGTATGCTGGGGTATGGCTCCCTGGCGTGGTTCAGCAGGCGGTTCCACGCCCTGACCGGCCAAACGCCCGGCGCTTACCGCCGCGCCCCGCACCCGCTGCATCTGTGCGAACGGTAAAGGTAACAACAAAGTTACATATCAAACATGGAAACATCTATTTCCATATTGTGATAAAGACGTTAGAATAAAATCAACAAGGGAACGAAGCAAACCCTGCGGATGCCCTGTTGAAGATACAAAATCCCGGCAACAACTTTCCATATTGTGTAAAGGAGCGATCAGTATGTCTATTTTGGTCAGCGGCGGCGCCGGTTACATCGGCAGCCATACCTGTGTGGAGCTTCTCAATGCGGGTTACGATATTGTGGTGGCAGATAACTATTACAACTCCTGCCCCGAAGCCCTGAAGCGTGTGCGCGAGATCACCGGTAAGGATTTCAAGTTTGTGGAAGCAGACATGACCGACCATGCGACAGTTGAAAAGGTCTTTGCGGAAAATCCCGGCATTGACTGTGTGATCCAGTTTGCCGCCTACAAGGCCGTGGGCGAAAGCGTTTCCAAGCCCATCGAGTATTACTCCAACAACCTGAACTGCACCCTGAACATCCTGGATGTTATGCGCCGTTACGATTGCCATAACATCATCTTCTCCTCCTCCGCAACGGTTTACGGCGACCCCGCCAGCGTGCCCATCCGCGAGGATTTCCCTGTTGGTGCAACCACCAACCCGTATGGCACTACCAAGGTGTTTACCGAGCGCATCCTGACCGACTGCTGCAAGGCAGACCCGGAGCTGAACGTTGCTCTGCTGCGTTACTTCAACCCCATCGGTGCACATCCTTCCGGAAAGATCGGCGAGGATCCGAACGGCATCCCCAACAACCTGGTGCCCTACATCGCCAAAGTTGCCGTTGGCAAGCTGGAAAAAGTGCATGTGTACGGCAATGATTACCCTACCCCCGATGGCACCGGCGTGCGCGACTACATCCACGTTGTGGACCTGGCCCGCGGCCATGTGGCAGCCATCAAAAAGCTGGAAGAAAAGCCCGGCCTGTTCATCTGCAACCTGGGCACCGGCCACGGCTACAGTGTGCTGGATGTGATTCATGCATTCAGCAAGGCCTGCGGCAAGGAGCTGCCCTATGTCATTGACCCGCGCCGCCCCGGCGATATTGCCGAGTGCTGGTGCGATCCTAGCAAGGCCAAGCGTGAGCTGGGCTGGGAAGCTGAGTACGGCATTGACGAAATGTGCCGCGACAGCTGGAACTGGCAGAGCCACAACCCCGATGGGTATAAGACCGCTGAATAAGTTCACGGTTCAAAGAAAGCAATAAAACGAGAGCAATAAAACAGGGCGACCGGGAAAACTTCCCGGCCGCCCTGTTGGTGTATCAGGTAGTGTTTGTATGGGTTTAATGCGTTAGAAAAAAGCGTTTGACCCTGTGGAGCCCGTGGGAGCGCACATTGTACGCCCGGCCACGTAAGGCGGGATGCCCTCATCCCGACGTGTGCGCATATTACGGCCCGCCATGCAGGACGATGCGAGCGTCGTTTCCTACACATGGTTTGCAGGTTCGCAGCCCAATATTTGCGTTTCTTCCCTGTGCGATGAGGGCATCGCGCCCTAGGGTGTATCTCAAGCATCCGGTTCCTTTTTCTCCTGCCCCATCCCCCGAATCTTTGCGTTCAGCCCGGCACCCAAAAACAGCACATTGATGTTCACATTCAGCCAAAGCGTAATCAGCACGATTGCAGCCAAAGAACCGTAAATGTACGATAACTTCCAGAAATGCCCGATGTAAAACGAGAATATTTTGGAAAACAGCGTCCACACCGCTACCACAGCGGCGGCCCCCGGCAGCTGATCCCGTATGCGACGCTTGCCGCCGGGCACATAGGTGTAGATCAGTGTTACCGTCAGCAGCGAAAGCGCCAACGAAAGCACAGCACTGATGCTGAGCAGGCTGTGCAGCCGCTGCAGCAGCCCGCCCACCAGGGTATGCAGCGGCAGCAGCCCGGCCAGCCCGCGCAGGATTGGGCTCAAGCTTTGCACCACCATGGCAACCAGCATCAGGCCCTCAAACAAAAAGGTATACAGCACAGCCCACAAACGGTCAAACATTGTTTTGCGGGCACCGGGGGTCAGCTTTTGCAGGCCCTTTTGCACCGCGGCCATCCCGCCGGAAGCGGAGATCACCGTGGTGATGGCGGCAAAGGAAGCCATGAAGGTGGTGGACTGATTATTCAGGTTGGCAATCACATCCACCGCCATTGACTGGATGGCCGGGATATCCGGCAAAAGCTGGGCAACCAGCGCGGCAATGTCCGAAACCGAATAAAACGGCAGCATGTTGATGATGACCAGCACCCACATCAGCAGCGGCAGCGCTGCCGTAAGCAGCAGCAAGGTGGCGTGTCCGGCGTATACGGCCATATCCAGCGCCAGATACTGCCGCAACAGGTCCAGCAGTGCAGGCAGCAGGGTTGAGGCTTGTTTTTTCATGGCGTTCTCCTGAATCCCCCACGCTCAGGGGCAAAATAAAAAACATGATAACTATTATACAGGCCCGCTCCCGCGCCTGACAATGGGCGGTTGGGGGAAAATGTGCCGCAGGGCAAAGCTTTTCGGCTTTGTGCTGCTAACTGGCCGAACAGCCGCCGGGTGTGCTATAATAAACCATGAATAAAAACCGCCGCCCCGGCGGAAAGGAGAACTCAATGAAAGATTCCATCAAAGCTCTGCGCGAGCTGGAGAAAAGACTGTATGCCTACCAGTACGCAATGGCCGTTGCCGATTATGACAGTGAGACGGTAGCCCCGCCGGAAAGCAGTGCGGGCCGCGCCGAAGCCATGGAGGTGCTGAGCCGCGCCTACTTTGACCAGCTGGTCAGCGCTGACACCGCCGCCCTGCTGCAGCGCGCTGCCGCTGATGCCGAAACCGAACAGGAAAAGGCAGAAGTGCGGGAGTTGCAGCGCAGCTATGACGAGATTGGCAAGATCCCGGCAGAAGAGTACGCCGCGTTCACCAAGCTGACGCAGGAAAGCATGCCCGCATGGGGCAAGGCAAAGCGCGGCAATGACTTTGCCAGTTTTGCCCCGTATCTGGAAAAAATTGTGGAATCCCTGCGCGCGCAGGCCCACTATTTTGCCCCTGACCGCGACCCGTATGAAGTCTGGCTGGACCGCTATGAACACGGCCTGACCATTGCCCAGTGCGATACTTTCTTTGCCGCCCTGCGCGAGACCATTGTGCCGCTGCTGGCTGCCATAAAAGAGCGCGGCAGCGCCATCCGCACCGACTTTTTGTATCAGAATTGGCCCATTGAGCAGCAGCGCAAGCTTTCCAAAAAGATCATGGAAGTGTGGGGGCTGGACCCGGACCACTGCGTATTGGGCGAAACGGAACACCCCTTTACCTCCGGCTTCTGGCACGGCGATGTGCGCATTACCACCCATTATATGCCGCAGGATATGTTCTCCAACCTGTACAGCGTGGCGCACGAGGGCGGCCATGCCCTGTATGAGCTGAACGTCGACCCCAAGTATGATTATACCACCCTGGCGGGCGGCGCAACCACCGGCCTGCACGAAAGCCAGAGCCGCCTGTTTGAAAACTATGTGGGCCGCAGCCGCGCGTTCATCCACTATTTGTATCCCACTTTGCTGGAGCTGTTCCCCCAGCAGCTGAACGGCGTGACCGAGGAAGAGATCTACCGCGCCGTCAACCGCGCCGAGCCGAGCCTGATCCGCACCGAGGCGGACGAGCTGACCTACTCTTTGCACATTATGGTGCGGTATGAGCTGGAAAAGGCCCTGATGCAGGGCACCCTGACCGTGGCCGACCTGCCCGCCGCCTGGAACGCCAAGTATAAGGAATACCTTGGCGTGGATGTGCCGGACGATACCCACGGCTGTTTGCAGGATATCCACTGGGCAATGGGCGATATGGGCTACTTCCCCAGCTATGCGCTGGGCAGTGCTTACAGCGCACAGGCGGTGGATGACCTGCGCAAAACCATGGACCTGGACGCCCAGTGGGCCGAAGGCAACATGCAGCCGCTGAAGGACGCTCTGCGCAGCCGCGTGTGGCAGCATGGCCGCGCCAAGGAACCGCAGTGGCTGGTGCAAAGCCTGTGCGGCGGCGCATTTGATGCCGCCCACTACACCAACTACCTGAAAAACAAATATACCGAGCTGTACGGCCTGTAAGCACAGCCGGTAAAAATCAAAGCGGGCGCGCCGTCTACTGTAGGACGGTGCGCCCGCTTTGCGATATAAGTTGGAAAGAAGAGGTGCGATTTATTTTACGGTGTCGTCCGGTTTGGCGGGCTCTGCGGGCTGCGCCTGGGCGGCAGCCTTTGCAGCGAGCTTAGCCTGCTTTTTCTCCGCCCGGCGGGCCTTGCGGCGCTTGAGGGCGGGCCGTGCCACCAGCAGGATGGCAAGCACGATCAGTACCACCGGCCACAGGTAAACCACCACCAGGATGAGATCTTCGGCCCCATCCACAAAGCCGCGCCAGCCGCTGGTAACGGCTTCCACAAACTTTTCGCCAAAGGTGGTGGCGGTGGGGGTCAGTACCCGCACTTCCTGCAGGGAAATATCCACGGTGGAATAGCGCACCTGGTTATCCATCAGCCGCATCTGGCCGGTGTAGCTTTCCAGCTGATACTGCACATCCGAAAGCTGGCTTTCAATTTCCAGCAGGTCGGCGGTGGTTTCAGCTTTGTCGGCCAGGGCGTTCAGCCGGTCACGCTGGTCGTTCAGGGCTTTCAGGCGGGCTTCCACATCTACATACTCAGCGGTAATGTCCTGCGCGCTCTCGTTCAGCGAGGTCACGTTCCCGGCTTCCCCGGCGGCGGTCAAAAAGCTGCGGTAGTTTTCGGCGGGGATGCGCGCGGTGTAATAAGTATAGCGGCTGCCGGAATCCTTGCTGCCGCCCTGGTCAGTGCTTTCCAGGTAGCCGTTCGCGGCGGTTACGGCCTCCTGCAAGGCAGCGCGGGTGGTATCATAGTCGGTGGTTTCCATCCGCACGCTGGCGTTATACACGATCTTGCGGCTGCTTTCCACCGTGGAAGGATCCAGCATCGAGCTGGTCAGATCGTCTGAAGAAAAACTGCTGCTTTCCCCGGCTGCGGCGCTTTCGGCGCTGTAAGATTCATAGTCTCCGGCATCCTGGCTGCTAAAGGCGGCGGTATCGTTAGAAACAGCGGCGGAGTAGGTGCTGCGGCTGGTGGAACCGCAGGCAGCAAGGCTGAGCGCCAGCGCGGTGGATGCGGCAAGGCTGGCAAAGCGGGATAGTGTTGTATGTTTCATAGGGCACGCTCCTTATTGTGTTGTGTGGTAAGGGGTAAGCCAAAAGCAATATCTGCTTCCTTTACCAGTATAACACGGAAGTGGCACCGGAATGTTACAGCTTGATGTCAAAAAAAGCGGGGTGCGCCGCAAAACCGGCACACCCCACAAAAATAATTCTAATTATTCGGCTTTTTGACCAAGAACCTTGATGTCGTCATTATCCGCAAAGGCAATAGCGTTGTAACCAGCGGCTTCCAATGTGCCGAACTGCTTGCCCAGCTTTTTGGCCTGGGGCAGAACCGTCACATCATAGGCTGCGCGCAGGGCATCGGCCTTGGCCAGCACGGCGGCGAAATCGGCATCCTTCAGATACAGCAGAGCCAGCTTCTGCTTGGCACCGGGGATCTGGTAATCCTGCTCCAGCAGAATGCCGCAGACGCGCTCGAACCCGATGGAGAAGCCAACGGCGGGCACCTGCTGGCCAATGAACTTGCCAACCATATTGTCGTAGCGGCCGCCGCCTGCAACAGCGCCGCTGAACTGCGGGCAGGTCACTTCAAACACCATGCCGGTATAGTATCCCTGGCCGCGCACCAGGCTGGGGGCATAGGCAATGCCGTAACGGCCGTTGGCAATCTTTTCGGCGGTGGCGATGACATAGCGCAGGTCGGCGGTCAGGGTTTCGTCCCCAACGCGGGCGGTCACGGCGTCCAGGCTGAAATCCCCGGCGCGCAGGAACTCATCCAGCGCTTCCACAGCGGCGGCGTCAAACTCTTTTTCCAGCAGCTCTTTCTTTACGCCGTCTGCACCGATCTTATCCAGCTTGTCAAAGCTGATGCAGACGGAATCCAGCTGGTCAGCGGCAAAGCCCATCTTTTCCAGCATGGCGCGCAGGATGCGGCGGTCGTTGATGTTGACAGTGAAATCTTTGAAACCGATGCGCAGCAGAGCGCGAGTGGTCACATCGATCAGCTCCACCTCGGCATTGGGGGAAGAATCGCCCAGAATGTCGATATCACACTGCACAAACTCGCGCAGGCGGCCCTTCTGCGGGCGCTCGGCACGGTAAACGCGGTCGGTCTGGATCACCTTGAAGGGGTTGGGCAGCTCGTTGCGGTTGGCAGCGTAGTAACGGGAAAGCGGCAGGGTCAGGTCATAGCGCAGGCCCATATCGGAAAGCTGCTTTTCATCGCCGGAGCGCAGGGCAGCGGCCAGCTTTTCGCCGCGCTTGAGAACCTTAAAGATCAGGTTCAGGTTGTCGCCGCCATCGGATTTGTCCAGGTTTTCCATATCCTCCAGGATGGGGGTGGAAATACGCTGGAACCCGGCGGCACGGTAAGTATCCAAAATTTGGCCCTGAATGTAATCACGCAATGCCTGCTCGCGCGGCAAAAGGTCGCGCATGCCCTTCAACGGCTGTGTTTTCATGGTTGTTCCTCCCTATTATCTGCGCGGGCAGCGGCCCGCGGAAAGATCAAAAGATATACCTCTTTATCATATCTGTCCCGGCGTTTTTTGTCAACAAAAACGGGGCATACTGAAGCTGTATCAAACTGTGTGGAACTGGAAGGATAAGGAGGAAGAACACCATGCCAAAACAAAACGGCAACCCCAAAATTCTGGCCGCCGGTGCCGCCGTGCAGCTGCTGACCGGCATTCCGGCGGCGTGGGGCGTGTTCCAAAAGCCGGTCATGGCGCAGTACGGCTTTTCCCGCGGGCAGGCCATGCTCAGCTTTGCCATTCTGGTGGCAGGGTATGGCATCGGCTGTGCTATCGGCGGCTTTGTGCAGGATCAGCACGGCCCGCGCTATGCGGCCCTGTGGGGTACCGCGCTGCTGGGCGGCGGCAGCATGGGGGCAGCGCTGGTGCCGCAGGGCAATGCGGCGTTGTTCTTTTTGGTGTACAGCATCCCGGCGGGGGTAGGCAGCGCCTTTTTGGCCCCGGCGGTGCTGGCCTGCGCCCAAAAGTGGTATGCCAGCCGCAAAGGGCTGGCAACGGGGGTCAGCGGTGCGGCTATGGGGCTTTCCGGTGCGTTTTTAACCGTTTTTGTGGGTTTTGTGGAAAACCGCTGGGGGATGCGTGTCTGTTTTGCCGCGCTCGGTGTGGTGGTGCTGGCGGTGTGTGGGGCATCCGCCGCCGTGCTGCAAAATCCACCCCAGCCCGCCGGCCAGCCAAACGCAAAAGCGGCAAACGACCTGCCGCCCCACCAGATGGTGCGCACCACGCAGTACCGCCTGTGTGTTGCGGGGGTGGCGCTGGCAGCCCCGCCCATGCTGCTGTTCAGCCCGGAGATTCTGACCATTGCAGCGGACCGCGGCCTGCCGGAGCAGTGGGCGCCCCTGTGCGTGGCAGTGGGCAGTGCGGCCAGCGCAGCAGGGCGGTTGCTTTGCCCCGCTGCCAGTGACCACTGGGGCCGCAAACCAGTTTTGTACGGGGTGTATGCGGCCCTGGCGGCGGGCAGCATCGGGTTTGCCTTTGCGCAGGGGTGGTGGGTGCTGGCGGCTTACTGTGTGCTGACCTGCTTTTACTCCGGCGGCGCGGCGGTGCAGCCCGCCTTAAATACGGACCTGTTCGGCCTTGCCCATGCGGGGGTCAACTATGGCTTGATCGCCCTTGGCATGAGCGCCGGCAGCCTGCTGAGTTATGCGGGCAGCCAGCTGCTGGACCTGCCTGCCCGGCATATGCTGGCGGTAGCCAGTGCCGTGGCGGGCGGGATATGTTTCCTATTTGTAAAACCTGTAGCAACGGTTGAAAAGCAGCAGGGGAACGGGTAAAATAATACAAGGCAATACCGCATAATTCTAAGTGCCGATACGGCGAGCGAGGTGCGGCAGATGCCAAGCCAAAAGCGCAGATAATACTGGATGCTGCAAAGGTGAGCGCCGCCAGTGGCGGAAACAGCGAACCGAAGCAGGGGCAGCGGTCGCAGAGTGCGAGGGGCTTTTGCCCCCGAAGCACGATGCGGGTACCGCAACCCGACATTATCGAGCATTTTGGCAACGCAGATGCCGTGCCGCAGCTGCCGGAGCGGTGCTTAAGCCGCAAGGCGGGAATTGTGCGGTGTTGCCACTATACAGTTGCCCGCACGCCGCAAAGCCTGCGGGAAAAAGACCCGGAGGTAATTTGAACCATGCGTTCTGACCAACAGCAAGCGATCAACCGCTTGGCGGGCACCTCGGCAACCGCTTTTTTGTGCGCGGTGCTGTGCGTGTACCCGCTGTACATTGATAAATTTTCCAACCTTGGTGTGACCAAGTTCACCGGCTGTTTTACCCTGTTTCTCTTGTTCCTGCTCTGCCTGGTGGCCTGTACGGCCATTGGGGCCCGTGCGCCCCGCCCGCGCAACGCCAACGCCGGACGAGATGTAACCCTGTGGGGTGTGCTGGCCTTTGTAGGCACTAGCCTGATTTCCACCTTTATATCGCTTTCGCCCACGGCGTCCACCTGGGGGCTGGGGGGCTATTACGGCGGGCTGATGCTGGTGCTGTTTACCGCCGCCGGGTACTGGGCTGTGCGCAGCTACCTGGACCTTGAAAACCTGGATTTTGTTTTCTGGGTGCTGGGCATTACCACAAGCATTGTGGCAGTTTTGTATGTGCTCAACATCTTTAACATTGACCTTATCGGCGCGTATGCAGACACCGCCGTGGTGGAGCGCGCACAGTTTTTCTCAACCCTGGGGCAGAAGGACTTTAACGGCTGCTTTTTCTCGGTAGCACTGCCCATTGTGTTTTACCAGTTCCTGAACGCCAAAGATACCAGAACCGCTGTCTGGACCGGCATTCCGGCAGCGTTTGGCGCATTGGCGCTGGCCGTTGTGGATTCAGAGGCGCTTGCCCTGGGCATCGGCGCGGCGGTGATGGTGCTGGTCTGCCATAAAAACTTTACCACCCGCCACCTGCGCCGTGCGGCGCTCATCAGTGCGGCGTTCTTCGGCTGGGCTGCCTGGATGCATTACATGCGTGCCAACGTTTACACCCAGGGCGGCACCGCCCTGCTGGCCAAACTGGGTGCGTGGCAGGTGGCACTGCCCTGCATGGCGGCAAGCCTGCTGCTGTGGCTGGTGCTGTTTGTGCTGGCCCGCAAAGGCATTGCAGCGCAGGCCCCACTGTACCTGCCGGGGCGGGTCATCACCATTGCTGTGCTGGCGGTGGGGGCGTTGGCCTTTGTGCTGGCCAATGCAATGCCAAACCTGCCCCTGCCGGAAAGCCTGCATAACCTGCTGGTGTTCAACGATGACTGGGGTACCTACCGCGGCGTGGCCTGGCGCGCTGCGTTTGGCACCTGGGCGGACGGCAGCCTGCTGCGCAAGATTGTGGGCATTGGCCCCGGCATGATGCATACCGCCGTGGCCACCTGGGCAGGCGACGCCATGACAGCCCGCATGGCGACGTTTTATGCCGCGCATAACGAATATCTGGAACAGTTGCTGACGACCGGCATTCTTGGCTTGGCCGCCTGGCTGCTGCTGGTGGCGGCCCACCTGCGGCGCGGGGAACGGAGCTGGAACACTCCCGGCGTGGCCCCAGTCATGCTGGCGCTGTGCAGCTATCTGGCACAGGCGGTGGTATCCATCCGGGTATCCATGGTGTTTCCGCTGGTTATGCTGCTGTTCGGTGCGCTGGCGGCCCTGACAGCCCCGGAGCTGCCGCAGCTCGCCGCCCCCGCGCCCCGCGGCAAAAAGCAGCAAAAGCCGGAACCGCTGCCGCCTAAGAACGCCTGGTATTTTGCCAAAACCGTGCTGGCTGCTGTGTTGTGCATGGCAGTGGCAAGCGGCATTGCGCCGCTGCTGTTCGGCTTTCTGATGGGATAAAGCAAAGGAGGGGGGCACTGTGGCTGTGCTGCGCTCCTGCGCCCCGCTTTCTATTCCAATCTGCCGATTGGAATAGATTGTAGAATTCTTTTGACTGGTAAAAACGCCGCCCCGCAGGCAAAACGGGGCGGCGTTTTGCTGAATATGCAGAAAATGGCAAGAAAAATTTATCAAAAACAGACGGTTAGAAAAGACTAACATCTTGAAAAAAGGCCACTACCCTCGTATAATAAAATTAGCTGTGAAAAGCTTGACAATGGACGGCCGGAACGCACAGCCCCCGCGCAGGCTTGCTGATGTTTGTGCGGTGCAAATGGCACCGGCTTCCGACAATAATGCAAAGGAGAGAATATTATGATCGAATACTCCGCACAGGTCAACAATATGTGCCCGATCACGAAGGGTCCGAAGCATGGTCCCGCTCCCATCCCTGAAGAGGGCGAATGGGTCAAGGCCTATAAAATTGAGGACATCAGCGGCTATACCCACGGTGTGGGCTGGTGCGCACCCCAGCAGGGTACCTGCAAGCTGAGCCTGAACATCAAGAACGGCATCATTGAGGAAGCTTTGGTTGAAACCATCGGCTGCTCCGGCATGACCCATTCTGCTGCTATGGCTGGCGAGATCCTGCCCGGCAAGACCATCCTGGAAGCACTGAACACCGACCTCGTCTGCGACGCTATCAACGTTGCAATGCGTGAGCTGTTCCTGCAGATCGTTTACGGCCGCAGCCAGACCGCTTTCTCTGAGAACGGCCTGCCTGTCGGCGCTGGTCTGGATGACCTGGGCAAGGGCCTGCGTTCCATGACCGGTACCATCTTCTCCACCAAGGCCAAGGGCGTTCGCTACCTGGAGCTGACCGAGGGCTACATCCTCAAGACCGCTCTGGATAAAGACAACCAGGTCATCGGCTATCAGTTCGTCCGTCTGGGCAAAATGCTGGAAGCAATCCGCCATGGCATGGACCCGAAGGAAGCTTACGAGAAGAACATCGGCACTTACGGCCGCTTCTCTGCTGAGCAGGGCGCTGTCAAGTACATCGACCCGCGTGAAGAATAAGAGAGGGAGGAACATAGATTATGGCAACTTTTGAATCCCAGAATCGCCGTATGCCCAAGATCGAGGCCTGCCTGAAGGCCAACGGTCTGGAGAGCCTCGACGCCTGCAACGAGATGCTGCTGGCCAAGGGCATCGACTGCGATAAGATCATCCGCGGCATCCAGCCCATCTGCTTCGATAACGCCGTCTGGGCTTACACCCTGGGCACTGCCATTGCTGTCAAGCGCGGCCTGAAGAGTGCTGCTGACTGCGCTGCTGCCATCGGCGAAGGCCTGGAAGCTTTCACCATCCCCGGCTCTGTTGCTGAACAGCGTAAGGTTGGCCTGGGCCACGGCAACCTGGGTGCCATGCTGCTGCATGAGGATACCCATTGCTTCGCTTTCCTGGCTGGCCACGAATCCTTTGCTGCTGCTGAAGGCGCAATCGGCATTGCCCGTACCGCCAACAAGGTCCGCAAGGACCCCCTGCGTGTTATCCTGAACGGCCTGGGCAAGGATGCTGCCCAGATCATCAGCCGTATCAACGGTTTCACCTATGTCAAGACCGATTACGACTTCAAGACCGGCGAACTGAAGGTTGTTGAGACCATCCCGTACTCTGACGGCGAGCGCGCTGCTGTTAAGTGCTACGGCGCTAACGACGTTCTGGAAGGCGTTGCTATCATGAAGGCTGAGGGTGTTGAAGTTTCCATCACCGGTAACTCCACCAACCCGACCCGTTTCCAGCACCTGGTTGCAGGCACCTACAAGAAGTGGGCCCTGGAAAACGGCAAGAAGTACTTCTCCGTTGCTTCCGGCGGCGGCACGGGCCGTACCCTGCACCCGGATAACGTGGCAGCTGGCCCGGCTTCTTACGGCCTGACCGACTCCATGGGCCGTATGCACGGCGATGCCCAGTTTGCTGGTTCCTCCTCTGTGCCCGCTCACGTTGAGATGATGGGCCTGATCGGTGCCGGCAACAACCCGATGGTTGGCATGACCGTTGCCTGCGCTGTTGCAGCTTCCCAGGTAAACGCCTGAGTCAACAGCAATAACTTAATTAGCGATTGAAAAAGCGCCCGATGCAGATTTTCTGTATCGGGCGCTTTTGTTGAATTAGAAATTAGGAATGAGAAGTAGGAATTGGAGATGGGGCGGAGGGATTCTTAATGAATAAAGAATAAATAATAAAGAATAATTGTGGTGAACCGCGGCGCAGAAGCGCCGCTTAGAAAATTTTAGGGCAATACCACATAATTCTAAGTGCCGATACGGCGAGCGAGGTGCGGCAGATGCTAAGCCAAAAGCGCAGATAATACTGGATGCTGCAAAGGTGAGCGCCGCCAGTGGCGGAAACAGCGAACCGAAGCAGGGGCAGCGGTCGCAGAGTGCGAGGGGCTTTTGCCCCCGAAGCGCGATGCGGGTACCGCAACCCGACATTATCGAGCATTTTGACAACGCAGATGCCGTGCCGCAGCCGCCGAAGCGGTGCTTAAGCCGCTAGGCGGGAATTGTGCGGTGTTGCCTTATCATTTGCGTTATGAATCCCCAGATAGCAGTAGGGCGGGGTCACCTGACCCCGCCGAAACTTTGTTTAATGAGCTGCTAAAAATGTGCGGCAAACGCAACGCCTAAAACAAACGCAAAACAATGCCCGGAAAGCGCACAACCCCAAATTACAGCTCAATCTCCTGCAGACGCAGCAACGCCAGAATATAAATCTTCAACGCTTCAATCAGCTTTTCAAACGGGGTGCCCTCGTTGGCACCGTGCATGGGACCGGCGAATTCCGGCAGCTCAATGTCGGTATGCTCCGGGCCAAAGCTGACGGCATACGGGAAGTGACGCGCATAGGTACCGCCGCCCATGGTAAAGGGCTTTTTGTTTTCGCCGGTCACATCGTTGTAGGTGGTGATCAGCGTTTGGATGGCCGGGCTGTCCGCTGCAATGTAGAACGGCACGCGGGAAGATACATCCTCCAGCGTGGCAGCGGTGCCACACACCTGGGTCATCATTTCGGTCAGGTGCTCCGCGGTGGTGGAAGTCGGGTAGCGGCAGTCAAAGCTCTGGCGCAGGCGGCCATCCTTCATCTCGATGGTGCCGCCAATGATGGTCAGCGGGTCAAACACATCGTCGCTGGCGGCAATGCCCAAGGCGCTGCCGTCCGTGGTGGCGTGCAGGGTGTGCAGCACCTGCAGATAAGTGGTCTCGGCCGGGGAGCAGACCTTGCTTTCCAGCAGGCAGGTAACGATCAGCCCAATAGCGTTTACGGTGCCTTGCGGCATGGCGGCGTGGCCGCTTTTGCCCCAACCGCGGATGATGGTGGTGCCGTTCTCACCAGCTTCAAAGGTCACGCCCTCGGTCTGTTTCAGGGCGCTTTCCGGCAGGCGAACGGTGCAGGCTGCGCGGTCGGGCACAGCGTTATGGGCAACGCCGCCCACAAAATCAACGATTACACCGTTTTCCAGCACGGGGCTGACTAGCTCGCCGCCAAAACCGCCTTTTTCGCCGTTGCATACCGGGAACTCGGCGTCCGGGGTAAAGCAGAAAGCGGGCTGCTCAAAGTGGGCGGCAAAATAGTCTACATCGTGCATGTTGGTTTCCTCGTTGGCACCCAGCAGGGCTCGCACGGGGTACTTGAGGGTAACGCCGTTGTCTTTCAGGTATTTCAGGGCATACAGGCACAAAATGCTGGGGCCTTTGTCGTCGGCCACGCCGCGGCCCAGCAGCCAGCCATCCCGCACGCGCACGGTGTAGGGGTCAGCATCCCAGCCGTTGCCCTCGGGCACAACGTCGGTGTGGGTGATGGTAGCCAGATACTTCTGGCCGTCTGCAATGGGGCCGGTCTGCGCCCAGCCGATGTAACCTTCGGCGTTGTGGGTGTCCAGGCCAAGCTCTGCGGCAATTTCCAGGGCTTTGTCCAGCGCAGCCTTGGGGCCTTTGCCAAACGGTGCGCCCGGCTCCGGCGTGCCCTCAACGCTCGGTACAGCCACAAGGCGGGTAATATCACGTAGAATGTTATCACGGTTATTTTCTGCAAATGCGTCAATCGACGCCCAGCGGGAATCTAGCATGGGGTTATCCTCCTGATTCAGCTGCCGGTACGGCAGACAAATTTGTATACAGCTATTATAACACGAACAGGCCAAACTGCAAGCAGCAGGCTGGCCGGGGACAAAATGGCAGTTATTTGTCCTTTGATTTGCCAAACACAAGGCAGAGCCCAGCGATGCCAACGCACAGTCCGACAAATGCAAACGGAATATCTGACATGCTGGGAAAAATCGTATCATTCAGTCCATCCTGCGCGCAGCTGAGCAGAATGCCGAACAATAGCAATGCGATACCTTTGATTTTGTCTTCCATTGGGAACCTCCTACATTTGATTGTGGTAAAAAAGTTACGATATGGCAGTACGTTTGATATGGGCAGGTTTTATGTTCTCATCTCAAAGCGCTCTTTTCATCATTTTGGGGTGGACGGACATAACGCAGCATGCCTTCTTCGCAGGCACCGAATCGTAAATAGTTGAATTTTGCTTCATTCAGTGTTATTCCATGGTTAGAGTCGCTGGGTTCATCATTAGAAGCAATGAATGGGTCATTCTCCCAAAAACAGACAGGGCAAATATACCCGCAGTCTTCGCCTGGTGAAACGTTATAGGTGAAATATCCACAACAAGGACATTGATATTTTTTCAAGATATGATTACCTCTGCAAACTGGAATTTGTCGGGTTCTTTACATAGATAAAATATTAATTTTTCTTTCCACACCTAAAAAAAATAAAGTCTGGCTGATGAATAACTCCTCCAAACATATCTGGTCGCTTTTCTCTAATTGATTCTGGTACTTTTGATTCCTGACATTCCTCAATAATAAATCCAGCAGAAACAATATCATTTATTAATGTTGAAATCGTTCTATGATAAAGTTCATATTCATCTACTACCCAATGAATAACACGCTTACCCTCTATTCCGTAATTTCGTAGATTAGCATATAATCTTTCTCCAGTTTCTGTTCTGGTATATCTGTCAAAAGTCCCATCATATGCTGTACTTATTGGGTGTGACATCGAAAAAACACATTTGCCATTTTCATTCAAGTGACTATAAATCTGTTTCATAAGCCTTTCAAAATTTTCTACATAATCAAAAGCCAATGAACTTGTAATAACATCAAACTTTTCCTCTAAATCATCCAATTCTTCAAAAGCCAGTCTTCTGTATTCAATATTAGAGGCAGCATTATTTTTTCTTGCATATGCTAACATTTTTTCCGATATATCAATTCCAAGAACGGATAACGCCCCTTTCTTTGAATATTGAAGTGCATGTTGCCCCATACCACATCCAATATCTAATACTTTCTTTTTATATAGTTCAGGTATCATTCCTAATATTATTGGTGTCTCAATAATATCATTAAAATTGATTTCTTTGCTACGTATTTTCTCGAAGTTTTCGTAAAATAAATCATTATCATAAATATTTTGTTTTGACATTCTGCAACCAGCCTTTCATATAAAAAATTATTTTTTGTTTTCTTCTACTTCCATCTTCTTGTCTTTCGGGCAACAAGCATCCTTCTCTTTCAGCTCGGTCAATCCCGATTTGCGAAACACAAGTTTATTTTTCTTCCATTTTGTCTAAAAGCAGATTGATTTTTTGAGAATCAAGTATGTGCAGGAAATAATGAGAGAGATTAACAGTGTGACTGTTGTATAAAGTGGGTAAAAATAAGAGTTTATAAAGTCATCTCCACCAGGAATCAGTGACCCAACAAGTCCACCGAATAGAAGATTTCCATATAAGAAAACAAAAAGCTGATACATCCAAACATGACTGCTTTAGATGATGGTTTCATATTGAAAATACCTCCTATTCCAGATAAAACACCCCATCGGGGTTATAACTCGTTCCGTCCGCAGTGATTTCAATGCCGTAGTGGTCGTAAACATTTCCCTCAGTATCCATATCGATCCAGCGGTTGTTCAGATCCTGCTCACTCATCATGCAATAGCCAACGCACGCCGGATCGTTAAAGTAAAATACATAACCCGGCTCCTGCTTCTGGTAGCCGACACAGATGACCCAGTGCCCCTCGGCCAAATAGGTGTCCGCATCATCGGAATTTTGGGTGTTGTAGCCATCCTCTGCCGCGGCCCATGCCTGAATGCAGAGCAGCACAGGGTGCCCCTGGTACAGAGCCGAAGCCAGTTCTGGCGTGGTTCGGTTCTCCTTTGCCGTGACGGTTACGCCGTTTTCCTCAAAAATGCTGACAATGCTGCCTGGCGGGGTTCCGGCTTCCTCGTTGGTGCCAAGTTCTTCCTCATAGGCGGCAAGGTTCCAATCGGCCTGGTATGGGTCCAGCCAGTTCATCACCATCTGCACGCAGGTGGTCCCGCAGGTGTAGCCGCCATACTGGCGCAGGTTCGGCATGTCGATAAAGACATCGGCATCCTGGGTCTGCCCGTCATAGGGTGGCTGAAGGGATGACTGTTCCGCAGCTGGCCCTGTGCAGGCGGATAACAGGAAACATGCGGCACAGGCAAAAGTGCCAAGGATCAAGATGCCGTATCGCTTTTCCATTTGGCTCGCTCCTTACTATTTGATACATAGGATCAATGATTTTCTGTGGATTGCTTTTTGAAAAAATGGAAACCGCAAAGCAGCCCCGACCGCAGTGCTGTGTACGTTCCCACCCTGACGCTGCCGAATGATTGAATCAGGAAAGCCCGAGTCTGCGCCTGCTGTTCGATTTTCATGGTGTCAGTCTCCCTTGCAGTCCGGTCCTTAACCCCGGCAGACCGGCTACAAACTTCTCGATTTCTGCGTTCACAAAGGCCGGATTATCGGCATTGGAATTGTGCCCCGCATCCTTGACCCAGGTCAGCGGCAGATGTTCGCCCGCAGCCCACATCGGGTTGTAGCGCTTGGTAGCGCCGGTTTTGTCGTGCTCGCCGCACAGCAGGATGCAGGGGCAGGTGATATCGTACCCAAGGTCTGCCCCAATGGCCCCGGTCAGCATGATGAACCCGTGTTTCATCAGCCCGCAGAACTCATCCCGGCTGTACTGGGCCACCATCTCGCGCATGTTCTGTTGGGCATATTCGGTAATGCCAATGCCCTGCGCAGCGGCATTGCGCAGCATTTTCCAGGGCATGGCGCTGTAAACGGGGGCCATATGGTTCAGCATCCAGAACTCTTTGTCGCTCATGTATTTGCGCTTGAGCGGGGCGGAGTCAATAGAAACAAAGCCGCGCACCTCGCCGGGGTAAGCCTGAATGTACGCCTGTGAAAGATACCCGCCGACCGACTGTCCCACCAGCACCGGTGCGGTGATGCCCTCCGCCTGCAGGATGGCATGCAGCCAGGCGGCCTTTTGCGCCAGGGTGAAGTCCATCACAAAGGGGCGGGATTTGCCGTGGCCGGGGGCATCCCAGGCAAGCAGGTTATAGGTGGATTCAAACGCTTCGACCTGTTTGTCAAACAGGCGGTGATCCGCCGTCAGGCCGGGCAGGAACACCAGCACCGCCCGCCCCGGTTGGAAATCATTCATCCAGTAGTGGATTACGCCGTTTGGCACTGCGTGAGTTTTTTCTGTCATTTTTGGTATCCCTCCCGGTGTGGTTTTCTGGTTCTATTGTAGCATAACTGCGGCGCAAATGCATTGCCGGGCGCAGATTTTATAAGGCAATACCGCATAATTCTAAGTGCCGCAGCCGCCGGAGCGGTGCTTAAGCCGTCAGGCGGAAATTGTGCGGTGTTGCCATAAGGAAAAGCCGGGCGGTGGAGAAACCGCAGGGAGGCGCCGTCTGATTCTTGCGTTTTACTGCAAATTGTGCTATATTTAAAATTCAGGATATCCTAGTGTTTTCCTTGGATATTCGGGATAGGACACAAACGAAATGAGGTAAGTTGGATGGGACTTTGGGCAGACGCAAAAAACATCCGGGACAAGGACCCTGCTGCACGCAATGTGGCGGAGGTCATCATTTTGTACCCCGGTTTCCATGTGCTGGTAACGCACAAAATCGCACATTTTTTGTACTGTCACAAGTGTTTCTTCCTGGCGCGCCTCATCAGCCAGCTGGCCCGCCACCTGACCGGCATCGAGATCCACCCCGGTGCCAAGATCGGCAACCGGCTGTTCATTGACCACGGTATGGGCATCGTGTTCGGCGAAACGACAGAAATCGGTGATAACTGCACCATCTACCACGGCGTTACCCTGGGCGGCACCGGCAAGGATTCCGGCAAGCGCCACCCCACATTGGGCAATAACGTGCTGATCGGTGCCGGTGCCAAGGTGCTTGGCCCGGTGTATATCGGGGATAATGTCCGTGTCGGCGCGGGCAGTGTGGTGCTCAAAAATCTGCCGGCCAATACCACCGCGGTCGGTGTTCCGGCCGAAGTGGTCCGCGTGCGCGGCAGCCAATCCTGCCCGGCGGACGACCTGGACCAGCAGGCGCTGCCCGATGTGCTCAGCAACCGCATCAGCGCACTGGAAGCCCGCTTGAGCCGCATGGAAGCCGCCATGCAGGGCGAGTACCCGCCCGACAAACCGCGTTTTGCCGCCCCGGAAATGGACGGTGTACCGCCGCAAGATCCGCATACAGAAGAATAATTCAGGGCAACACCGCACAATTCCCGCCTAGCGGCTTAAGCACCGCTCCGGCGGCTGCGGCACGGCATCTGCGTTGCCAAAATGCTCGATAATGTCGGGTTGCGGTACCCGCATCATGCTTCGGGGGCAAAAGCCCCTCGCACTCTGCGACCGCTGCCCCTGCTTCGGTTCGCTGTTTCCGCCACTGGCGGCGCTCACCTTTGCAGCATCCAGTATTATCTGCGCTTTTGGCTTAGCAGCTGCCGCACCTCGCTCGCCGTATCGGCACTTAGAATTATGCGGTATTGCCTCAGAAGAATTTCAAGCTCTCTGCCCCACTTTTGGGTAGAGAGTTTTTTACTTTGCCGCAATTTTTCTGCTTTTTATTTGGGCAGGTGCTACCCAAATGCGGTATTATCTGCTATAATAAACGTGATTTTGATAATAAAGAGGGGTGCCTGTCATGAAAGCTGTTATCACTGTTATCGGCCACGATACCGTGGGTGTTGTTGCCCGCGTAAGTGCCGTGTGTGCCGAGCTGAACATCAACATTGAGGATATTACCCAGAGTATCCTGCAGGATATGTTCTGCATGATTATGCTGGTGGATATCTCTGCCTGCGCAAGCGAACCGGCCGAAATCCGCGCCCGTTTTGACACATTGGGCCAGGAGATGGGAATGCAGGTCACTGTGACTCGGCAGGAAGTCTTTGACGCGATGCACAAGGTGTAAGGGGGCACACGATGAAAATTCTGAACAGCGGCGATATCTTGGAAACCATCGAGATGCTGACCGCAGAAAACCTTGATGTGCGTACCGTTACCATGGGCATCAGCCTGTTGGACTGCATTGATCCCGATGGCAAAAAAGCCTGTGAGAAAATCTATAACAAAATCACCCGTCTGGCGGGGAACCTGGTTCCCGTTGTCAACAAGATCAGCGCGGACTATGGCATTCCCATTGTCAACAAGCGCATCAGCGTAACGCCCATCGCCATGCTGCTGGGCGCTGCACCGGACGCCGACCCCGTGTGGTTTGCCAAAACGCTGGATGCCGCTGCCAAGGCGGTCGGCGTCAACTTTATCGGCGGTTACGGTGCTTTGGTGCATAAGGGCTTTTCCGCCGGCGATGTGCGTTTGATCGAAAGCATTCCCCGTGCACTGGCCGAAACCGACCTGGTCTGCTCCAGCGTCAACATCGGTTCCACCAAATCCGGCATCAATATGGACGCCGTTGGCCTGATGGGCCGCGTGGTGCGCCAGACCGCCGAGCTGACCAAAGATAACATGTGCATGGGCGATGCCAAACTGGTGGTTTTCTGCAATGCACCCGAAGATAACCCGTTTATGGCCGGTGCTTTCCACGGCCCTGGAGAGCCGGACTGCGAGATCCATGTCGGCGTTTCCGGCCCCGGTGCGGTGCGCGCCGCTCTGGCCAAGCTGCCCAAGGATGCCCCGATGGATCAGGTGGCAGAGCTTGTCAAGCGCACGGCGTTCAAAATCACCCGTTTGGGCCAGCTGGTGGCCAACCTGGCCAGCGAACAGCTGGGTGTGCCCGCGGGCATCATTGATCTGTCCTTGGCGCCGACCCCGGCTATTGGCGATAGTGTTGCCAACATTCTGGAAGAAATGGGTCTGGAAAGCTGCGGCTGCTGCGGCACCACCGCCTGCCTTGCCATGCTGAACGACGCCGTGAAAAAGGGCGGCGTAATGGCATCCAACCATGTGGGCGGCCTGTCCGGCGCATTCATCCCGGTATCTGAGGATGACGGCATGATCAAGGCAGCCGAATGCGGCAGCCTGACGCTGGAAAAGCTGGAAGCCATGACCGCCGTCTGCTCCGTTGGCATTGACATGGTGGTTATCCCCGGCGATACCACCGCCGAGGTCATCAGCGGTCTGATTGCAGACGAAGCCGCCATCGGCATGGTCAACAGCAAGACCACCGCTGTGCGCGTGATCCCCGCCATTGGCCACAAGGCCGGCGATGTTCTGGACTTTGGCGGCCTGCTGGGCCACGCCCCCATCATGCCCATCAGCCAGTACAGCCCCGCCGTTATGATCCACCGCGGCGGCCGCATTCCCGCACCGATGCAGGCATTGAAAAATTAAAGAATCAATCAATAAATAATATATACAAAAGAGCCATACCAGGCAGGAGAAGCGCCTGGTATGGCTCTTTTGTATAGTATATTGAATGTGAAAGATGCAGGAATGAGGATGGTTTCTATACAATTTGTAGGGGCCGATGCTTGCCGTCGGCCCCTACAAATGTTTTTTAAGGCAATACCGCATAATTCTAAGTGCCGATACGGCGAGCGAGGTGCGGCAGATGCTAAGCCAAAAGCGCAGATAATACTGGATGCTGCAAAGGTGAGCGCTGCCAGTGGCGGAAACAGCGAACCGAAGCAGGGGCAGCGGTCGCAGAGTGCGAGGGGCTTTTGCCCCCGAAGCACGATGCGGGTACCGCAACCCGACATTATCGAGCATTTTGGCAACGCAGATGCCGTGCCGCAGCCGCCGAAGCAGTGCTTAAGCCGCTAGGCGGGAATTGTGCGGTGTTGCCCTAATTCCCAATCAAAGCACTCCCTGCTCCATCTTTGCCTTTACCTCAAACAGGTCCTTGCAGCAATCGTCATACAGGCTGCGCATTTCGTCGGTTACGGGCAAAAGGTCGGGCACCATCACGGTTTCGGCACCGCTGGCGTGGCCGGCGCGGATGCCGTTGTGGCTGTCCTCCAGCACCATGCAGTCATGGATGTCCACCTTAATGCGGCGGGCGGCTTCCAGAAAGATATCCGGCGCGGGTTTGCAGAGCTTGACCTCGTTGCCGCACACGATATCATGGAAATAGCGGGCGGTGCCGGTGGTCTGCAAATTCAGCTCGACCATGGTGCGCGGGCTGGAACTTGCCACAATGCGGGGCATGCCCAGATCTTCCAGGTAGGACAGCAGTTCTTTCAGGCCGGGCTTGCAGGGCACGCCCTTTTTGATCTGCTCGCCGCCGTATGCCCACACGGCATGCAGCAGTTCCTCGGCTTTGTCGCCGTAATAGCCGGCAATGTACTGGAGCTGGTGCTCCCCGGCCAGGCCGCGGCCATTGGAATAAAACTCCGGCGGCGGGTCCGGCAGGCTCATCTTGCGGCAGCAGGGGCTCCAGAACTGGTCCCAGATGCGCTCCGTGTCAAACATCAGGCCGTCCATATCAAAAATAACGCCTTTTACTTTCGGTGCCATAGTGTGTGATCCCTCTTCTTGTCTTTGCAAATGCTGCCCGGCGCTGTGGCCGGGCGCGACTTATGCTATTATTGTACCCCATAAAATGGGGTGGTGCAATCAAAAAGTAGTCAAATTTTGCATAAAAGCTGCAAATGTGTGCAGAAAGCGGGAAAATAGCTCTTGTATTTGCCACTTTAGAGCGTTATAATAATTACAATTTCGCACCACAATCAGGTTTGTGCGAACCTTCATGCGGTGCTGAATAAGGAGAGTAGGAAATAATGTTGGATATCAAAATTGTTCGTACTACTGAACCGAAGGCAAAGCCGCAGGACGAAAGCAAGCTTGGCTTCGGCAAGATTTTTACCGACCATATGTTCCTGATGGACTATACCGCCGGTGAAGGCTGGCATGACGCCCGCGTTGTGCCGTATGCCTCCCTGCCGATGGACCCCGCTACCGTGGTGTTCCATTACGCACAGGAAATTTTTGAGGGCATGAAGGCCTACCGCACTGCTGACGGCAGTGTGCAGCTGTTCCGCCCCGATTGCAATGCAAAGCGTTTCCAGGATTCTGCTGACCGTCTCTGCATCCCCAAGATCCCGGTTGAGGATTTTGTTCAGGCTGTTGAGACCCTGGTTGACGTTGACCGTGACTGGGTTCCCCACAGCGACGGCGCAAGCTTGTACATCCGCCCGTTCGTGTTTGCAAACGATGTCGGCCTGGGCGTGCATGCTTCCAAGCATTACCTGTTCTGCATCATCTGCGCACCTTCCGGCGCTTACTATGCCGAGGGCCTGGATCCCGTCCGCATTTATGTTGAGGACGAGTACATCCGTGCAGCCCCGGGCCTGACCGGCTTTACCAAGTGCGGCGGCAACTACGCTGCTTCCATCAAGGCTGGCGAGCTTGCCGAGGAAAAGGGCTTCAGCCAGGTTCTGTGGCTGGATGGCGTTGAGAAGAAGTATGTGGAAGAAGTCGGCTCTATGAACATCATGTTCAAGATCGACGGCAAGATCTACACCGCTGCCTGCACCGGCACTGTTCTGCCCGGCGTTACCCGCCGCTCCATCATTGAGCTGCTCAAGGATTGGGGTTACGAGGTTATCGAGGGCAAACTGGCCATTGCTGATGTGATGAAGGCTGCCGAGGAAGGCAAGCTGGAAGAAGTGTTCGGCACCGGCACCGCAGCTGTTGTCAGCCCCGTTAAGGAGCTGGATTGGGAAGGCAAGGTTGCCAACATCAGCGGCGGCAAGATCGGCCCCCTGACCCAGAAGCTGTACGATACCCTGACCGGTATCCAGTGGGGGAAGCTGCCTGATACCAAGGGCTGGACCGTCAAGGTTGAACCGAAGGTCTGATTCGGCCCGGAACTGAATAAAAACAACAGCGCACGGAACGGCACAAAGTGCAGCTCCGTGCGCTGTTTTATTTTGTACACCACGCGAAAACACATGGTAAAACTGCACAAAAATGCAGTGCATAATTTTTGCAGGTTGTACATTGAACCCCTTGCATTTTGTGCGGGAATATTGTATTATACTAGCAAGAAGCAAAGGCGCTTTGGAATAGCAGATCCGCTGCTTCCAAGGCGCATTTTGTTTTTTAATTAAGTATTTCCCTAAAAAGAAGAGGCTTGCCAGAGCGCCCCGGATTGAGCTTACGAGCTCATCAGTAGAGGGGTGGGTTATCGTTTTAAGGCAAAAATCGGGGACGCTCTGTTTTTCTCCTTCTTTTTAATAAAACCCGAACGGGGCAGTGGCCGTTCGGGTTTTATTTTTTGCCTTTTTTATTGTGCGGTATATTGGATCACCATGGCCGCGCGGGTTGGCGTGCTGCCGGGGTTATGGTAGGTGTGGCACTGGTCGGCATGGTAATACGCGCAGCTGGGGCTTGAAAAGCCCAGCGCATCCTTTGCCACCCCCACAGTGGAACAGCTTGCCGCGTGGCGCAGAATGGCGAAAAATGAGTACCACATCAAAGTGGTATCTTACCAGTAAAAAAACAAAAGCACCGCCAACCCCAGGGGGGCGGGCGGTGCAAAGGGTTATGCGTTATTTGCCGGCCAGCAAAATGCCCAGCACGGCTTTTTCTACATGCAGGCGGTTTTCGGCTTCATCAAAAATCTCGTCTGCGTGGGTTTCAAAAACGTCGGGGGTGATCTCCTCGCCGCGGTGGGCGGGCAGGGGATGCTGCACGATACAGTCCGGCTTGGCCAGTGCCATGCGGGCTGCATCCAGGCAGAAGCCGCTGAAATCCCGGCGGCGGCGCTCGGTTTCGCGCTCCATGCCCATGCTGGTCCACACATCGGTGAACAGCACATCGGCACCGCGGGCGGCTTCGTCCGGGGCGGTGGTCAGCTTAAAGTGGTCGCCATATTCCCGCGCAAAGAAGAGCACATCGGCGGAGGGACGGTAGCCGTTCGGGCAGGCAATGGTAAAGTCCATGCCCATCATCAGGCAGCCCACGATCAGGCTGTTGGCCATGTTGTAGCCATCGCCCACAAAACCGGCTTTCAGCCCGGCCAGTTTGCCCTTGTACTCCCGCACCGTCATCAGGTCAGTCAACACCTGCAGGGGATGGGCGTAATCGGTCATGCCGGAAACTACCGGCACGCCGCTGTACCTGGCCAGGGCGTCCACATCACTCTGCTTAAAGGTGCGGTACACAATAGCATCGTAATAGCGGCCCAGCACGCGGGCGGTATCCTGGATCGGCTCGCCGCGGGCGATCTGCATGTCAGCGGCGCTCAGATAGGTGCCAAGGCCGCCCATCTGGTAGATGCCGACCTCCAGGCTGGTGCGGGTGCGGGTGGAATGCTTGCCAAACATCAGGGCAATGGCCTTGCCCTGCAGATCCTTGGGGTCAGTGCCTGCTTTGTGCAGGCGCTTGTATTCATCGGCGACATCCAGAATGTGGATGATCTCATCGGGGGTCAGGCTGCTTAACTTGAGTAAATGCTCCATGAAAACCCTCCTGATCAGTTACATGGATGAAAGCACGTCATCCAGAATAGCCAGTGCCTTGGCAACGTCTGCTTCGCTCAAAATCAGCGGGGGCAGCAGGCGCAGGCGGGTCTTGGCGGTCAGCACCAGAAGGCCCTTGCGCTCGCAGGCAGCACGCACATCGGCGGCTTTTACGTCATCGGCAAAGGCAATGCCGACCATCAGGCCCATGCCGCTGACAGATGCGACATGCGGCAGAGAGGCAAGACCCTCCCGCAGCTGGGCAGCGCGGGCGTTGACGTTGCGCATGAACGCATCATCCATGGCATCCAGCACAGCGCAGCCGCCTGCACAGACGACCGGGTTGCCGCCAAAGGTGGAACCGTGAGAGCCGGGACCCATGGTATCGGCAACCTTTTTGCTTGCCAGTACGGCACCGATGGGCAGACCGCCGCCCAGCCCCTTGGCCAGGGTGACGAGATCCGGCTTCAGGCCGAACTGCTCGCAGGCCAAGAAAGTGCCGGTACGGCCCACGCCGGTCTGTACTTCGTCCACAATAATCAAAATATCGTGGGCGTGGCAGTAGTCGGCAACGCTCTGCACATAGTCGGCGTCCAGCGCAACCACGCCGCCTTCGCCCTGTACCATCTCCATCATAACAGCGCAGACAGAATCATCCACAGCGGCCTTGAATGTGTCAAAATCGTTGGCGGGGATGTAGCCGAAGTTAGCGGGGAAGGGGCCGAAATCCTTGTGGAAAACATCCTGGCCGGTGGCGGTCAGGGTGGCAAGGGTGCGGCCATGGAACGAGTTGACCAGCGTCAGAACTTTGTTGCGGTCGGGACCATAGGTGGTCACACTGTATTTGCGGGCGCACTTGATGGCACCTTCGTTGGCTTCGGCACCAGAGTTGCCGAAAAACACCTGGTCAAGCCCGGTGCGGGCGCACAGCCGCTTGGCCAGCTTGCCGCAGGGGGCGGTGTAATACAGGTTGGAAGAATGCTGCAAACGGGTGGCCTGCATGGTAACGGCCTGTACCCAGGCCGGGTGGCAGTAGCCCAGCGCGTTTACGCCAATGCCGGAGGTAAAGTCCAGATAGGCTTTGCCGTCTGCATCATAGGCATACATGCCCTCGCCGTGCTCCAGCACCAGCGGGCTGCGGGCATAGGTGTGCATGATGTATTTCTGGTCACGTTTGATGACTTTTTCGGTATTCATGGTATTCCCTCCTTGGGAGGTCTGGAATGGTTGGCAGCCGGATTATTCAGGAATAAACCTAAGGCAGCACCGCACAATTCCCGCCTGACGGCTTAAGCACCGCTCCGGCGGCTGCGGCACGGCATCTGCGTTGCCAAAATGCTCGATAAGACATCCAGTATTATCTGCGCTTTTGGCTTAGCATCTGCCGCACCTCGCTCGTCGTATCGGCACTTAGAATTATGCGGTATTGCCCTAAAAAATAGGCGAATGAATAACTGTGCCGTAAGTACATGCTATGTACCCACGGCCAGCTTGCACTATTCTTATATTATAATATATTGGAAGTTTTTTCGGTACCTTTTTTTCAAAAAAGGTACAAAATCCCCCATAAATCCCCGTGAAATTAAATCATCGGTTGCCGCGGCGGTAGAACAGGGTGCCGGAACCACGGTCAGAGAACATTTCCAGCAGAACAGAATGAGGAACACGGCCATCAATGATAACAGCCTCATGCACACCCTCATAAATGGCATCGGCCATGCCCTCAATTTTGGGGATCATGCCGCCGGAGATGACGCCATGTGCCTTGTAGCCCTCTATCTCGGAAATCTCCACTTCGGGGATCAGGGTGGATTCATCGTCCTTGTCATACAGCAGGCCGACAATATCCGTCATGGAAACGAACTTTTCGGCGTGCAGGGCAATAGCAATGGCGGCTGCAGCAGTATCGGCGTTGATGTTGTAGGCAATGCCGTTTTCATCCATGCCAACCGTGGCAATGACCGGGATAAAGCCATCGTTGAGCAGGTGCTCAATCAGGGTGGTGTCCACTTTTTCCACGTTGCCCACATAGCCTAGGTCTACATCACTCTTGCGGGAGCAGGTGATGGTGTGGCCGTCCAGACCACACAGGCCAACGCCGCGGCCCTTGAGCAACGCAACCAGATCCTTGTTGACCTGACCGGCCAGAACCTGCTGCACAATGCTCATGGTTTCTTTATCGGTATAACGCAGGCCGTTGACAAACTTGGATTCCTTGCCCACGCGGTTCAGCATCTGGTTGATGGCCGGGCCGCCGCCGTGTACCAGCACAACGCGCACACCCAGCAGGGTCAGGGTGACAAGGTCGTTCATAACGGCCAGTTTCAATTCCTCGTTTACCATGGCATTGCCGCCGTATTTGATCACCAGGGTTTTGCCGTGATATTTCTGGATGTAGGGCGTGGCTTCCGAAAAAAGCAGCGCCATTTCCTCGTTTTTCATAAATCGCTCCCCAAACGTAAAAGTAGCAAGATAAGTTAGGAGTTAGGAGTTGGCGGTGTGCGCTGCGCGCACAAATTAAAGGCAATACCGCATAATTCTAAGTGCCGATACGGCGAGTGAGGTACGGCAGATGCTAAGCCAAAAGCGCAGATAATACTGGATGCTGCAAAGGTGAGCGCCGCCAGTGGCGGAAACAGCGAACCGAAGCAGGGACAGCGGTCGCAGAGTGCGAGGGGCTTTTGCCCCCGAAGCACGATGCGGGTACCGCAACCCGACATTATCGAGCATTTTGGCAACGCAGATGCCGTGCCGCAGCCGTCGGAGCGGTGCTTAAGCCGTCAGGCGGGAATTGTGCGGTGATGCCTAAAAGCTACAGGCCTAAACGAGCCGTTCATTGCTCGTTCCTCATTCCTAATTTCTAATTGCAAAATCAGGTCCGGTAATCGCCGTTGATCTTAACATAGTCATAGGTCAGATCGCAGCCCCAGGCTTTGCCGCTGGCTTCGCCGGTGCCCATATCGACTTTGACCAGGATGTCGTGCTCGCCCAGAACCGCATAGGCTTCGTCCTCGCTGAACGGATGGTAGGCGGCGTTTTCGCACACAAACACCTCGCCTGCCTTGCTGGCAATGCGCACGCTGACCTTGTCGATGGAAAAATCCCCCGGCGTATAGCCGATGGCGCACAGGATGCGGCCCCAGTTGGCGTCGCGGCCAAACACGGCGGCCTTGAACAGGTTGGAGCAGACAACGCTCTTTGCCACGGCGCGGGCAATCTCGTGGGTGGGGGCGTGGGTCACTTCGCAGGTGATCAGGTGGGTGGCACCCTCGCCGTCAGAAGCATGCAGGGCGCACATATGCTCCGCCACAGCGCCCAGGGCAGCCAGGAATTTGTCATACTCCGGGCCTTCGGTCACAACAGGCTCGTTGCCCGCCAGGCCGGAAGCCAGCAGCAGCAAGGTATCGTTGGTGGAGGTATCCAGGTCAACGCTCATCTGGTTGTAGGTAGTGGGCACAACGGCGCGCAGTGCCTTTTGCAGCAGCTCCGGGCTGACGGCAGCATCGGTGGTGTAGAACGCCAGCATGGTGGCCATGTTGGGGGCAATCATGCCGCTGCCCTTGCCGATCGCGCCAAGGCGGCAGGTTTTGCCGGCCAGCTCAAATTCAATGGCATATTCTTTCTCGTAAGTATCGGTGGTCATAATGGCCTTGGCAGCTTCGCTGCTGCCCTCGGCGCTGGCCTGCAGCCTGGCCGCTGCGGCGGGAATACCGCGGGCGAACGGGTCAATCGTCATGGGCTGGCCGATAACGCCGGTGGAAGCCGGCAGAACATCCTCGGCTGCAATGCCCAGCTGCTGGGCCACCAGGGCGCAGCACTCATTGGCCAGATCCACACCGTTGGCGGCGCAGGTGTTGGCGTTGCCACTGTTCACCAGAACAGCCTGTGCGTGGCCGTCCACCAGGTGGGCGCGGTCAACCTTGATGGGGGCGCCATACACCTTGTTGGTGGTGTAAACACCGGCAGCGGCACAGCGTACATCCGCCTTGATGATGGCCAGATCCAGCTTGTTGGGATTGGCCCGGAACCCGGCATGTACGCCGGAAGCAGAAAAACCCTTGGCGGCACAAACGCCGCCGGGAATGACCTTATACTTTGCCATGTTACTTTTCCTCTTTCCCACAAATAACATCAAAATTAGAAATTAGGAATGAGCAATGAGAAATTGAAGGATTCACTTGGCGGTGTAAAAATTGCTAATTTCTCATTTCTAATTCTTAATTAAAGTTCCAGCCCTTTCGTTTCCTCCAGCCCCAGCATGATGTTCATGCACTGCACGGCGGCACCGGAGCTGCCTTTGCCAAGGTTGTCCAGCAGGCTGATGAGCAGCATCCGCTTGCCGTCGGGGGAAACAGTAGGGTAAATTTCCAAGGTGTCCTTGCCGGCCAGCGCATTGGCGGGCAGGAACTTGGGGGCAGTGCCCAAAGCGTGCACCTTGATCATGGTTTCGCCTGCGTAATACTCCTGCAAAGCGGTGGCCAGCTCCTCAGCGCTGTGGCCCACAAGGTCCAGACGCAGGGGAACGGTAACTTCCATGCCGCAGTAGTAGTCATCCACAATGGGACAGAACACCGGCGGCTCCGCAAGGCCGCAGATCTTCTGCATTTCCGGCAGGTGCTTGTGATCCAGCGTTAAGCCGTAGGGGCGCGGGCTTTCAAAGGCAATGTCGCGCTCCGGGTCGCGGTACTGGGCAATGCCACTTTTGCCTGCGCCGGAATAACCGGAAAGCCCGTGGCAGGTCAGCGGATAATCTGCAGCCAGCAGGCCAAGCTCCACCAGCGGGGCCACCAGCGTGATAAAGCCGGTGGCATAGCAGCCCGGAACAGCCACGCGGTTGGCGGTGCGCAGAGCATCCCGTTTGCCATGCAGCTCCGGCAGGCCATACACCCAATCCGGCGCGGTGCGGTGTGCGGTAGAAGTGTCCAGAATACGCACATCGGGGCGCAGCAGGGGCACAACCTCCCTGGCTGCAGCATCCGGCAGGCACAAAAAGCTCAGATCGCTCTGGTTAATCACGGCAGCGCGGGCGTTTACATCCTTGCGGTCGGCTTCGGAAATGTGCAGGATCTCAAATTCATCCCGTGTGGCCAGGCGGTCCGCAATGCGCAGGCCGGTTGTGCCGGAAGAACCATCCACAAAAATTTTATACTTAGCCATCCCAAACAAACCCCTATCTATTACAGCGTTCAGCAGTTGATTTTGCTTTTTACATCCGCGATCTGTTTCAGCACGCTGGCCTGAGTGGGGCCGCCGTAACTGGTGCGGCCCTCGCAGCAGTGCGTCAGGTCAATGGCGTCATAGATGTCCGCCTCAAACAGATCACTGTACTGCTTGAATTCGTCCAGCGTCAGCTCTTCCAGCGTTTTGTCTGCCCGGATGCAGGCACCCACCATGGTGCCGGTGCATTTGTAAGCATCGCGGAACGGCATGCCTTTCTTGGTCAGGTAGTCGGCGCAGTCCGTTGCGTTGATAAAGCCCTTGGCGGCGGCGCGGCGCATGTTGGCGGGCAGCGGCGTCATGGTGGCCAGCATCGGGGTGATGGTTTTTAAGCACAGCTCCAAAGTGTCCACCGCGTCAAATACGGCTTCCTTGTCCTCCTGCATGTCCTTGTCGTAGGCGAGGGGGAGGCCCTTCATCATAACCAGCAGGGTGTTCAGGTCGCCGTAAACGCGGCCGGTCTTGCCGCGGATCAGCTCGGTCACGTCCGGGTTTTTCTTCTGCGGCATAATGGAAGAACCGGTGGTGAAAGCGTCGTCCAGCTCAATGAACTTGAACTCCCAGCTGCACCACAGGATGATCTCTTCCGACAGGCGGGACAGATGCATCATGCAGGTGGCCATGGCGCTGGTCAGCTCAATGCAGAAATCGCGGTCAGATACGCCATCGATCGAGTTGCCGCAGGGAGCAGCAAAGCCCAACTCCTGTGCCGTATAAAAACGGTCCAGCGGGTAGGTGGTGCCAGCCAGAGCGCCGGAGCCCAACGGGCACTCAGCGTCCATGCGGGCGGTGGCGTCCTGCATGCGGCCTAGGTCGCGCAGCAGCATCCAGGCGTAAGCCATCAGCTGGTGGCCAAAGGTGACCGGCTGGGCGCGCTGCAGATGGGTGTAACCGGGCATAACATAGGAAGAAGATTTTTCTGCCTGGTCGCAGATGGTCAGGATCAATTCCTTGATCTGCCCCTGCAAGTGGAGCGATGCTTCCCGCAGGTTCAGGCGGATATCCAGCGCAACCTGGTCGTTGCGGCTGCGGCCGGTGTGCAGCCGCTTGCCAGCATCGCCCACGCGGGCGGTCAGAGTCTGCTCCACAAAGGTGTGCACATCCTCGGCATTGGGGTCAATCTCCAACGCGCCGTTGTGCAGATCGTTCAAAATGGATTGCAGGCCCTTGTGGATATCGTCCACATCCTGCTGGGAGATGATGCCCTGCTTGCCCAGCATAGCAGAGTGTACCATGCTGCCGTGGATATCCTGTTCGATCATCCGCGCATCAAAGCGGATGGAAGAGTTAAAGTCGTTCACGCGGCTGTCCACCGCTTTGCTGGAACGTCCCTGCCAAAGTTGGGGCATAAGAAAACCTCCGGTGTTATTGTAATGAATAGAGAATAAAGAATAATGAAAAATGTTGGTGTGCGCGCCGCGCGCGCAAATAAAATAGATACAGCCTTTTAATGGGGGCTCAGTCTGATGTTTGCTGCGACCTTGGCTTTTTTTGAGCTGTGCCGCAGGCACGGCGGTCCACCATCATTATTATTTATTCATTATTCTTTTTTCTTTTTATAGTATATACTGGAACGCCAAAGCCGCCAAGGGGGTCAATGCCTCCCTGGCGGCAGTTTTGTTAATGGAAAAATGCGATTACTTTACTTCCGGCCAGTTCTTTGCCAGCTTGGCGCGCTCAGCAATGGGCAGGCCAAACAGGTTGATAAAGCCGTTTGCATCAAACTGATCGTAATCCTCATCCTCGCCGAAGGAAGCAGTCTGCTCATCGTACAGGGTGAACGGGCTGGTAACACCAGCGTTGATCAGGTTGCCCTTGTACAGCTTCAGTTTCACATCACCGGTAACGGTCTTCTGCAGGTCGTCGGTGAATGCGCTCAGGGCTTCACGCAGCGGGGTGAACCACTTGCCATCGTAAACCAGCTCGCCCATCTTCTGAGCAACGGACTCCTTGAAGTGGAAAGCATCCTTGTCGATGGTGATGGTTTCCAGAACGTTGTGAGCCTTGTACAGGATGGTGCCGGCGGGGGTTTCGTACACGCCGCGGCTCTTCATGCCGACAAGACGGTTCTCAACGATATCCAGCTGGCCAATGCCATTCTCGCCGCCGATCTTGTTCAGGTACTCAATCAGGGCAACACCGTCCATCTCCTTGCCGTCCACAGCGGTGGGAATGCCCTTCTCAAAGTGGATGGTAACATAGGACGGGGTATCCGGTGCCTGCTCCGGGGAAACACCCAGCTCCAGGAAGCCGGGCTTGTTGTACTGCGGCTCCAGAGAGGGCTTTTCGAGGTCCAGACCCTCGTGGCTCAGATGCCACAGGTTCTTGTCCTTGGAGTAGTTGGTCTCACGGTTGATACGCAGGGGAATGTTGTGTGCCTCGGCGTAATCGATCTCTTCGTCACGGCTCTTGATGTCCCACTCACGCCACGGGGCGATGATGGCCATTTCGGGGGCCAGTGCTTTTAGGGCCAGCTCAAAACGAACCTGGTCGTTGCCCTTGCCGGTGCAGCCATGGCAGATGGCATCGGCATTCTCTTTCTTGGCAATCTCAGCCAGTGCCTTTGCGATGCACGGACGAGCATGAGAAGTGCCCAGCAGGTACTCTTCGTACTTGGCATCGGCTTTCAGGCAGGGCCAGATGTAGTTTTCAACGTAATCTTTCTTCAGGTCCAGAACGTACAGCTTGGAAGCGCCGGTCTTGAGGGCCTTTTCTTCCAGGCCGTCCAGCTCAGTGCCCTGGCCAACGTCGCCGGAAACAGCAACAACTTCGCAGTTGTTGTAGTTCTCTTTCAGCCAGGGAATGATGATGGAGGTATCCAGACCGCCGGAGTAAGCCAGAACAACCTTTTTAATATCTTCCTTTTTCTTTTTCATAAGAACTGCCCTCTTTCAAAATTCTATCCGCCGAAGTGGCTGAATATTTATTCATTTCATGCTTCTTATTATACACGCCCTGCAACAAATTGCAACACGGCATATTGCACAAGGAAATTTCAACTTATAGAGATAACTTTGTTCTAGAGCTTGCATTTTGCGGCGTAAAGGGAAAAAACAAAACGGATTATTTGCATTTTTATTCATAGAATTGAATATTTGCCGCATAAAGCCCGCATATCGCAGTTGAAAAAGGATGCAGAAAAGTGCCAAAGGGTACAAAAAAGCTCTTCCCCACAAAACGGGGAAGAGCGGAGAGGAAAAGATGATGACAAGTTGGAAGGATTGATCCTGCAAGGGTAGGACAGTGGCGCTTTGTCCCGGCAAAGTTATTCTTTGCTGGCACATTCGGCGCAAACGCCGGTCACGGTCAGGCAGTGGCCTTCAATACGCAGGCCGGGAACATTTTTGATCAGGGCGTTCAGCTCGCCTTCCGGCAGATCAAGGTTAATGATCTTGTGGCACTTGCGGCAGTAAAAATGCTCATGGGAGTTGGGGTCCCAGTCAAAGCATTCGGCACCGCTGATCATGCCAACACGGCCGATCATATCGTTATCAGCCAGGGTGTTCAGGTTGCGGTACACCGTGCCCAGGCTGATATGAGGGCAGCGCTCACGGGCATAACCGTAAATCTGCTGCGCAGAAAGATGCTCTTTATGCTCTTGAATGGTTTCCAGAATAATCTGGCGCTGCCAAGAATATTTCATAGCGAGTGTTCTCCTTAAAGTTACGGATGATTCATCTTCGACACACTTTTAACGAACGCCGATTTTTAACTTATTTTAACACTGGGGTACTACTATGTCAATATATTAAATGCGAAAAATCCGCAAAAAGTTTCGTAGCTTAAAATAAAATGAACAAACCGGGTGAAACCTGAAAAAATGAAGAATTTTGTACTGCACTTTATTGCGCTATTGTGTATAATACAGGAACAAAAATCGGAACAACACCGGGAATGGCTGCCAGCTGATGCCTGCAAAGCCCATGGCTGCGCTATTTGTGCCGCAGCACTGCCGGCGCAGAAAAGGGAAAAAAACTTTTTGAAAAAATTCAAAAAAATGCTTGACAAATGGTGCCGAAACCCGTATACTAATGGAGCACCGTTTGAGATGCACACCACATGGCGGTATAGCTCAGTTGGCTAGAGCATTCGGTTCATACCCGAAGTGTCACCGGTTCAAATCCAGTTACCGCTACCATAAATACAGGGTTTCGCTAAAATACTTGGGGGCCGGTTGCAATCGTGACTGGTAAGTTGCTTGCTGTTTTAGCAAAATCCTGTATCTCTTAGGCCCGTTGGTCAAGCGGTTAAGACACGGCCCTTTCACGGCTGTAACATGGGTTCGATTCCCGTACGGGTCACCAAAAAGCCTTAGCGTTAGCTAAGGCTTTTTTCTTTTGTATTTTAGCCCTCGTACCACACATTATACCACATCTTTGGCGGTTGGAATATATAAAGTAAAGGCAGCACCGCACAATTCCCGCCTGACGGCTTAAGCACCGCTTCGGCGGCTGCGGCACGGCATCTGCGTTGCCAAAATGCTCGATAATGTCGGGTTGCGGTACCCGCATCGTGCTTCGGGGGCAAAAGCCCCTCGCACTCTGCGACCGCTGTCCCTGCTTCGGTTCGCTGTTTCCGCCACTGGCGGCGCTCACCTTTGCAGCATCCAGTATTATCTGCGCTTTTGGCTTAGCATCTGCCGCACCTCGCTCGCCGTATCGGCACTTAGAATTATGCGGTATTGCCCTTGATTTTGTTTGTAGGGGCAGATGCTTGTCATCAGCCCGCAGCAACCTTGCGGAATTGGCAGGTATAGTTTGGTGAGCGGCAACAGCCCGATGCGAGCATCGGATCCTACAAATCATTTGCAGTGCTTGCCACAGTCGATAAAGGTTTCTCCACGGCGGGATGAGGGCATCCCGCCCTACAGATTGCTTGCATTGCCTGCTGCCTATTATAAAAAGCTCTGTAGGGAACGGCTTATTCCGGCTCAAGAGCCGAATCAGCGGTCTGGTTGGCCTCTGAAGTTCGACTGCGGGCGCAGTGACCTACCGTACATTTTCCGAATAACGCTGCCGGCCAAAAATCTCTCTCCATTTTATCCCATTCGCCCTGAAAAATATGTTGACAAACCGCGTTTCATCTGGTATATTATACAAGCAATCTTTTGCGGTCATGGCCCGTTGGTCAAGCGGTTAAGACAGCGGCCTCTCACGCCGTTAACGTGGGTTCGATTCCCGCACGGGTCACCAAGACAGCATAATCCGAACTTAATTCTTTATGAGAATGGGTTCGGATTTTGTTTTTGTATTGATGATTTATATACGAAATAGTACACAAGAAGTGACAGTAATCTATGCGATTACTGTCACTCTTATATTTGAAAATTTCAGTTTGAGATGTGACTGTACAGCGATAAAAAAGATTCTTTGTTTACTTTAAGGAGCAATTGTGGTATATTAATCATATAAGCTATATGAATTATTGCGAGTTAAGAGTGGTATTCAATAGTAAGTGTGGGTTGTTAGAGTTTGTCTGGGTAGGTGATTAAGGTGGCTGATAATAGTAGAGCAATTAACCGTGTTTTCACGCGAAAAGTTATCAGCGATCTGGTACAGGACGGGAAAAGTGATGTGTTTGACTATGTTGTGAAACGCTACGTTGAAGATCCTTCCGGAAAAACTCATGGTCAACTAATAAGTGAAATCTATACGCGTCTTAATCAACAACAGCGTAATGAATATTTTTATATGAATACGTTGTTGAATAAGTTGCTTTGCGGAATTCATAATGTGAACACAACGGTTGCGTTTTCTCAAGTTAGAATCGAACATTCGATTGCTGATTTTGTTATGATAAATGGTGAGGGGCGCGTATATGAGATAAAGTCGGATCTTGATAATTTTAGTAGACTTCATAATCAATTACAGGATTATTTCTGTGCATTTAATAAAGTATCGGTTCTTGCATCTATACATGAGCAAGAAAAAGTGCGAGATGTCTTATCTTCTTTTGGCGAGATGGGGGAAGCAGTAGGAATTTACATATTGTCGGAGCAAGGAACAATATTTAGTAAGGAACGAAGCAAAGAACCAGTAGAATATAATGCAAATCTTAGACACTCTAGCATATTCAAACTTTTAAGAAAAAAAGAATATGAAAGTGTATTGAAAGAGTATTTTGGGTTCGTTCCAGAAACGGATCCCGTATTTCATTTCCGCGTATGCTTAGAAAAATTTGAAGAAATTCCAATCTTAGAGGCACAACATCTGGCATTGCAGGAAATGAAAAAACGTAGCAAAATTACAGTCGAACAATTTGGAAAGATACGGCCAGAACTGAAAGCTGTAGTATATTTTTCGAATTTAGAGAAACAAACGCCGATGCTTAATCAATTACTGGATACACCATACAGGAGGTAGTAATACCATGTATTTTCCCTACTTTCGCGGAAGGCAATATGAACTCCTAGCACTAAAGGAACTTGCATCTCAAAAATTGATTTCTAAATCGGTTATTCCCGTTATAGAACCGATAAAGCAGATTCCTGCGCTGAAGAATGCTTTGAAAGCCTTTAATGATGCGGGACTGCCAATTGGAATTATTGTTAATCCGAATGTGGGCGGTCTTATTGGAAAATCGGACGAAATTTGTTCTGTTTTGACAACATATCAAAGCACGGCATTTCCAGGAATTCTCATTAATAGTGATGCCCAATTGGCGCTTGAAAGACTTAGTGAGATAAATTTTAATAAGGAATCTCTGCTGACTGTAATGGATGATCAAGATAAGCAGCAGTTGTATGAAGCGATGGGGTTGAAAGATGCTCGATATACGCTTTGTCCATTTGACAGATATGTAATGCAAATGTCAATAAAAAACAGAGTCCTTTTTGAAGATAGATTCCGGAAAAGAAGCCGAAATGCAGATTACCCGAAAGATGAATTCTTTTCTAGAGATCATTTGGATTTTAGCGAAATTGCATTTGCTGGTAGCAATTTTGTTGGATTTGGAGATTACTCTATTATTGGAAAAGAGTATAACGAATCTGGCTTTGCACCATATGCGGTAGCGATTCATATAGTCTATTTTGAAAATGATAATTCGCTAAGAATTCGTCATTTTGTCTCAGATTCTAATGATGACATAACGGATGTCGCAGGGAAATTTTATGAAGCAGTATCGAAGCTTTATGAATGGTATATAACTGAAAATCAAGAGCGCCAGCTGACAATGGGCCTAAACACATTATTAGAGCACTATAAGAATAAAACGTATCCAGGGTTACCTACCCTAAAAAAGCTTTCTGTTATGCATCATCTTGAACTTGTTGGACGATATTTGGATGGAGACTTAAAATAATGAATTGTTGTGCCAACTGTTTTTCAGATGAGCAAATAAAAAAGATAATTGTAGATAATGGTCACATTGGAGACTGTGATTTCTGTGGCGAAAAGCAGGTTCCGGTTTGTAGTGTTGATGAAGCAACGGATATATCAGATTTGATATCAGATGTTTTGAGCGTCTACGAAGAAAATGAACGGGGAAGACCTCTTTTTAGTGCAATAATCGAAGATTGGAATATTTTTAGAAAGGATCTTCCGTCTTCAGCTAAACTAATAGAGGCTTTTTGCTCCACTATATACGATGACAGTAGCGCAAATTACAATGTTTCTGTAGAAATTCCCAGAGCACAACTTGAAGAATATGGAATTTTTTCAGGGCATACATGGGGCGAGTTCTCTAATGCTATAAAGAGAAAAAATCGATTCCACAACAATTATTTTAAGGCTGACCGATTTTCACCTTTTTTGGGATACTCTATAAGAAAATATCCGAAGGGAACGAAATTGTACCGTGCGAGAATTTGCAATGATATAAAAGGGTTCGAAAAGAGTGAAATGGGTGCGCCTCCGGCACATTTGAGAAAGGCGGGACGTGTAAATCCTGAGGGAATAGGCGTTCTGTATTTGACATCTGATGAACAAACGGCATTGAGCGAGGTAAGAGCGGGAACATTCGATTATGTGACGATTGGAACATTTCAACTGAAAAAAGAAATTCGAGTTGTAAACATTTCAGAATTAAATAAAATTAGCCCTGTGTTATATTCGAGCAACATTGAATCGCTTTCTGCGAATACAAAAATTTTTAGGGATATAGCAAATGAAATAGCAAAACCGCTTAGAAGAAATGATAGTGCACTTGCATATCTGCCAACACAGTTTATTACAGAATTTATTAAAAGCAATGGCTATGCGGGAGTCGCTTATACGAGCACTATGAGAACAGAAGGCATAAATGTTGCTGTTTTTGATGAATCAATATTTGAATGTGTTGCGGTTCATACGGTAGAGATTAATAATATCAGCTATTCTTATGAAAAAATTACATATGGACAGCAGAAATAACTTATCTAAAAAACGGAGCACATCTGTAATGGGTGTGCTCCGTTTTCTCTATATGGACTACTGAAAGGAAATTGAATTTTACGAGCCGTTTTTCTTGAAGGGTTCTCGTTCGTAATCTTGCTGGATATAGGGGAGAATAAACTTCGCAAATTGATTTATGTAGGAAGAGTCAATCTGCGGGTCTTTGATGGTTGGGATAATCTGGGTATCAGTGGATGTATTATCTGAAGGCTTCTGCGACAAAAATAGACTCCTTTGATGAAGTATGTAAATTGCTTGGTTGATAGGTATATTGTAGCAGAAAGGCTGTGCAGGATGTAAGGCTTTGCCTGTGCGGATTCAGTGCGGTATTTACTCAATAGGGATATAGCCCCATAGAACAGAGCTTAAAAGCTCAATAGCCTCCTCGCGGCGGGCATAGTAGGTGCGCAATGAAATAGGCGGTGCTTTGGATTCAAGAGCGCGCAGAATTTCGCTGCTGTTTTCATATTTGTGCGGTGAGAGGTAGGCGTAATAGAGAATCCAATAATACAACTCACCCTTTTTGTGCTTTTCCCGAATCAGATCAACGGCGGAATCAATAATGTGCAGCATCTTCGCGCTATGTTCCAAAGACTGGGAGCAATCCATAAGGCTGGCATCGGTCTTGTTAAGTGCAAGACTGTTAAGAACATCCCTGCCGGGACAGCCGTATTCTGCGCGAAATTCCTCTTGCAGATTGCGGCTGGAGACCTCTACGATCCACGCAATGTCACGGTACTTTTTCAAAAGCATTAGGGTATCGTGGTAATGTGGCAACATATCGGAAACTTGGCTACTGATTGGCATAGAAAACACTCCTTGACTTGTGATTTTTAAGAAGTGGCTGATTCGCCCCTTCATCCAGATAGCCACGGAGAACAGGGAAAACCTCTGATTTTTATAAATCTTTTTTATATTTTTTCCGCAGACGGCTGATTCGATTATGTACCATAGACTCCGGCATACCGATTCTCTGTTCGATTTCCTTTGCGGTATAGCCAAGGCTTTTGAGAAAGAGCATTTGCAGAGTCTGTGAATCAACTTCCCGAAGAAGCCGATACAAGCGTTCATCTTCGATATTGTCGAGAAAATCCTCTACGCTGCGCGGTGTGGTAGAGGAATCCTCAGACACGATTTCCGGGATTGTGCCTATATTGATGTGCCGTTGCCGATAGTTCCTGTCAGCCTTGAACATCTCCCAATCATAGGTGTGTAGGAACTGAATAGTATCCTCGTCAACACCCAATTCTCGCAGTTGGGTTTCCTCTTTGTTTTTCCATTCGAGCCATTCCTTTTCGGCTCTGGCCTTGTTGTAAGCCATGCTTTACCTCCATCAGATTGAGTTTTTCAAACTGATGGAGGCTGGAGGACCACGGCAACAAAAAGTGCCTATCCACAAAGCGTGGATAGGCAAATAAGAAGAATAAGGAACACGAACATGAACAGAAAGTTCATGTTTTAAGGTAGCAGAATCCCCACAGATGACCAGACTTTTTTTGATGAGTCAGAGGGTCGAAAACTATAAAACGGCAAGCACATAGCGGTGTCCTCTCAGCGCCACCGTATGTACGATAAAACTATTTAGCAGACAAAAAGAACCGGCGGCTTTGATTACTCAAAAGCCACCGGTTCAAAATAGGCGTGTTAAAATTCTTCTGCTGTACGACGGCTTTTTTCTTTTGCCGTCGTGCGGCAGGTGTTTTACTTTTTATTCTTTTGTATTACATGGACGATTATGGCAACTAAAATAATTGCGGCGACCATACCAATTAAAGGGAGCCATGTGTCGGTGATGCTTTGCAATACGGCATTCCAGTTTACATTTTCGGGCAACATAGTTTAGACCTCCAATTCTCGCTGTTCTGTGACAATACGTTTACAGGAAAGATACGTTGCAAGGAAATAACTTCCGTAGACAAGCAGAAAAAGAACGATTGTCAGTCCGATGTTGGTTGCGATATGGATGTTCATAAATTCTTCCACCACAGCCATTGCTTTGCCAATCAGGAAAGCAGAATACACGCCAGCGACGACTAGCGGAATGGCGAAGAACACGACTGTCTGCACAAAAAGCGTATGATCGATTTGCCTGCGGCCTGCACCCAGCTTTTGCAGCAAGCCATAACGATACACATTGTCGGTCGTTTCGGTAAGCTGTTTTAACGCTAGAAGTGCGGCGCAAATCAGCAAAAAGACCAACCCGATATAGCAGCAAAGGAAGCTCACCAAGGCATCAAGGCCGTAGAACGTCTCATACATCATGTTCTTTTCGGCATACCGATAGCCGTGTGTACTATCCAATCCAATCGGAATCATCTTTTGCAAAATTTCATTGGAATCTGCATTCGGCTCATATTGCACCAAAAGCGCATTTACATCTTTTTCAAGTGATGCGGTGACGGAATCGGGAACAATCAAGGTGCCGCGGTCATTGTTGCCAACCGACGTCATAATGTATGTTTCCTGCAACACTTTATCTTCTGCACGCTGTAAAGTCACCCCACCAACCGTGATTTCCGGGTGGCTCTGCAATGCAGCAGCAATATACCGATACGTTCCATTGTAGTTGCAGTTCAACAGGTATTGGCCATCGTTCAGCGTGATGGGTGCTTTGTTCTGCATGGCTAAGGCACGATTCAAGTCCGAAATGGAGATTACGGAAACCTTGCTGTCAGGAACTTTTTCATCAATTGGCCAAAATTTGACTTTTTGTCCTTCAAATAGTTCAGAGTAGGTCATATCGGCCTCGTAAACACTGATTTGCTCTGTAGCTTTGGCGTAGTTGCTTATGGTAATATCGTGTGCAGCGAGATAGGCAGCAATATCGCTGTCCCCATCAACAGAAACATTGGAAAGCACGTTCAAATCATAGGGCGTTGCAGATTGAGACATTTTGTTCATAGCAAGCGCTGTGCTCGCGCCAATCGACACGGCGCAGATCGTGATGGTCAGCAATCCGCATACAACCGTTACCACAAGATAATTGGTTCGGATTTTACTGCCAATCTGACGGACAAGGAACGTATTCAGACCTTTCAGGTAAAAGCATTTCCTCGCACTTGCTACTTGCATGAAAACGGCTGACAGCGAGTAGAACAGCAGAAAAGTTCCCGCGACCAATGCCGCCGCTGCCAACTGGAACAGATTATTTTCATGCGATGGCAGAACCCCGTTTTTGTTGAACAGCGCGGCAGAAATTCCGATGCAAAGCAGCGAGAGCAGGAACAGACAAACCGGCAAGATGCGGTTTTCATTCTGCATACTTTCGTTTTTTCTGCCGTCCGTCAATAGGTCAATCAATTTAACATTGGTGACAGACCGAATATTGAAAAGCATGACGATAAAAAAGATGATTGTGAAACACAACACGGTCTGGCGAAGCGCTCCGGCTGAAAACACGATCCGAAACTTTTCAAGATTGATTGCAAAAAGCCGCAATGCAATCAAAGAAAACCCTTGCGAAAAGAAAAAGCCCAAAAGCAATCCTGTGCCCAGCGCAATGATGCCAACACAAAGCGTTTCGCCTGCAAACAACCGGGAAATACGCCCTTTTTTCATGCCGAGCATCATATACACGCCTAATTCCTTTTTGCGACGTTTCAATAAAAACTGATTGGCATAAAGAATCAGAAAAGCCAGAACAACCGCAATCATAGTGGAAAGCGTAGAAAGCATAATGCCGAGCTGACGATATAAGAGCGTGCCGGTCATGCCCATATTGGAAAAAGCCGGCTGGTCAGAAATGGAATTGAACGCATAGAACAAACTGACCGAAAGCGTCAAGGTAAGAAAATAAATCAGATAGTCACGAATGTTCTTGCACACATTTCGGAAAATCAGCTTACATGTGTTCACTCTGTTCACCTCCCAAGACGGAAACTACTTCCAGAATTTTTGTAAAAAATTCTTTGCGCGTATCCGTCCCACGATGCAGTTCGTTGAACACCTGCCCATCTTTGATAAACAAAATGCGATTGCAATAGCTGGCAGAAAAAGCGTCATGTGTTACCATGAGAATCGTTGCTGAAAGCCGCTCGTTCAATTCAGTCAACATTGTCAACAACATTCGGGAAGAATTGGAATCCAGTGCGCCGGTCGGCTCATCTGCCAGTACGATGGCGGGATTTGTCACCATCGCTCTTGCAGCAGCTACTCTCTGCTGCTGACCGCCAGACATCTGATAGGGATATTTACCCAATACATCCTGAATGTTCAGCGCTTGGGCAATCTGTGGAATACGCTGCTCTATTTCACTGGGTTTAGTGCCTGCGATGGAAAGGGCCAGAGAGATATTTTCATAGGCGGTCAAGGTGTCCAGAAGATTGAAATTCTGAAAAATAAATCCCAGCTTTTTTCCTCGAAAGTCTGCAAGCTGTGCCCCGTGAAGCGCCGTGATGTCCTTTTCTTCTACATAGATATGACCGCTGGTGACGGTATCAATCGTGGAAATGCAGTTCAGCAAGGTGGTTTTGCCAGAGCCGGAAGCACCCATGATGCCGAGAAATTCTCCTTTGCGAACAGAAAAAGAAATGTGGTCGATGGCTTTTGTCAGGTTGCCTTTGTTACCGTAAAATTTTTGGATGTCATCCACCCGTAAGATCGTATCGCCCATAGGTCAGGCTCCTTTCTCAAAAGCGCTTTGCTTTTGTGCTTTTACTCTACCACAAGGAATTTTCCGATGCCATTAAATTGGATTACATTTGTATTACTAAAGTGTAAGGTTGAAAAAAGCGAGGCTTTACAGCCCCGCCGCCTGCAAATAGCTTTCCGTAGGAAAAACCATCGTCACAGTCGTTCCCTGTCCCGGAACGCTGGAAATAGAAAGTGAGATATTCATTTTTCGACATAGCCTTTGGCTCAAGTACAAACCAATGCCGGTTGATTTGGAATAACGGCGGCCGTTTTCACCGGTAAAGCCTTTGTCGAACACGCGCGGCAAGTCAGCAGCAGAAATACCAATGCCATTATCGGAAATGAAAAGAGATACCGTGTTTTTCTCTGCTCTGGCTGAAAATTCAACTTGTAAATTATCTTTCCGATACTTGATAGCGTTGGACAGAATCTGTCCGATCACAAAGGTGCAGCTCTTGCTGTCTGCGGCCACGGGAATATCCAGTTCCTTTAGAACCGGCTTTCCACCTGCCTGAATCAACGGCTTTGAGTACGTTTTTAGCGCAGCGTACACCAATGCCTGCAAGGTGGTTTTCTCCACCTTAAAGTCCTTTTCCACATCGGTACTGCGGGCGTAATATAGCACCTGCTCCACATAAGCATCAATTTTCCGCAGTTCATCGTCAATTCGCAATGTGGTAGGATTCTTTTCATTTTCAACGATCAGCCGGGCAGAGGTGATAGGCGTTTTGATTTCATGCACCCATGAATCAAGGTATTCCCGATATTCACGGTTCTCCTGTTCTGCACATGCAAGCTGGTCGTTCTGATATTTGTTGCAACACCGCAGAACGTCCACCAAAATCTGCCCCTCTAAAAAATGAGGCGGCACCAGTAACTCGCCTAAAAGAGTTTTTATGTCCATCTGCTCTGTCATTTTTTGAAGCAGATTATAAAAACTCTGCTTGCGGAAAAAATCATACAGCAGCGCTGTACTGTACGCTGCAAGTAAAATCACCTCGGCAAACAGAATAAACACAGCAGGTGTTTCAATCAGCCAAAGGAGCGCAAGCAGCACGAGTGCAGCCACCAGCATATAAATCAGGGAAAAGATACGGTCAAGCAGATACTCGGATAACTTCATACGCAATACCCTAAACCACGTTTCGTTTCCAGATAGTCCGGCAGACCGATTTCGGTCAGTGCTTTCCGTAACCGAACGATGTTGACATTCAATGTGTTTTCGTCTATAAATTGTTCACTCTGCCAGAGTTCATCAATAATAGCGTCACGGGGAATAATGTTGCCCTTGTTCACCATAAGCAGGCGCAAAATCCCAAGTTCATTTTTGGTAAGTGATTTTTTGTTCCCTTGATAGCTGATTTCCGCCTTGAGCAAATTTAAGGTCAAGCCTTTGTGCGTGAGAACGATGTTGTCCTGTACTTCATAGGTCCGAGCCAGAAGTTTTTGGATTCGCGCCAAAAGGATCTGTGCATTGTACGGCTTTGCAATATAATCATCTGCACCGATGTTCAAGCTCATCAACTCGTCAAAATCGCTGTTTCTGCTGGTAAGTACAATGATAGGAAGATTGGATTTCTGTCGGATTTCTCTGCATACTTGGAAACCATCCTGATAGGGCAGATTGATGTCTAAGAGAATCAAGTTAGCCCCTGATGAAAGAGCAGCTTGCACAATGTGGTGAAAATCATCGCTGCTGTCGCATTGGTAGCCGTACTTTTGAAGAAGCTGAACAAGTTCCTCGCGGATTGCCGGTTCATCTTCTATAATGAAGATTTTCATGCTCACACCTCCATATTCTATTATATTTCGATTTTCCAGAGAATACAATGCGTAAAGCATGAACAATAAAGTTTAATTAAAAAGCGTTTTGCATCATTTAACCTGTGACACATGAACTATAAAATGTAAACAGGTGATGCAAAATGGCAAGAATTGAAGACTGCCCGGGATTTGAAACCTTTGGCGCAGATATAAAAGAGGCACGAAAGGCGAAGCGTCTTACTCGAAAAGATTTAGCTGAAAAAGTAAATGTTGACACACGGTATCTTGCCAATATCGAAAATAAGGGTACGATTCCAAGTCTGCCGGTCATTATTCAGCTAGTAAAAATCTGCGGTCTGCCGATGGAGCGCTATTTTAATCCTACTGTTATGCGGCAGGAAAGTAAGCTGCGCGAAAGAGTAGGGCAGAAGCTAAGGCTTTGCCCGGAACAATATCTGTCAATTATTGAGGGAGCGATTGATGGGGCAATCCAATTAGGTGAAACGGAGGAGGCCTAAGGGCTCTCTACATTACGATGTTTGACTATGCCTTTGTGTGGTGACGCGAGGATATGTCAGCATCGGCGTATTGGTAAATTGTCGCACATTCAGCATAGTTTTGCTACTCATCGTAATCGGCGCATTGAAAAGCATAGCTAGTAAGTATTTCTTTGGGTTTCGTATACAGGTGCTATGTGTTTGCAGCGATTCGAGTACATAGCGGATATGCTCGCTTGTCAGCTGCATCAGGCGGCTGCGCACAAGGTCTGCGGGAAAAATATTGATCCCAAACCGCTGTGTCGAGTTCTGATTTTGAACCGCCTCCACGATAAGTTCGCTGATTTCTTTAAGTACTGGGGCGGCTTCGGGCATATTGCGGCAGAGTAAATCAAGCTCTAGGTTCCCCTGCACCTGCTCCCGCACAGCGTCGGTATCGGATAAGATTAGATCCGTATTTTGTTTCTCTTTATTTGGTATTTCTTTATTTAATTGTGTGGGATTCTCCTGCGCAGTAGAATCGGACACAGGTGTTTCCAGTACAGGCGACACAGAAAAATCATCACAGTTTTCAACATCGGAATCCTCGATGTGTGGATACTCGTAGACAAAATAATCGCAGCCGCGAAGCTGCCCACGCTCGTCACGGATGCGGGAACGGACGACATATCCGGCGGCCTCCAGTTCGTGAACGGCAGTGCGAACGGCATCAATGCTTTCTTTGTTGATGGCGGCAAGGCCGCGCAGCGTATAATCCCAGTCATTAGGAAGTGACAGCATTTGCGAGAGCAGCCCTTTGGCTTTCAAGGAGATAGTCTTATCCCGCAGATGATGGTTGCTCATAACGGTAAAGTTTTTGGTACGTTCTACACGAAAAACAGGCATTTATAATCCTCATATAAGATGGCGGGCAGCCGACGAGACTGCCCGCCGTTTTGTGTGTTATGTGTTAAATGAACGGTAGGAAACGAGCCTTGAAGTTTTGGAAGTCGATAATCTGCAATTCGATGTTATCCCCGCAGAGTGGCCGCAGCGCGTCTGCCTGAAAATCGAAGCAAACCAAGATGCCGGTGCTATTCAGCAAGTCCAAGGCAGAGACGAATCGGTAGAGTCGGGGAATGTCGGGTAGATAGCAGAACAAAATCGGCGCGCCTGAATCATCGACAGCATCACATTCGAGGCGGCTGTTCGGCAGGGACGGCTGAAATTCTTGCAGAAGTGCAGCGTTCACCTGCATGGTGATTTCTGGGCAGCAGAGTAGCTGCAAGAGCGTTTCTCCATAGGAATTATTCGTCAAAAAGTAAAAATGTTCGTAGCCGTCATTAAGCAAGAAGTGGTCGAGGCTGCGAGTCCGGGAACGCGCTAACAAGGTGTGAAGAATATCCATGTTATCCGACAGCAAAAGTCCGCTTGCTTTTAGATTGAAAGAAATCTTTGTGCGGCATACTTGCTCCAGCATGACTTTGGAACGCATCTCGACTTGTGGCTCAAAGACCGGCAGAAATTCCATGCTGTTATACACGGCGAAAACGCGGTTGGACGTGAACAACGCGCCTGCCATTCGTGAGCCACGAATTTTCAGCATTTCGAGTTCGGCTTCTTTCATTTCGCGGGAATCATAAAAGTAAGGTTGTTCAATATGGAACGGGCCACTTGCGGCTGGGGAGAAAATCGGCGGCTTTTCATCACGATAAATCATTGTGCCTGCATTCAGCATCGTTACATAGGTCTGTGCGATACGGTGCAGCCGAATACGGCGCGGAACTTCCGACTTGATGGCATTCGTGTCGCTGCATCCGGATAAGTAGAATGCAAAGCGCTCAGGCTCTTGCTGCAATAACAGCCGTTTTGTGCGAACACCGAGCCGATAGCCGCGAAGATGGTGACTGGAAAAGATGCGCAGGAGCTTGTCATGCGTCAAGGACGTGACGACTTTTTTGCGGTAACTTTCACTCGCGGTAAGGCGGGAAGAACCGGCGCAAGGAACCTCGCCGCATATGGCCGTGAGCGACAACAGCTCATAATTGAGGCTGTTATGGGACGGTAAAGTTGGAGACTGTGAAGAAATAGGAATCACCTCGTTTTCCTACCGTAAGCACATTATCCTCGGTGCAGCGTTTCCACTTGGAATGCCTAAAAGACGATTGTGACGCGGAAAAGCTGCCAAAATGTGCAAGTAGAGATTTTTTGAAGAACTTTTTGACGAAATGGAGGTCAGTTTTTACGGATTTTTCTTGTCCAGCCATGCAGAAAATTTCTCTTTTTGCATGACGGAAATGATAGTGCAGGACGAATCCGCAAATCGTGTTGTCTGGAACTGGTCGCACAAAGCGCCGGTGTCATCGGTCATACAGTACAGCGCGATGATGTCCAGAACTTCTTTCATTTCTAGGTTGTCATAATCCCGCACGGCTTTGATGGGTAGGCATCTGTCATAGATGTGTTCGATGCAGATGGTACATTCGCAGAAGTGGGGAAGATTTTGTTGTTCGGCATACTGCTTTAATGCTGCATGAATTGCGGGCTGCAAAAATTTGAAGCCTTCGGTGCGGGTCTTTTTGAGCAGTAATGCGGGCAGTCTAACGGACAGAATGTCGTCATCTACATTGAGCCGGATACCCTGCATCTCAGCGGCTTGCAGATAGTAGTCCTGCGGCATGCCGCCGCAAACGGTAAACAGAAAATTGCGAAGCTGGGCGGTACTGCGCTCACTCAAAAGAGCAGCACTTTTGGCTGTCTTAATAAATTGCTCCGGCGCGGGGGCGGGCAGCAGATGTTCCAGCTCGTACAGCTTCTTGTTTATGTCGATCAGGCTGCGCTGTTCCAAACGGATGCGTGTTAAAAGAGTGCCGGTATTCAATAGGAACCTCCGATTATACGTATAAATGACGTACACATTACGCAGTGAGTTACTTCTCCAAAAGCGGAGAGACGAATAATACGCATAAGGCGCGTATTAGGGCGATACAATGCGCATAGCGTAAACGCCCTGTCAGGGTGGACGTATTACGAGCATCTGCGGACACCTCCCACTGTCAAAATTTTGCACAAACAAAAAGAGCCGCGCCTGAAAAAATCAGGCACGACTCTGGATAAGTTCAACCTCTACGGTAGAACCCTATTTTGTGCATACTAATTCTAACATATGAGATTTACGGGGTCGATACAAAAGCTGTGCGGATGTTGTGCGAATATTGTGTGGCAAGAAAAATAGGATGACGTAACAAATATATCTGTTGAAATTAAATAGTACCATACAACACACAGGAGGAAACTTTATGGAAGGGAGTGTGTAGGGTCTACAAAACTATAATTAATACGATCCGCAGAACTAATGATGATTTCTTCTGCAACTGCCCGCATTAGAGGAATTTCTTTTCCAAGATGCTTGTCATGCTTAAAAGGCTCATATCTTAGCCGCTCGCCATACTTACTATGAACAACGGCGTTACGTGTTGCATAGATGCGATCACGGATAGAAGAATAGACTCTTTCGGACTCATCTTCAAAATCAATCAATTTTCCGTCATCTGTAAAAGGTACAGAAGTGGTTCGGTAATAGTCGATGGCTGAACTGTCTATACGAACAATTGAAGCTTTAAGTGTAGACAAATCAGGTATGTACCGTTTCAGGCACAAAAGTAAACCATTTCGTTCATTCCAAACGCCGTCATCACGCTGATCTCGCATTTTCTTTTTAATTACATTATAGAAATTATGGATGTCCTCGTATCTGTATGGTGAGAATGAAGGCCGTGTAATAAAACTAGCAATCACATGGAAAGCTTCATCTTCAGAAATCGACTGAAAAAAGAACTCTGCAACATGGTAAAATGCTAAATATTGCATAAAAGGAAGATTAGTGGCAAGAGCCTGTTGGTAGTATTTTGTCAAGTCTTGTTTATATTGTTTGTATGGAAATAATTGTCCATTGCGCCGAGTGCGGATTCGGCGAAATTTGCGCATATCTGTGAAGTCAGAAACAGCAAGTGGAACGTTAAAGTTGTAAGCAATATTAAAAAGGTAAGCATCAAATATACGCTTGAATTCTGTAATAGAATGATTTTGAGGAGAAGTCACCTTAACAGTACATATACGGAAAGTATCACAAAAATCCTCGAAATTTGTAATAATTTCTTTTGGAAACAATCGCATAGAGCTCACCTCATACTTATCTGGGGTGTTATGAAACGAGCAAAGCAAGGCAAAAATGTATTCCTGACTGGCTTTCGATGTAATGAAATGATAATTATGTTCAGTGACTTCAAAAGAATCCCGATCAAGTCTCATAAAAGCGGTAGGCCTGTTACGATCTTGTGATTGTACAGCTATTTCGATATAGTCGTTTTTTATGAGCATTTTATCTGTGCAAATATAATTGTCTGCAAGGAGTTCTATGATTGGCTGAATTTGTTCTAATGAAATTTGGGCAAAAAGTTCTTCATAGTCATTACTGGTTTCATAATCATAGCAAATTCTATTAACAATAAGAGAATCACCACAAATTGAAGCTTTTAGAGATTTCGTTACATTAGCAATCCCATGTATGAAATTTTCAATAGTGAACATATAGTTGCCTCCATAAGAATAGTGATGTGTTATAAACCTATAATACACAATAGTTTTCACTTTTTCAACATTTTGCCGCCGTGATTTTTGCATTTATTTAGTACTTGTGATAAAAAAATGAAGATGTTTGCTTTATCAACTGGTGAAAGTATGATGATTATATCGTTATTATATTGATCTTATTCAAATATTGAATAAGATGAACAACAAAAAATTTACTTTTTGTTGTTGGAATTTCCATATTCAAAGCGTATAAAGTAATAAAATGGCATGAGAGGAGGCGCAAAAATGCCAAGCAGTAATGTTGTAATATACGCCCGATACAGCAGCGACAACCAGCGCGAAGAATCCATCGAGGGCCAGCTGCGCGAGTGCAGGGCGTATGCCAAACGCAATGACATGAAAATCATCGGCAGTTACATAGACCGTGCGTTGTCAGCCAAGACAGACGCGCGACCGCAGTTCCAGAAGATGATCCAGGACAGCAATGCCCACAGATTCCAATTTGTCCTTGTGTGGAAGCTGGACCGATTCTCCCGCAACCGCTTTGACTCTGCGTACTATAAACGCGCACTTTCCAAGAACAATGTCAAGGTGATTTCCGCAACAGAACCAATCTCTAACACGCCGGAGGGCATCATGCTGGAAAGTATGTTGGAGGGCATGGCAGAGTATTATTCGGCTGAACTAGCGGAGAAAGTGACGCGTGGGCATACGGACAATGCACTAAAGTGCAAGTTTAATGGCGGCTCTGTACCGCTTGGCTACCGCATCAACGAGGAACGCCACTACGAACCTGACCCAGTGATGAGCCCTATTGTTCGGGAAGTGTTCGAGCGCTACGCCGGGGGAGAATCCATCAAGGAACTTTGCGCGGACATGAATGCTCGTGGCATACGGACCGGCTATGGCAGAAAGTTTGTAAAGAGTAGTTTTCAAAATATGCTGCGGAACCGCCGCTATCTGGGCGAGTATCGCTACAGGGATATAGTCACGGAAAACGCTTTTCCGGCACTTATCGACCAAGAGACATTTGACAAGGTACAGGCTCGAATGAAAGCAAACAAAAAAGCGCCTGCCAGATCGAAGAGCGACGAAGACTTCATCCTGACAGGCAAGTTGGTATGCGGCAACTGTGGTGCGTTGATGGTAGGTGACAGCGGCACAAGCCATACTGGGGCAACCTACTACTATTATAAATGTGGGCATCGCAAGCGCAAAGAGGGCGAACGATGCCACATGAAAGCATTCCGCAAAGAATTGATTGAATCCTTTGTAGTCAAGCAGGCGCTGGGATATGTGTTGCAAGACCGTGTAATTGCGATGCTGGCAGATGCCCTTGTAGAAAACCAGAAGCGCGAAAACACGCACCTGCCCGCGTTGCAAGAGGAACTAAAAAAGGTCAATAAGAAAATTGACAATATTGCCGCCGCGATAGAAGAGGGCATCATCACCCAGACAACAAAAGAGCGTCTGACAGCGCTGGAAGCCCAGCGCGATGAACTGCAAATCAGCATCTTTGAGGAAGAAACCTCTCATCCGAAGCTGACGAAAGAGTACGTTGTGCAGTGGTTGGAATCGTTCAAGAGGCACGACTTGCGTGACCACAAGGTACAGCGGCAAGTAATTGAATGCTTCGTAAACACAGTATATGTCTTTGAGGATAAAATAATTGTAAATCTAAACCTCCGCGATGGGGACAAGCCCATCGCGCTTTCTAAAGAGAATGGTTCGGATATTGAAACCTGCGGGTCACCAAAAAACACTCCAGCTTATGCTGGAGTGTTTTTTCGTGTATCCCGTGCGAGGAATCGAACAGGGCAGTGCGCCGCAGCGCACAAAAAACAGTCCAGTGGACTGTTTTTTAGCCCGCGGGAGATTCCCGCGTGTGTCATCAGAAACACTCCAGCTTATGCTGGAGTGTTTTTTCGTGTATCCCGTGCGAGGAATCGAACAGGGCAGTGCGCCGCAGCGCACAAAAAACAGTCCAGTGGACTGTTTTTTAGCCCGCGGGAGATTCCCGCGTGTGTCATCAGAAACACTCCAGCTTATGCTGGAGTGTTTTTTCGTGTATCCCGTGCGAGAAATCGAACCAGACGGTGCGCAGGTGCTTTTGTGCGCGATAATGGAACGCTGTGTTTTTGGTTGTATCCTTGACATGAAAATACCCCCAGAGCTTTCAGAGTTTTTTCTCTGTCTACTCTAGGGCAACACCGCACAATTCCCGCCTTGCGGCTTAAGCACCGCTCCGGCAGCTGCGGCACGGCATCTGCGTTGCCAAAATGCTCGATAATGTCGGGTTGCGGTACCCGCATCGTGCTTCGTGGGCAAAAGCCCCCCGCACTCTGCGACCGCTGCCCCTGCTTCGGTTCGCTGTTTCCGCCACTGGCGGCGCTTACCTTTGCAGCATCCAGTATTATCTGCGCTTTTGGCTTGGCATCTGCCGCACCTCGCTCGCCGTATCGGCACTTAGAATTATGCGGTATTGCCCTAGGGGGAGCATATCAAAGAAGCACCGGGCTTCATATTTTTTATTTTGCCTGCCTGCTGGCGGCGTGGCGCTTGGGCAGGGGGATGGAGCATACGATGGCAATGCCAAGGGCCAGGGCAACGGCAACTTTTAAGGTTTCAATGCCTTTGCTGGTGCACAGGGCGCGGTCGTTGCGCAAAAAATAGTAAGCCGTGTAATAAATGCCCGCGCCGGGCACCAGGGGAAAAATGCCGGTCAGCAGAAATACCGTGATGGGGGCCTTGTGCCGGATGGCAAAAAAGCGGGAAAGCGCGGCCAGCGGCAGTGTGGCAATCAGTGTGGCCATGGGGGCGGTCATACCGCCAAGGGCAGTGCAGGCAATGTAGATCGTCCAGCCAACGGCCCCCACAAAACCGCAGGTCCAGTAATGGCGGCGGCCCACCTGAAAGGTGATGCCGAACGAGATGGTTGCAACCATGGCAACCACAAACTGAACCAGCATGGTAAACCAGACAGGAGCAGCACTCACCATACCACCCCCGTTACTGTGCTTAATAAGGTATACCCCAGAGTGACGCCGACAGCCAGGCATCCCGCAACCAGCAGGGCATCCACAAGCCGGATAGTGCCGGAAAGATAATCGCTGTTGATGATATCACGGATGCCCATAGTTAAGGCAACGCCGGGGGTCAGCACCATCAGCGCGCCGATGATGGCAAAGTTGACCTGCAGGGCCGGGTAGACCAGCTGGGCAATCAAAGCGGTCAGCGTGCCGGCAATGGCGGAAAGCATATCGCGAAAAATGCGGCTGATATGGTGCTTGCTGAGCGCGCAGGAACTGGCGGAGGCCAGCAGCCCGCCCAGCGCACCCACCAGCATTTCCGGCAGGCCGCCGCCAAACAGCATGGCAAAGCAGCCGGCCCCCATGGTGCCTGCTGCACAGTTGTACAGTGGGGAGAGGGTGGGCATCCGCTTCATCCGCTCAAATTCCAGCTGGGCGCTGTTCAGGTCCAGTTCGCCATCCGCCACACGGCGGGAAATGGCGTTGATGGCCTCCACATGGCCCAGGTTGGTGGAAACCACCGGAACATGCCGCACAGCGCTGACCGTTCCGTTTTGGGCGGAAGCAAAAATGCCGTTGGTCAGCACATAAACATGGAAATCCACAATGCCGAAGCTGCGGGCCATGATCTCCATGGTGTCCTGCGCGCGGAACACCTCGCCGCCATTGGCCAGCATAGCTTGGCCGCAGTCCATGATCAGATTGAACGCCAGGTCAGTCACGAATGTTCTCCTGCACAGCGGCAAACTCCGGGTAATGGGCATACAGGTGCTGGGCAATGGCTTCCATCAACAGGTAGTCGTGCTCCGAGTCGATATCAATAATGCCGGTATCCATCATCACGCTGATGCCAATCTTGCCGCGCCACAGCATGCCGTCCGTGTTGGTGGCGAGGAAATCCCGCTTGAAGACATAGATGGAAGCGTTTACATCATACACATCCGGAGCCTGCTGGCGGCCGGTGAACTCACTCTTGCAGACCTGTTCAACATGGTCGTCCACAGTTTTGACCATATTGAACCAGGGATTGCGGCGGGCTTCGCACACGCTGAACACCAGATCCAGATCATCGCGGCTCTGTTTTTTGGCGAAGGCGTTTTCGATGTCCGATTCGGTGCGCAGGGGGCTGGTGATGTCCAGGTCCATGTACCAGTCATACGGCTGGCCGGTGCGTTCCTCCATGCGGTGCAGACTGTCCTGATAGACAGCCATCTTGGGCACGCGGTCGCCGCCCAGTTCCTCGCCGCGCGGCAGGAAGATGACTTCCGGGTACTTGGCGGCAACCAATTCGGCCAGCTCCGGGCTGTCGGTGTTTAGGGCAATGTCAATGTGCAGTTCGGGATGCTTTTTGATAAAAAGCTCGGCGGCGCTGAGCGAATAATACACCAGCGGGTGCCCGCAGAAGGTTTTGAGGTTTTTGTTCTTAAAGCCCTTGCTGCCTGCACGGCCGCAGATGGTGATCAACAGACGGTTCATTGTTGTTCCCCCAATGTCAGTTTTAATACTTGCAGTGCCGTGGCGGGCGGGTTCAGGCTCTCGGTTTCCTCCCCGGCGGCATAGTCAAGGAAATAATTCATCTCGCGCAGGTAGCGCTCGTTGACGTCCTCCTCATAGTGTTCCACCGCACCGTTGGGCAGGGTCAGCGTTCCGGCGCCAAAATCCGCCACGCAGCTGCCATCCTTGCAGAACAGCTCAATGGAGCGGCGGTAGGTGCGGCCAAAGTAATCCAGGTGCACTTCCGCCAGCAGGGTGGGATATTGGGCAATATAGATGGAAAGGTCGTCAGAATCGATTTCCAAATCGGAATATTTTCCGCGTATATTACAAATTGTTTCCGGCACGCCGAAGAGATCGACCAGGTAATCCCATTCATGGATCAGGTCGATGGTCACGCCGCCGCCCAGGGCCTTGTGGGCACTGTACACCGTGCGGTAATCCACCCCCGGCCGCCAGTCCGGCAGGTAGGAGGAACAGATCACCCGCGCACTGTAGGGGCGCAGGCCGGGCAGGTGATTTTTCAGCGCCAGCATGGTGCCGCACCAGCGCATGGGTGCAGCCACATAGGCTTTCTGCCCGGCGGGCAGCAGGGTGGCAAGGTCTACATCCGTCTGCTCGGCGGAAACAATGGGCTTTTCGATAAACAGCGCGTCTGCCAGGCCGCGAATTTCCTCCAATGCCTGCGCGTGCAGGCTGGTGGGGTTGGTGATAAACGCCAAATCGTAGTGCGGCAAGGCGGCGGAATCCTGCAAGGCGGTGAACTGGCTGTGCAGCAGTTCTGCCGCGCCGGGGCGCAGCGGGCGGGCTAAATCACTGCGCAGCGCATCCGCCCGCAGCGCCAGCCCGCGCTGTGCGCAGATCGCCGTCAGATTTTTCAAATGCCGGGTCCCGATGGACCCCAGACCGATAAACAGGGCAGTAAGCATGGTGACCCCCTTTTAAGTTAGGCGGTAGGAGTTATTGGTGTGCGCATCCGCGCATATTTTGAATATCAGGTTTTGCCTTATTTCAAAATCGCGGCGCAAGCCGCACATTCAACTCCTAAGGCAATACCGCATAATTCTAAGTGCCGATACGGCGAGCGAGGTGCGGCAGATGCTAAGCCAAAAGCGCAGATAATACTGGATGCTGCAAAGGTGAGCGCCGCCAGTGGCGGAAACAGCGAACCGAAGCAGGGGCAGCGGTCGCAGAGTGCGAGGGGCTTTTGCCCCCGAAGCACGATGCGGGTACCGCAACCCGACATTATCGAGCATTTTGGCAACGCAGATGCCGTGCCGCAGCCGCCGAAGCGGTGCTTAAGCCGTAAGGCGGGAATTGTGCGGTGTTGCCCTAACTTCTATCTCCTACCTCCTAACTGATTTTCAGGTTTTATCCATAATGCGGATGGCGGCCAAATCTTTTTCAAAGCTCCAGCGGGACGTTTCTTCGCCGCGCAGGCAGGCAAAAAAGTTGGTCAGCTCATCCACATAGGCGTTCTCTACAATGTTGTCGCTGTAGCGGTTGTCATGCTCAAAGCTGGTGTAGGTGTCCACAAATTGTTTGTCACCGTTCTTGAACTCATACAGCGCTTTGGGGTTGCCCTCCCAGAACAGGTGCAGACCATCGCCAAAGCATTCAAAGTTGCGCACCGCCTTGGGGCTTACCACATCTGCTGCCAGCACACCCTGCGCGCCGGAAGCATGGCGCAGCAGCAGGGTAACGCAATCAGGATAGGGCAGCCCAAGGTCGCTGATGCTGTCCTCCTGCACGGTCACATGGGTCACATCGCCAAAGGCATCCAGCAGCCAGGGCAGGTCAATGCCAAAAATCTCGCGCACGCCGCCGGTGCGGGCGTTGCCCACAAAAAAGTTTTTGTAGTTTTCCCACGGGTGCCAATCCGGCAGGTACTGGCCAATATGGTAAATATAATGCACCGGCTTGCCGAATGCAGCCACCTGCTGCTTGATGTACTGGGTTTCGCGCCGGTAAAGCATGGTGGAAGAAAGAAACAGCAGCACGCCTTTTTCTTTCGCTTTTGCCATGTTTTCCTCATAGCCGTCAGCAACCAGATTCAGCTCGGTAAATACCGGCAGGCTGTTGTCCAGCAGCTCGCTGATGATGGCCGCGTGGGTCAGGGGAGCGGTGCAAACAAGGGCAGCGTCCGGGGCTTCGGCGGCAACGGCTTCAGCGATGCTGGGGTAAGCGGCGTCGATCAGGCCAAGGTCGGTGGCTTCCGCCCGGCGGGATTCCGCCGTATCGACACCCGCAATGCGGATGCTGGAATCAATGCCTTTGGTCAGGCGGGCACGGCGCTTGCCCATGCTGCCCAGACCAACGATCAGAATTTTCATAGGGAAATGCTCCTTTTGGGGTTAAATTCCGGCACGGGGCCGTCATAAAACGTTTTGGGTTTGGCAAAGTCAAATTGGGCCAGAACCCGGCAGATCTTGCCGCTGGTATCGCCGCCGTTATAGGGGCTTTGTGCGGCGTGGGCCACGGCGGAAAATTCCGGGGTCAGGGCACGGCGCATGGCGGCCTCGATTGCGGGGGCAGCGGCAGCACAGCACAGCACGTTCTGGCAGATGATGCGCCCGGCTTGGCGGCTGCCGATGTTGACGGTCGGCACACCGAACGTGGGCGTTTCCACCACGCCGGAACTGGAATTGCCCACCACCAGCGCAGCGCACTGCATGGCGGAAAGATACCGCTTGAGCCCCAGGCTGTTGATGAACCCGGCACGCTGCGGGTGGGCGGCGGCAAACGCCTGCAATTTGGCGGTGCACACAGCGCCGCCGGTATCCGCGTTGGAACCGGTGATCAGCCAGAACACGCCGGGAACCGCTTCCATTGCGGCGCACAGGGCATCCGCCTGCGCGGCAGGATCGCCCGCCGCGGCGGAAGTTTCAGGGTGGTAGGTCACGATGGCAAAAGGCTGCATCAGGTCAAAGCCGGTGGAAGCGCACAATTCCTGCCGCGTCATTTTGGGCAGGGTGCGGATGTTTTCATCGCCCAGGCCGCCCACGCAGAACACGGTTTCGGGGGCTTCGCCCATGCGCACCAGCCGGGCCGCGCTTTCGGCACAGCTGGGGAAGTGCAGCGCCGCCATTTTGGTGATGCAGTGGCGGTAGTATTCATCCGCCGCACCAAGGGTTACATCCCCGCCGGAAATATGCGCAATGGGGATATGCCGTGCCGCAGCCGCTGTAGCCACCGCAAAAATTTCAAAGCGGTCGCCCAGAAGCAGCACCGCATCCGGGCGGTGGGCGGCAAAATAGCCGTCAAATACCGTGATGGTACGTGCAATGGTAAGGGCCACCGGTTCGTTGGGGTTCTCTTCTTCAAAAATCGGCAGGCGGGCCGCAATGGGCAGGCCGTCAGCCTCAATTTCCTGCACCGTATTGCCAAACCGGGCACAGAGATGTGCCCCGGTAACAACCAGCTGTAATTGCAGGTCCTGTGCCGCCGCAACCTTTTGGATAACCGGCCGCAGCAGCCCATATTCCGCACGGGTGGAGGTGATGATGGTGATGTTTTTCATAATAGTTAGAAGTTAGGAGGGAGGAGTTAAGGCAATACCGCATAATTCTAGGTGCCGCAGCCGTCGGAGCGGTGCTTAAGCCGTCAGGCGGGAATTGTGCGGTGTTGCCTTAACTTTATATTGGTTCCCCTGGAGGGGAGCTGGACGTGATGCGGCCTGAGGGGTGGTTCCTTATTGCGTGCATAAAAAATCACGGAATAAACCATGCCCAATATTGCCGCTTAAAATGCATCAAAGCGGCTAAGAGGGAGCCGTCCCACGGATATTACGATGAAGTCCCAATTCTATTATTTCCATTCAGAGTTTTTCGCCGAGGCCTTTTTGCAAAAAGGCCGGAGAACCCCCCGTAAAAATCACAGCTCGATCTTTTCGTCTTCGGCAAAGTCGCGCTTGGCGGTCTGGCCAAGGACGGTGTACCACAGCATGGGGGAAATACCATCGCCGGGGCGCTTGGTCAGCAGGTTTTCGGCGGTGAACACTTCGCCTGCCTTGATGGGCCGCGCGGCCACAATGCTCTTGCGGGCAATGGCCTTGTTGGGGGCTTCGCTGGCGGTCAGGTGCTTGTGGCCGTCGCCAAGGGCGGCTTCCACATGGCGCACGGCCTGTACCATGGCCTTGAACTCGGTCGGGTCCAGGCTGGCTTTTTGGTCCGGTCCGGGCCAGGATTTATCCAGCGTAAAGTGCTTTTCAATCACCTGCGCACCAAGTACCGTGGCAGCAACATCGCATTCCCAGCCCGGCGTGTGGTCCGAAAGCCCGACCGGCAGGCCGAACTGGTCAAAAAGCTCCAGCATGGCGGTAAGGTTGGCATCCTCATAGGGAGTCGGGTACTGGGTGTTGCAGTGCAGAATGGTCACTTCCGGGCAGCCGTTGTCGTCCAGGATGCCAAGGGCGTCGGTGATCTCGCTTAAGTTGCACATGCCGGTGGAAAGCAGCGCCGGGGTGTGCAGCTTGCCGATCTCTTCCAGATAGGGCAGGTTGGTGATCTCGCCGGACGGAATTTTAATGAGCGGCATGCCCAGTGTGCCCAAAAACCGCACACTGGGGATATCAAACGGCGCGGAAAGATACTGGATACCAATGGAATCGCAGTATTCTTTCAGTTCCCGGTGGCCCTCAAACGAAAAATGCAGCTTGCGAATCATCTCCAGCTGGCTTTCGGCGGCATCGGTGGTCTGTTTCTGGTATTCGGCTTTTTCGGCGAACCTGCTCACCACAAGCTCCGGCACAGCGGTCTGGTATTTTACAATATCTGCACCGCATTCCTTAGCCACATAAGCCATCCGCTTGGCGGTTTCCAAATCGCCGTTGTGGTTTACCCCGGCTTCAGCAATGATCGTTACAGGCATAAATTACTCCTAACTCCTAACTCAGCTCTGTTGTTCCAGCTTTCTTCTCATCTTTTCCAGCTCTTCCATCTGGCCCATGTCCATCCAGGAGCTTTCGTTGATGGGGTAGATGCCTACTTTTTCACCGGCGGCGCGGTAGCGGTCAATCACATCAGGGAAGCCGATCACTTCGCCCATCTTCATCTCTTCCACCACGCGCGGCTCCACAACGTAAACGCCGGTGTTGGTCAAAAAGTTCAGCTCCGGCTTTTCCCGCATGGCGGCAATGCCGCCGTCTTCGCCCAGTTCAACAACACCGTAAGGCACTACATAGTGCTTGAACGCGCATACCATGGTAACCAGGTTGCCGTGGGCTTTGTGGTACTGGTACAGGTCGCCGTAATCCAGGTCCAGTAGGGTATCACAGTTGGTAAAGAAAAACGGGGAATCCATCCGCCCTTTCAGCAGGCAGAGCCCGCCGCCGGTGCCCATGAACACATCTTCGTCAATAAAGTCAACGGTATAGTCTTTTTCCAGGTCGGCAAAGTAGCTCTTGATCATGCCGCGCTTGTAGTTGACAATCATCGTCATATGGCGGCAGCCAAAATCCCGGAAGCGGGAAAAAATCAGCTCGGCAATGGGCTGTTCCCCCACCGGAATCAGCGGCTTGGGCAGAATTTTGGTGTAGGGGTACAGCCGCGTGCCAAGGCCGCCCGCCATCATCACAACGGGGATATCCACCTTTTTGCGGTTGTCCACATCCACGCCGCCCGCAAACACAATATCGGTGATGACGCCGTGCTTGTCCAGAATGGGCAGAGCATCAATGCCAAGGCGCTGCAGCTCGGCGCGGGCGCGGCCGCGCTCGGCCACTGGCAGGCTGTGGGGGTGATAATTGGCAGCCTGGGTCAGCGGGGCGCTGAGCGCGCCGCCACGCAGGATACACTTGCGGATATCCCCATCTGTCACAACGGCCTTCAGCTTGCCCTCCGGCGCAATAAACAGGATGCGCTGGCCCGTTTCATCCAGCTTTTTCATCGTATCCAGCACCGTGCAGGACTCCGAAATAAAAAGTTCTTCGACTTTCAGGTGAAATACCCCCTTGGGAAAGGTAGGAGTTAGGAAGTAGGAGTTAGGAGTTGAAAGTGCGGCTTACGCCGCAAATTTTGAAAAAGGTGAAAGACTTAATATCCAAAATTGCGCGCGGCAGCGCACACCAATAACTCCTAACTTCTAGCTCCTCCCTCCTAACTCAAATTACAGGTTCTTAACTGCCGCGATCACGCGTTCGCAGTCTTGTTCGGTCAGGTTGGTGGAGCAGGGCAGGTTGACGATGTACTTGCGGTAGTCCTGGGCTTTTTCCAGGGCGTACGCTTCGTTTTTGGGGTAGTCGGCCTGCTCGTTGATCAGGGCCCATACCGGGCGGGTCTGGATGCCCTGCTCCTGCAGTTTGGCAATCACGGTATCGCGGTCAAGGCCGGAATCTTTCAGGTACAGGCTGTAGAACCAGTGGTTGGAGCGCACGCCGTCAGATTCCTCTTTGAACGGCAGAATCCGAAGGCCGTGTACGCCGTCCAGAGCAGCTTTGTACTGGTCGTAGCGGGCTTTCTTGGTCTCCACAAAGCCCTCCAGCCTTTCCAGCTGGGCAAGGCCCAGGCAGGCCTGCACGTTGGTCATGCGGTAGTTGTAGCCGACTTCATCATGCAGAAATTGCAGCATATCGGCCTTGGCCTGGGTGGAAAGGTGCTTGGCGTGCTCGGCCCAATCGGCGTGGTTGGAAACCACAAAACCGCCTGCGCCGGTGGTCATGATCTTGTTGCCGTTAAAGCTGTAGCAGCCGATATCTCCCATGGTGCCGGCGGCCTTGCCAGCCAGCGGGCCTGCGGTGTAGCGGGTGCCAAGCGCTTCGGTGGCGTCCTCAATCAAAATCAGCTTGTAGCGGCGGGCAATGTCCAGCAGGCGGGGCATATCGGCCATATTGCCAAACACATGCACCACGCCCAGCGCGCGCACGCGGGCACCGGTTTTGTTATTGTACAGCCCGTCCTCTTTCAGGGTGCAGTGGTTGGCACAAAAATCCTCCACGGCGTCCGGGTCAATGCAAAGGGTATCGTTGCAGCCGATGAAGATCGGTTCCGCGCCCACATAGCGGGTCAGCGGGTTGACAGCGGCAATAAAGGTCAGGGTGGGCACAATCACCTCATCCCCGCGGCGGATGCCCGCCGCCATTGCGGCCAGGTGCAGCGAGGAGGTGCCGCTGTTGGCGGCAACAGCGCGCGGCATGCCTACATAAGCAGCCAGTGCTTCCTCAAATTCGCTAACTTTGGCACCGCTGGTGGAAACCCAGCCGGAAGTAATAGCCTCGGCAGCGTAAGCTGCTTCTTTTTCGCCGAAGTTCGGCACGGAAAGCGGGATAAAACCAGACATTTGCAAGATCCCCCAATCAAATTTATAGATGGGTGTGCCCGGCAGAAGAATGGCCAAAGGGCACACGAGGTAAAAACAAAATATATTCTTTTACATTATACGCTATTCTATCTCTTACGGCAAGAAAAACTTGCTGCGGCCAGGGGGCGGTGCTATAATAAACCATATTTCGCGCAATCAACCAGATCAGTAGGAAAAGGGGAAGGAATATGACCAAAAAAGAGGAGTGGCTGGCCGGGACCCGCAGCGCGGTGCCCATTATGCTGGGGTATGTGCCGGTGGGCATTGCCTATGGCGTAATGGCGCGCCAGGCGGGCCTGAACACCTGGCAGACGGTGCTGATGTCCTTGACCGTATACGGCGGTGCCAGCGAGATGATGGCTGCTGGTATGGTAGCGCAGGGCGCTGCTGTGCTGACCATTGTGCTGACAACATTTATCCTGAACCTGCGGCATATTATCATGAGCACCTGCGTGTTCAACCAGATGCAGGGCGGCAGGTTGCCGGTGCGTATGCTGGCCGCTTTTGGCGTTACGGACGAAACCTTTGCCGTGTACACCACCACGGCCAACGCCCCGCGCACGCCGCGGTACTTTTTCTCCATGGCGCTCTGCTCCTATCTTTCCTGGGCGCTGGGCAGCTGGCTGGGGGCCATTGCAACCGGGCTGCTGCCGCCGCTGATCACCGCGGCACTGGGCATTTCGCTGTATGCTATGTTCATTGGCCTGCTGATGCCCGGCCTGCACGGCAACGGCCGCCTGGCCGCGCTGGTTGTGCTGACGGCGCTCTGCAACACTGTGCTGTGCAACGTGGTGCAGCTGGATTCCGGCTGGTCGATGATCCTTTCCACGCTGGGATGCGCGGCGCTGGGGTCATTTTTTGTAACGCCCAATGCGGCAGGGGAGGAGAACAGCCATGCAGAACCGTGATATCTACCTGATGATTTTGGGTATGACTCTGGTGACCTACCTGCCCCGTGTGCTGCCCGCCTTTTTGATGGGCCGCATCAGGCTGAGCGCGCGGGTCGAACACTTTTTGCAGCTGATCCCCTATACCGCCATGACGGCGCTGGTGTTTCCCGGTGTGTTTACTGTGGATGCCAACCCGGTGCTGGGGGTTGTGGGGGCTGCCGTGGCAGGTGGTCTGGCATGGAAAAAGTGTCCCATCATTGTGTGTGTGCTGGCCGCCGTTGCGGTGGAAGCCGTGATGCTGCTGGTGCAGGGCAGCGGGATGCTTTGGAGTGTGGTTGTGGTCGCGGGATGAGGGGAAAAAATAAGGCAATCGGCCCGGTGCAGGGCAACCAGTTATTGCACACAATTTCTCCCAAGTAATAAATAATAAAGAATAAAGATAAATAATAAATAATAAAGAATAAAGAATAATGTCGGTGCGCCGCCCGCGGCGGCGCAAATAAAACAGGTCCGTTGCTCTGGCCGGAATGCTTTTTGCCGGAGCAGCTGGCCTGGGGTGTATCTGAAACGTCGAAAATATCGTCTATTTCTACAAACGCAGCGGGATTTTGCGTTAAAAAGCCTTGGAATATACAAACATTATTCATTATTCTCTATTCTTTTTTAATTAAAAATAAACCCGGCCCGGTGCAAGATGCGCACGGGGCCGGGTTGTGTTTGTGAGCTGATAATAAAATGAAATTCAATTTTTCGGTTTGGCGGCGGCGCGCAGGGCGTTTACTTCTTCTGCGGTCAGCTCCCGCCACTGGCCGGGAACAAGGGCAGCATCCAGCGCAACGGGGCCGATGACTTCCCGGTGCAGGGCGTTCACCCCGGCGTCAAACACGCCGAACATCCGCTTGATCTGGTGGTAGACCCCCTGGTGCAGCGTGACCCGCACCACACAGGGGTCAGCTCCGGCGGGCTTCACCTCGGCAGGGGCCAGCGTCTGGCCGTCTGCCAATGTGACCCCGGCGGCAAAGCCGACCCGCATCGCGTTGGTCAGCGGGGTATCCAGCGTAACAAGATACTGCTTGGGCACATGGCGGCCCGGCGCAAGGATGTCATGCGCCAGCGTGCCGTCATCCGTCAGCAGCACAAAGCCAGTGCTGGTTTTGTCCAGCCGCCCGGCGGGGAATAGCTGTCGGCGGGGGAATGCATCTTTTACCAGATCCACCACGGTGGTATCACGTTTGTCCTGCGCGGCGCTCACAACGCCCTCCGGTTTGTTCAGCATCAGGTAAACGTATTTCTGGTAAGCCCCGGCCAACAGTCTGCCGTCCACGGCAACCTCGGCAGTGGCTTCCTCGATCTGAGTATCAGCCTTTTTGGTCAGCACGCCGTTCACCGTCACGCGGCCCTTGGCGGCCAGCTTACGGCTTTCCCCGCGGGGGATACCCAGCCGCTCGGACAGGTATTTATCCAGCCGCATCATCAGGCGTTCTCCGCGGTGATGGCGGCGGTTTTGCCGCGGGTTACTTTAACAAGGTCTGCCGGGGCGCATTCGATCTGGGTGCCGATCCGCCCGCCGGAAACCAGGATGGTGGGCTGGGCCAGGCAGCTTTCGTCAAACACGGTGGCAAACTGCTTTTTCATGCCAACGGGACTGCACCCGCCGCGGATGTAGCCGGTTACCTTGTTGATGTCTGCCACATGAATCATGGCAACGCTTTTCACGCCCACGCTCTTGGCGGCTTTCTTCAGATCCAGTTCCGCCAGAACAGGCACAACAAACACATAATAGTTGCGGTCTGCCCCTTGGGTGACAAGGGTCTTAAACACCTTGGCAGGGTCCTGGCCGGTAAGCTGCGCCACATGGGCACCGTCCACAGCCTGGCCTTCCTCGTGGGGATATTCGTGCGATGTATAATTCACCTTGGCACGCTCCAGCATGCGCATGGCGTTGGTTTTTACTTCTTTACCCATGGTAAAAATACCTCTTTCTCTGTATGTGCCGGAAAATACGGTGCTCCGATTATTTTACGGAACACGTTGCAAATACAGCCTTATTATACGCCGCGGGCAAAATAATGTCAAAACAGGGGTTGACTTTAACACTTTAACGTGCTAAACTGTACAGCGTTAAGGATAAAAGAATACCGTAAAGCGGATAAGAAATAGAGGAGAATATGTCATGATCATCGTATTAAAACAGCATGCCCCGGATGAAAAGGTCAAAGCTTTCTGCAACGAACTGCAGACGATGGGGTACCAGATCAACGATTCTATGGGCAGCGATACCCACATTCTGGGCCTGATTGGTGATACCAAGGCGCTGAGCGAAAGCTGGGTGCTGGCAAACCCGGTGGTGGAAACCTGCCGCCGTGTTTCGGAGCCTTACAAAAAGGCAAACCGCAAGTTCCACCCGGACGATACCGTGGTGGAAGTGGGTGATAAGAAAATCAAGGTTGGCGGCGGCCATTTTGCCGTGATGGCGGGTCCCTGCAGCGTGGAAAGCAAGGAGCAGATCACCTTTGTGGCGCAGCGTGTGCAGGCCGCGGGGGCCAGCATCCTGCGCGGCGGCGCATTCAAGCCGCGCACCAGCCCCTACAGCTTCCAGGGGCTGCGTGCCGAGGGCCTGGAACTGCTGGCCCATGCCCGCAGCCAGACCGGCCAGCCCATTGTGACCGAACTGATGAACAGCGAGCATATCCCCCTGTTTGAGGAAACCGGCGTGGATATGATCCAGATCGGCGCGCGCAACATGCAGAACTTTGAACTGCTCAAGGCTGTTGGCCGCACCAACATCCCCGTTCTACTCAAGCGCGGCCTTTCCGCCACGCTGGAAGAGCTGGTGATGAGCGCCGAGTATATTATGGCAGAGGGCAACCCCAATGTTGTGCTGTGCGAGCGCGGCATCCGCACCTTTGAAACCAGCATGCGCAACACGCTGGATATTTCCGCCGTGCCCATGCTGAAAAAGATGACCCATCTGCCGGTTGTGATTGACCCCAGCCACGCCGCGGGCATCGCCTTTATGGTGCCCAGCCTGGCCAAAGCTGCGGTGGCAGTCGGTGCAGACGGCTTGATGATCGAGGTGCACAACGATCCCGCCCGAGCCAAGAGCGATGGAGCCCAGAGCCTGACCCCGGACCAGTTCGATGACCTGATGGCCACCATCCGCCCGGAGCTGGAGTTCTTTGGGAAGACGTTGAATTGAGAAAAGAAATCCGGTATATAAAGGCAATACCGCACAATTCCCGCCTAACGGCTCAAGCACCGCTCCGGCGGCTGCGACACGGCATCTGCGTTGCCAAAATGCTCGATAAGACATCCAGTATTATCTGTGCTTTTGGCTTAGCAGCTGCCGCACCTCGCTCGCCGTATCGGCACTTAGAATTATGCGGTATTGCCTAAAGATATAGCGAAAGCCCGCAGAGCATTTTTTATGGTGCTCGGCGGGCTTTTGGTTTCGTTGGCAGAAAATAAAAAAGCAGAGATAGGAGACAATGAAACCAGTTTATCTCATATTGGCGAAGCTGATATTGGCGAAGCTGATCATCAAACAGATCACGACCCAGACCAGCGCAATAATCAGGCCGGGAATCTGGGAGCCCTTGCGCCTGCCGGAATTGCTGTTCTGGTAAGTTGGCTTGGTAGGCCGCTGGGACGGCTGGGGGCGCGGTGCGCTTTCGGCCCGGTGGCGGGCGTAATCCGCCGCCAGCGAGACCGGACGGGCTTTCTGCCCCGGCTCAACGTGGGAGGGGCAGTTGGGATCCTCGGTATGGTGCAGAGTATAGCGGTCCTCAGGGGGAAAAATCATTCCGCAGTCATCACAGCGCTGGTTGGTCAGATGGCCGCCGCAGATGGAGCAACGCATAAAACAGCCCTCCTGTTCAGTTCTGGTATTACACAAAAACGACAATAGCTTTGGGCAATACCGCATAATTCTAAGTGCCGATACGGCGAGCGAGGTGTGGCAGCTGCTAAGCCAAAAGCGCAGATAATACTGGATGTCTTATCGAGCATTTTGGCAACGCAGATGCCGTGCCGCAGCCGCCGAAGCGGTGCTTAAGCCGCTAGGCGGGAATTGTGCGGTATTGCCTTTGTTTTTATTATACAATCCCGGCAAAGCAAAAGGCAAGGGTCTGCGCAGCGTTTTGCGACAGTTTATGCGGTTTTGCTGCGCTAAGCATGCTTAACGGTGCTCGGCGGCCTTTTTGGCGTGCAGACTTTCAGACATGATGACCATGACCACCAGCCCAACGGCTAGGTACCAGGGGTACAGCCTGGGGGTAACGTTCTGTGCCAGCAGGCCGAACAGCGGCGGGGCCAGGCAGGAGCCCACATAGGCAAAGGCCATCTGTAACCCCGTCATCGACATGCTCAGCTCCCGGCCAAAATTGACCGGCGTTTCGTGGATGATGCAGGGGTAAACAGGGGCGCAGCCCAAGCCGATCAAAATCAGGCCCACAAACAGCACGTTGTTCCCGGCAGGCAGCAGAACCAGCAGAATGCCCAGGGCAATTAACACCTGCCCCAGCCGGATCATGTTGCGGTCGCTCATCTTCATCGTCAAAAAGCCGGAAACAAACCGCCCGGCGGTAATGCCCAAATAGAACAGGCTGGCCCAGCTGGCAGCGGTCTGGGCATCCAAACCACGCACCAGGGTGCAGTAGCTGGAGGCCCACATCCCGGCGGTGGATTCCAGTGCGCAGTAACACAAAAAGCAGACCAGAACTTCCGGCACACCGGTGATTTTCAGCAGCTCCGGAAAGCTGCGGTGCTGCGGGGTGAACGGCTCGCCACCCATAGCGTCCTGCGGCAGCTTCCACAGCGGCAGGCTGAACAGCAGCACCACTGTCAGCACCACCTGCAAAATGCCAATGATGCGGTAGCCGCCCTGCCAGCCGGAACCGGCCAGTGCCTGCCCCATAATAACGGGGCCAAGGCTGGCACCCACACCCCACATGCAGTGCAGCCAGCTCATATGGCGGCTTTTGTAGTGCAGGGCAACATAGTTGTTTAAGGCTGCATCCACGCTGCCCGCGCCCAGCCCATAGGGGATAGCCCACAGGCAGAGCTGCCAGAACGCATGGCAGAAGGAAAACCCGAACAGCGCCGCTGCCGTGGTGGCAACGCTGATGGCGGTGACCCGCCCGGTGCCAAGGCGCTCGTTCAGGTGGTCGCTCGCCAGGGCGGAAAGGATGGTGCAGGCGGAAATGATCATCGAAACGCCGCCCGCCCAGGAAACCTGCGCCCCCAGCTGCGGGTACATGGTGGGCCATGCCGCGCCCAGCAGGGCGTCCGGCAGACCAAGGCTGATAAACGCCAGATAAATGATTGGCAAAAGCAAAGATGCCATGGATTGATACTCCTTTTGAAAATAATCATAGGCAACACCGCACAATTCCCGCCTTGCGGCTTAAGCACCGCTCCGACAGCTGCGGCACGGCATCTGCGTTGCCAAAATGCTCGATAATACACAAAGTATTATCTGCGCTTTTGGCTTGGCATCTGCCGCACCTCGCTCGCCGTATCGGCACTTAGAATTATGCGGTATTGCCCAGAGATGGTTTTGACAGCATTATACCATGAAAAAAGTCAAGAAATGCCGTTTACAAAAAGAATTTGTTCAAAAAACGTTCAAAACTTTATGATATCTTTATTTTATACACTGCATTCTTGCATCCAGAATACAGGGCAAAGGGAGCATTTCATCTTGCATCATTTGCCGAAAAGCGGTACAATAATATGAATTTCGCCTTGTTCCAAAAAGGCGCAGCCCCGCGTGCAGAATGCCGCTTTCAGAGTTCAAAAACGGAGAACGTTTTCATACCCCTAGGAGGTCAACCCCATGAGAGTTGGTTTGGACATCGGTTCAACTACCATTAAATGCGTCGTGCTGAACGATGCAGAGCAGATCGTATATTCCACCTATGAGCGCCACTACAGCCATATTCTGGAAAAAGGCAAGGAGCTGCTGCACCGCGCCGCGCAGAACTATCTGCCGGATGGCAGAGCAAAGCTGGCAATCTCCGGTTCCGCCGGTATGGGCCTTGCCGACAGCTGCAAGGTGCCCTTTGTGCAGGAAGTGTTTGCCACCCGCGTGGCCGCCAACAAGCTGGCGCCGGGTACCGACTGCATCATTGAGCTGGGCGGCGAGGATGCCAAGATCTTGTTCCTGACCAACGGTACCGAAGTGCGCATGAACGGCAGCTGCGCAGGCGGCACCGGCGCATTTATTGACCAGATGGCCACCCTGCTGAAGATGAGCGCAGATGAGATGGATAAGGCGGCGCAGAAATCCACCCGTACTTACACCATTGCATCCCGCTGTGGTGTGTTTGCCAAAAGCGACATCCAGCCCCTGATCAACCAGGGCGCACAGGCGGGGGATATTGCGGCTTCCATTTATCAGGCTGTGGTCAACCAGACCATTGCCGGCCTGGCACAGGGCCGCCCCATCAAGGGCAATATTTTGTACCTGGGCGGGCCGCTGACTTTCTCCACCGTGCTGCGCAAAAGTTTTGACGAAACCCTGCATGTGACCGGTACCTGCCCGGAAAACAGCCTGTTGTACGTGGCGCTGGGAGCTGCGTTCTATGCAGACCAGGAGTTTGATCTGAATGAGGTTGCCAACCGCCTGGATGAATACAGCGCCACCGCAACTTACATCAGCCTGCCGCCCCTGTTCAAGGATAAGCAGGAATATGAGGACTTCCATGCCCGCCACCTGAAAGCCTCGGTGCCTTGCGTGCCTTTTGGCGCGGACTGCGGCCCGGTGCATATCGGTATTGACTCCGGTTCCACCACCATCAAGCTGGTGGTGATCGACCAGAATGATAATATTCTGTTCACCAGCTACCAGCCCAACCTGGGCAACCCGCTGCCCCTGGTGCGGGAAACGTTGCTGAAACTGTACCAGCGGCACCCCGGTTTGCAGATCGCCAGCGTGACCACCACCGGTTACGGCGAAGAGCTGGTCAAGAATGCGTTCCATTGTGACCGCGGCCTGGTAGAAACTGTGGCTCACTTTACTGCCGCCAAGCACTTTATGCCCAACGTTGATTTCATCATTGATATCGGTGGCCAGGATATGAAGTGCTTTAAGATCGAGGACGGGGCCATCAGCAATATCTTCCTGAACGAAGCCTGTTCCTCTGGCTGCGGCAGCTTTTTGCAGACCTTTGCCCAGGCACTGGGCTATGATGTCAAGGAGTTTGCCGCCCTTGGCCTGTTTGCCGATAAGCCCGTTGACCTTGGCAGCCGCTGCACGGTGTTCATGAACTCCAGTGTCAAGCAGGCCCAGAAGGACGGCGCTTCCATTGAAAACATCAGCGCTGGCCTGTCCATCTCGGTGGTCAAGAACGCACTGTATAAGGTGATCCGTGCTTCCAGCCCGGAAGAACTGGGCCGCAACATTGTGGTGCAGGGCGGTACATTCTATAATGAAGCGGTTCTGCGCGCCTTTGAAAAAGAGATGGGCGTCAATGTTATCCGCCCGGACATTGCGGGCCTGATGGGCGCTTACGGCGCTGCGCTGTACGGCAAAGCCCGCGCCGCAGCGGGCCAGATGAGCACCGTGTTGACCCAGGACGAGCTGGAACACTTTGAACAGAAGGTCAGCACCGTCCAGTGCGGCGGCTGCGGCAACCACTGCCAGCTGACCATCAATGTGTTTGCCGATGGCAAGCGCTATATTTCCGGCAACCGCTGCGATAAGCCGGTGACCGGCAAGGCAACCAGCGATGATCTGGACCTGTACGCCTACAAGCTCAAGCTGCTGCTGGATTATAAGCCGGAAAACGAGGGCAATTCCCGCGGGGTCATCGGCATTCCGCTCTGCCTGAACATGTATGAGCTGCTGCCGTTCTGGCATACCTTCTTTACCAAGCTGGGCTTTACCGTCAAGGTCAGCCCGGTTTCCAGCCGCAAGCTGTACCAGGAAGGCCAGGCCACCATCCCCAGCGATACCGCCTGTTTCCCTGCAAAGCTCAGCCACGGCCATATTGCCGAACTGTGCAAGATGGGCGTGGACGCTGTGTTCTACCCCTGCATGAGCTACAATGTGGACGAACACCTGGGCGATAACCATTATAACTGCCCCGTGGTTGCTTATTATCCCGAAGTTCTGGTCGGCAACTGCCCGGAACTGGAAAATACCAAGTTCATTTATGATTACATCAACCTGGCCCGCCGCAAGGACTTTACCAAGCGCTTCCCGGCCATTCTGGACCAGTATTTCCCCGGCATCCCTGCTAAGGAAGTACATGCCGCCATTGATGCCGCGTATGATGAGTACGAGCACCACATGACCCAGGTGCGCGCCAAGGGAGCCGAGATCATTGCCCGCGCCCGCGCGGAGCACCGCCACATTATTGTGCTGGCCGGCCGCCCCTACCATGTGGATCCGGAGGTCAACCATGGCATTGATAAGCTGATCATCCGCCAGGGCGCTGCCGTGGTAACGGAAGATTCCGTCAGCTGCTATGAAGAAAAGTTTAATACCGCCGTGCTAAACCAGTGGACCTACCACAGCCGCCTGTATGCGGCCGCCAAGTACTGCACCACCCAGCCGGATATGGACCTGGTGCAGCTGGTATCCTTCGGCTGCGGCCTGGATGCCATTACCACCGACGAGACCCGCGAAATTTTGCAGGAAGGTGGCAAGCTGTACACCCAGCTGAAAATTGACGAGATCACCAACCTTGGCGCCGTCAACATCCGCCTGCGCAGCTTGTTTGCCGCACTGGAAGAACGGAAAGAAGACCAATGATGAGTTAGGAGGTAGGAGTGAGGAGTTAGGAGTTAAAGCACGCCGCAAAGCCTGCGGCAAAATTTGATAGAGTAAGCAGGGAAAAGCGCTTGAAAAGAGCGGCTGCCAAAAGCACTTCCCATACCGTCAACTCCTAACTCCTACATCCTAACCCCTACCTAAACAAGCGAGGCACTTTATGGAATACATGACCCCCAATTTTACCAAGGATATGGTCAAGACCCACAAGATTTTGATCCCCAATATGGCCGTTACCCAGTTCCGGCTGCTGCAGGCTGCGCTGGAGTGTGAGGGCTATAATGTGGAAGTTCTGGGCAACTGCGGCAGCGAGGTCGCCCAGCTTGGCCTGAAATATGTTCACAACGATACCTGCTACCCGGCGCTGCTGGTCATCGGTCAGTTTATTGACGCGCTGAACTCCGGCAAGTATGATCTGGACCATACCGCGCTGCTCATTACCCAGACGGGCGGCGGCTGCCGTGCATCCAACTACATCAAGCTGCTGCGCAAAGCGCTGGTCAAGGCCGGGTACGGTAATATCCCGGTGGCATCGCTGAACTTTTCCGGCCTGGAAAAAGGCAGCGGCCTGCCGCTGACCCTGCCGCTGATCCGCAAGGTCATTGCCTGCATCTATTACGGTGACCTGTTGGTGGCCCTGCGCAGCCAGACCAAGCCCTATGAGAACAAGCCCGGCTCCGCTGATGCCCTGACCGAAAAGTGGATCGCCACTATCCAGAGCTGGATGCACAAGAGCATCAACTACAATGTGCATGATATGAAACGCCAGTTCGCCGTCATCTGCGCTTCTTACGCTTCGGTACCTGTTACCCGCGTGCCGAAAGTCAAGGTTGGCGTTGTGGGCGAAATTTACGTCAAGTATTCGCCCCTGGGCAACAACGATCTGGAAAAATTCCTGGAAAGCCAGGACTGCGAAGTGAACCTGCCCGGCCTGATGGGCTTTGTGGAATACTGTGTTGCCAACATGACGCTGGATGTGGAGCTGTACGGCGGCAGCAAGGTCAAGGCAATGGCGACGGATAAGCTGCTGGACTGGATGGATTCCATCGGCTGCGCTATGAACGATGCCATGCGCAAAAACGGCTTCTATGCGCCCGGCTCTTTCCGTGAACTGATGGAAAAACCCAAGGGCATTATCTCCCTGGGGGCCAAGATGGGCGAAGGCTGGCTGCTGACCGCCGAAATGATCGAGCTGGTGGAGGGCGGATACGAAAACATCGTTTGTGCTCAGCCCTTTGGCTGCCTGCCGAACCACATTGTAGGCAAGGGCATGATCAACCAGATCCGCGCCCGCTACCCGCAGGCCAACATCACCCCCGTGGACTATGACCCCAGCGCCACCCGCGTCAACCAGGAAAACCGCATCAAGCTGATGCTGGCCGTGGCCAAGGAGCGCCTGACCACCAAGGCTGACCCTGCCCCCGTTACGGCAGAAGAACTGGCGGGCGGCGCCCCGCAGGTGGAAACCCAGGTTCCCGCCATGCTGTAAGGCAAAATTATAAGGCAACACCGCACAATTCTAAGCACCGCTCCGGCGGCTGCGGCACGGCATCTGCGTTGCCAAAATGCTCGATAAGACATCCAGTATTATCTGCGCTTTTGGCTTAGCATCTGCCGCACCTCGCTCGCCGTATCGGCACTTAGAATTATGCGGTATTGCCATAAAGATAGTGAACCGCCCTGCCGAGGTACAGCGCTGCACCCGGCGGGGCGGTTTTGCCTCAGATAAAAGCGTAAAATCATACCTTGTGCGGGGCGGCATTTTGGGGTATGCTGGTAGCAGAGAAAGAGATGAAAACAGCAAAGGAGCATTTTGCAATGAAATATGATTTTACTTCCATCATGAACCGCCATGGCAAGGACGCCATTGCGGTAGATTCCGTCGGCCAGATGAACGGCTTTGCGCCCGAAGCGCCCAAACCTGGCTTTGATGTGATCCCCATGTGGGTGGCGGATATGAATTTTCCCACGGTACCCACCATCCAGCAGGCCATTATCGAGCGCGCCCAGCACCCGGCCTTTGGCTATTTTAGTGCGACCGATGAATATTATGATTCCATCATCCGCTGGCACCAGACCCGCAACGGTGTAACCGGCCTGACCAAAGAGTGCATCGGGTACGAAAACGGTGTGCTGGGCGGCGTGATCTCTGCTTTGACCAGCTTTGCTGCCCCCGGCGATGCCGTGCTGCTGCACAGCCCCACCTACATCGGCTTTACCGCCAGTGTGGAAAACAACGGCTATAAAATTGTGCACAGCCCACTGGTCAAGGATGAAAACGGTGTGTGGCGGATGGACTTTGAGGATATGGATGCCAAGATCAAGGCGAACCACATCCATGTGGCGATCTTCTGCAGCCCGCACAACCCCTGCGGCCGCGTGTGGGAGCGCTGGGAGTTGGAAAAGGCAATGGAGGTCTACCGCGCCAATGACTGTCTTGTCATTTCGGACGAAATCTGGTCGGATATCATTCTGAACGGCCACAAGCACATCCCCACCCAGTCCGTCAGCGAGGATGCCCGCAGCCGCACCGTTGCCCTGTATGCCCCCAGCAAAACCTTTAACCTGGCGGGCCTGGTGGGTAGTTACCATATTATTTATAACCCCTACCTGCGGGACCGCGTGCGTGCCAAAAGCAGCAAGCCGCACTATAATGATATGAATGTGCTTTCCATGCACGCCCTAATCGGCGCTTATAAGCCGGAAGGGTACGAATGGGTGGAGGAACTGCGGGAGACCATCAGCGGCAATGTCAACTTTGCCTGTGATTATATCACCCAGCATTTTGAAGGCGTTTCGGTCAGCAAGCCGGAGGGCACCTACATGCTCTTCCTGGATTGCACGGATTGGTGCAAAGCCCACGGGAAAACCATTGCCGAGGTGGAAAAAGCCGGCTGGAATGTGGGCGTTGCCTGGCAGGATGGCCGTATGTTCCACGGCCCCTGCGCCATCCGCATGAACCTTGCACTGCCCCTGACCCGCGTGCAGGAAGCCTTTGAACGGCTGGACAAATACGTGTTCAATGGGGAATGGGTGTGATAGGCGTAGATAAAAAATAACACGAGTGTTCCCAAAAATGTGATGGCGTAATATTTTATTTGTAGGGGGCAGCGTCCCCCGGCGCCCCGGACGGGCCCTGTGGTAAATTCGATTATGGGAGGCTCCGGAACGGTCAAGACCGTTCCCTACAGAGTATTTGTGATGTGTTACGGACATAAAAAACAACCTGTAGGGCGGGGGGCCCTCACCCCGCCGCAGAGAAACTTTGCCGCACTGCGCATCACAAATCCGCAGCAAACGAAACCTGATTTGTAGGGGACGATGATTACATCGTCCCGCATAACACGCATTACTTTTTGTTTTACCGCAAAAACCAAAACAGCGGATGCTCCCACGTCATCGGGAACATCCGCTGTGTTTTTTATGACAAAGCAAAGGCAACACCGCACAATTCCCGCCTTGCGGCTTAAGCACCGCTCCGGCAGCTGCGGCACGGCATCTGCGTTGCCAAAATGCTCGATAAGACATCCAGTATTATCTGCGCTTTTGGCTTGGCATCTGCCGCACCTCGCTCGCCGTATCGGCACTTAGAATTATGCGGTATTGCCCAAAAATTATTTGTCCAACTGCATCAAACCGACCTTGCGGTATACCTTGCTGACGGTACGGTTGGCAAGGCGGGCGGCACGCTCGGCACCGGATTTCAGCACGCTGTCCACATAGGCTTTGTCAGCCAGAATGCGGCCATACTCGGCCTGCACGGGGGCCAGGGCGTCGGCGGTCACTTCGGCAACGGCCAGCTTGAAATCACCGTAACCCTTGCCGGCAAACTCAGCCTCAATAGCGGCCAGGTCTTTGCCGGTAAAGGTGGAATAAATGGTCATCAGATTGGAAACACCGGGCTTGTTCTCGGCGTCAAACCGCACAACGCCGTCAGAATCGGTTACGGCGCGCTTGAATTTGCGCACAATGGTGTCCTTATCGTCGGTCATCAGCACAAAGGCGTTTGCGTTGGTGTCAGACTTGCTCATCTTTTTGGTGGGTTCGGCCAGGCTCATGATCTTGGCGCCTGCCTTGGGAACGTAACCGGCGGGCAGGGTAAAGGTATCACCGTAAATGCCGTTGAAACGGTTGGCAATCGTGCGGGCAATTTCCAGGTGCTGGGTCTGGTCCTGGCCAACGGGCACCAGATCCGCGTTATAAACTAGGATGTCGGCCGCCATCAGAACAGGGTAGGTGAACAGACCGCCGTTGACGTTATCCGGGTGCTTGGCGCTTTTATCCTTGAACTGGGTCATGCGGGAAAGTTCGCCAAACTGGGTGTTGCAGGCCAAAACCCAGGAAAGCTCGCAGTGGGCGGGAACATGGCTCTGCACAAACAGCACATGCTGTTCCGGGTCAATGCCCACAGCCAGCAACAGGGCGGCCATCTCGCGGGTTTGACGGCGCAGGTTGGCGGGGGTCTGGCGCACGGTCAAAGCGTGCAGGTCAGCAACCATATACAGGCAGTCATAATCCGACTGCAGCAGGGCCCAGTTGCGCACCGCACCGATATAATTGCCCAACGTGGGGGTGCCGGTGGGCTGGATGCCCGAAAGAATGCGCTTGCGCTTTTCAATTTGTTCTGCCATGGTGAATACTTCCTTTCCATCTTTCAATAAAGAAAACTGCCCCCGCACAGAGAAGCGGGTGCGCCTCTGTGCAAGGGCAGGAAAGTTTTTCCTGTGGTGCCACCTTGCTTGCCGCAAACTGCGGCCGCTTACCGGGATGCAAATAACATCCCCGCCGGATAACGGTGGCTGCCGTCAACGGATACTGGGCGTTCGCGCCGTTCCCCGTGCCCTCTGCGAACCATTGTGCCGCCCCGCGTTCCGGCCTGTTCTCAGCTGTCCAGGCTCTCTGTGCGTGCGCCGGCGGTCTTACTTTCGCATCACTGGTTTACAGCATGTATTGTATCACGCGGGCAAACAATTTGCAAGATGGAACTGTGCAAAAGAAGCTGACCAATGAATTTGCAAAAACGGCGTTGACAAGAAAGAGCAACATGGGTAAACTTATCTTATATATGTTTGCATATGCTGTTACATCATCACGAAAGTAGGGGTAATTTTACCATGGCTAATCCTGTACGCACCCGGTTTGCACCGTCCCCCACGGGCTATATGCATGTGGGCAACCTGCGCACCGCACTGTATACTTATCTTCAGGCCCGCCACAACGGCGGCACCTTTATCCTGCGCATTGAGGATACCGATCAGGGCCGCCTGGTGGAGGGCGCAACCGATATTATTTACAACACGCTGCGCGCCACCGGCTTGACTTGGGACGAAGGCCCGGATATCGGCGGCCCCGTCGGCCCTTATGTCCAGAGCCAGCGCATGGGCATGTTCAAACAGTATGCCGAGCAGCTGGTCAAAGCGGGCAAAGCCTACTACTGCTTCTGCACCGAGGAACGCCTGAACGACCTGCATGAGCAGCAAAAAGCCAATGGCGAAATGAGCCATTACGACGGCCACTGCCGTGACCTGCCGCAGGAGGAGATCAGCGCCAAGCTGGCTGCCGGTGTGCCCTATGTCATCCGCCAGAAGATCCCTGCCGAGGGTGTGACCGGCTTTGACGATGTGGTGTACGGTCACATTGAGGTCAATAATTCCGAACTGGATGACCAGATTCTGATCAAGACTGATGGCATGCCGACCTATAACTTTGCCAACGTGGTAGATGACCACCTGATGGGCATTACCCATGTCATCCGCGGCAGCGAGTATCTTTCCAGCACGCCGAAGTACAACTTGCTGTACCAGGCGTTCGGCTGGGAGGTCCCCACCTACATCCACTGCCCGCCGGTCATGAAAGACGCACAGCACAAGCTTTCCAAGCGCAACGGCGATGCCAGCTATCAGGACCTGGTGGCAAAGGGGTATCTGCCCGCCGCTGTGCTGAACTATCTGCTGCTGCTGGGCTGGGCACCGGAAGGCGAACAGGAAATCTTCAGCCTTGACGAGATGATCAAGATCTGGGACCCTGCCCGCATCTCCAAGTCTCCTGCTATCTTTGACCCGCTCAAGCTGCGTGCCATCAACGCCGCTTACATCCGTGCCCTGCCGGCAGAAGAGTTCCGCAAGCTGGCGGACCCATTCATTGACCAGGCGGTGCATGTGCAGATCGACCGCGACCTGCTGTGCGCGAACCTGCAGCCCCGCTGCGAGGTGCTGGAGGATATCCCGCCGCAGCTGGACTTCTTTGATGCAGTTCTGCCCATTGATGCTGAAATGTACCGCAACAAAAAGCAGAAAACCACGCCGGAATCCGCCAAGGAAGCGCTCAGCGCCCTGCTGCCCGTGCTGGAAGCCCAGACCGACTGGAGCCGCGACGCCATTTTTGAAGCCTGCAAGCAGAAAGCCGAGGCAATGGAAAAGAAGAACGGCTGGCTGCTGTTCCCGCTGGGCATTGCCCTGTCCGGCAAGGCCCGCACCCCCGGCGGCGGCACCGACCTGGCCGCCATGATGGGCAAGGAGGAGACCCTGCGCCGCCTGAACGCAGCGATCGAAGCCCTGTAACAAGCCCAGATACCAGCGCCGTTTTCCCGCCCGGAAAGCGGCGCTTTTTGGTACGGTGGAACTGCACAAATACACTTGCACATTTTGGTGCAGCGTGCTATGATTGGGGCAGTTAGTTAAGGCAATACCGCATAATTCTAAGTGCCGATACGGCGAGCGAGGTGCGGCAGCTGCTAAGCCAAAAGCGCAGATAATACTGGATGTATTATCGAGCATTTTGGCAACGCAGATGCCGTGCCGCAGCCGCCGGAGCGGTGCTTAAGCCGTCAGGCGGGAATTGTGCGGTGTTGCCTTAAATTTACCTGAAAGGTGAGGATTATAATATGAACGAACAACGTGTAGCGCGCGTGCGCGCCGAAATGCAGGCGCACGGCCTGACCCAAATGATCATCAGCGACTCCAAAAGCATCTGGTACCTGACTGGTGCCAGTGTGGAGCCGTATGAGCGCCTGATGGCGCTGTACCTGCCGGTGCAGGGCGAGCCGGTCATCTTTTTGAACAAGCTGTTCTTTGTGCCGCAGGCCCCCTGCCGCGAAGTGTGGCACACGGACTCGGACAAGCCGGTGGAGCAGATCGCCGAAGTGGTGGACAAGACCAAGACTCTGGGCATCGACAAGGAATGGCCTGCCAAGTTCCTGATCCCTTTGATGGAGCTGTGCCCCGGTATGCCGGTAGTGCTGGCTTCCGACTGCGTGGATGCCTGCCGCGCCGTGAAGGATGCCGAAGAACAGATGCTGATGAAGGAAGCATCCCGCATCAACGATGAAACCATCCTGAAAGCGCGCGACTACGTCAAGCCCGGCATGACCGAAAAGCAGGTTGCCGAGTACATTGACAACGAGTACAAGAAAGCCGGCTGCGAGAGTGTGGCATTTACCACCATCGTATCCTTTGGTGCAAACGCCGCTGACCCCCACCACGAGCCGGACGATACTGTGCTGGAAAAAGGCGAGTGTGTGCTGATCGATATGGGCTGCTGCAAGAACCGTTACTGCTCCGATATGACCCGCACATTCTTCTGCGGGGAGCCGAAGCCGGAGTATGCCGCCATCCATGACCTGGTGCGCCAGGCCAACGAAGCCGCCGAGGCGATGATCCACCCCGGCGTGCGCCTGTGCGATATTGATGCCGCCGCCCGTGACCTGATCACCAAAGCGGGCTATGGCGAGTACTTCAACCACCGCCTGGGCCACTTTATCGGTCAGACCGATCACGAAAAGGGCGATGTGAGCGCCGCCAACACCGATACCGTAAAGCCGGGCATGATCTTCTCCATTGAGCCGGGCGTATACCTGCCGGGCAAGTTTGGAGTGCGCGTGGAGGACCTTGTCATCGTGACCGAAACCGGCTGCGAAGTGCTGAACCATGTGGATAAGCATTGGAGCGTGGTGGGGGTGTGATTGGCCCCAGACCGGAAATGATAAAATTAGAAATTTGAAAAGGGGCGGAAGTGCTTGAAGAGATCTGTTGTTCGCTTCCTTGCCGCACGATCCGTACAATAAGATTTATGCCCGTCCGGGGCGTCGGGGACCCCGCCCTACCGAGAGTTTACAGGTTTGTAACGCGATTTAAAACGATTTGTAGGGAACGGTCTTGACCGTTCCGGGTGTTTTCCTTATTTCCCTTTTGTTGGAATATTGACCATGGGTTTCGGAACGGTCAAGACCGTTCCCTACAGAGCAAAAATACATAGAAAGCAACACATGACAACAGGCAGCAGCCCACAAAATAGGGCCGCTGCCTGTTGTTTTTATTTTTTATATTATAATTATATATTATAAAGTTTCTTCGGTTCTTTCTTTTCAAAGAAGGAACAAAAACTCCCGTAAAACACTCACGCACCCGGCAGCAGGGCAACGGCATCGCGCAGGATGGTGAGAGGGTCCTCGCCGCGCAGGACATGCAGGCTGATGTAGGGGCGGCCTACGGCGTTGTAGATCACGCGGTGCGGCATGGCATCCATCATGGCCCCCATCTGCGCCGGGGTCACAACATCGGTGTACAAAATCAGATTGTCGTTGCGCTGCACGATCTCCACAATGCCTGCGCGGGCGGCTGTCACGCGCACCAGGCTGATGTCCACCAACCCCTGCACACTGCGCGGCGGGTCGCCGTAACGGTCAATCAACTCATCCAGTACATCCGTGGCATCGTCACGGGTGGTGATGGCCGCAATCTTCTTGTAGGCTTCGATCCGCCCGGCGGCATCGGGAATGTAGCTTTCCGGCAGATAGGCATCCACCGTAATGTCAACAAGGCAATCACTCTTGTCCGGCGCAGCAGGCTCGCCGCGGGCGGCTGCAATGGCCTGGTTCAGCATTTTTACATATAGCTCGTAACCAACCGCTTCCATGTGGCCGTGCTGGCTGTGTCCAAGCAGGTTGCCCGCACCGCGGATTTGTAAATCGCGCATCGCAATGCGGAACCCGGAACCAAAAGAGGTAAACTCCCGGATGGCTGAAAGCCGTTTGGAGGCAATTTCCGTCAACACTTTGTCGCGCTGGAAGGTGAAATAGGCATACGCCTTGCGGTTGGAGCGCCCCACACGGCCGCGAATCTGGTACAGCTGTGAAAGCCCCATGCGGTCCGCATTCTCAATAATCAGGGTGTTGCAGTTGCGCACATCCACGCCGGTTTCAATCAGGGTGGTGCAGACCAGCACGTCGATCTCGTTGTCCAACAGCTGCTGCCAAACCGAGGAAATCTGCTCCTCCGTCATTTTGCCGTGGGCGATGCCGACCCGCGCACCCGGCACCAGCTTTTGCACCTTGGCGGCGCACTGCTCAATGGTTTCGACTCGATTGTACAGGTAATACACCTGCCCGCCGCGGGCCAGCTCACGCCGGATGGCTTCGGCAATAATGGCATCGTCATATTCCAGCACATAGGTCTCAATGGGCTGGCGCTCAAAGGGCGGCTGTTCAATGGTGCTCATGTCCCGGATGCCGGACAGTGCCATGTTCAGCGTGCGGGGGATCGGCGTGGCCGAAAGGGTCAGCATGTCCACCCCGATAAAGTTTTCTTTCAGCTTTTCCTTGTGTTTTACGCCAAAGCGCTGCTCCTCGTCAATGATGACAAGGCCCAGGTCTTTGAACTTTACATCGTCCGAAAGCAGGCGGTGGGTGCCCACCACAATGTCCACTGTGCCGTCTTTCAGGCCGCGGATGGTCTCTTTCTGCTCTTTGGCGCTGCGGTAACGGCTGAGCAGTCCGATGCGGATGGGAAAGGCCTCCATGCGGGCGATGGCCGTGTTGAAATGCTGCCACGCCAGAATGGTGGTGGGGGCCAGGATGGCGCACTGCTTGCCGCCCATCACGCATTTGAACGCGGCGCGCAGGGCAACCTCAGTCTTGCCCACGCCGACATCGCCGCACAGCAGGCGGTCCATCGGCCAGGGCTGCTCCATATCATGTTTGATCTCCGCCGCGCTGGAAAGCTGGTCCGGCGTTTCATCATAGGCAAAGCGCTGCTCAAAATCTCCCTGCCAGGTATCATCTGGAGGGAAGGCATGACCGTGCGCCCTTTTGCGGCGGGCATACAGCTCAATCAGCTCCTTGGCCATCTGCTCGGTAGCGGCGCGCACCTTCTTGCGGGTCTTGGTCCACTCGGCCCCGCCCAGGCGGCTGAGCTTGACATTCTCCGAATCCCCCGGCGCGGTGTAGCGGGAAAGCAGGTCCAGCTGGGTGACGGGAACATACAGCACATCTTTTTTATCGTACTCAATGCGCAGGTAGTCTTTGGTAACGCCCTGAACCGCCATGCGCTGGATGCCCGCATACCGGCCAATGCCGTGGTTCTGGTGCACCACCAGATCGCCCGGCGTGATCTCGGTCAGGCTGTTCAGGGCATCTTTGGCTTTTTTGCGCTTTTTCTTCTGGGAGCTGGTCTCGCCAAAGGCACGGCCTGTCAGCAAAGCATACTTGGCAAACGGAAATTCGCACCCAGCGGAAAGGTGCCCCGCCAGAACCTGCACCAGCCCGGCAGCGGGGGCTGCTGCAGCATCGGTGGTAACCAGAATGCCTTTATCGCGCAGGTCGCGTGCCAGACCGGCTGCGGCACGGTCGGTGCCGGCCAGCAGGGTAACGGTATAACCGGCATCGCACAGCGGTTTCAAATCCTCCAGCAGCCCGGCGACTTCGCCATTCCAGGCAGGCAGGGTGTGAGCCGGGGCGTTGATGATATCTTTCAGCGGCTGATCCGGCATGCTGCGGGCAAAGTTCTCGGCACAGATGGTGCGGTAGTGTCCGGTTTTGGACCACAGGTAGCTTGGGTCCGCGTACAGGTTATCCAGCCCGGCGCAAAGGACGCCGTCCAGGATCAGGGATTTCAGTTCCTCGCCCCGGCGGTAGGCAGTCGCGCGGTCGGCTTCCCGGATGGAAGCAGGCTCTTCGGCCACAAGGATTGGGTCGTCAAAATAATCCAGCACGGTGGCGGGATGGGGGTAGCGCACGGCCAGGTATTTGTCCATGTTGACCGGCACGGCACCGCCATCCAGCAGGTCCAGATCGGCGGCCATACAGTCTGCCATGGCGGTTTTCTTTTTGCCGCGCTGCTTGGCCAAAAAGGCCCGAAGCTGCTCGGCGGCATCGGCAGGCTTGCCGAACAGAACTTCCCGCGCGGGGCTCAGGTAAAACTTATCAATGGCATCCTCGCGGCGCTGGGTGGTCAGGTCAAAGGTGTGCAGGGTATCGATCTCATCACCCCAAAATTCCATACGAACCGGCATTTTCTGGTCGGGAGCAAAAATATCCACAATATCGCCGCGCACAGAGAACTGGCCGGGGCCATCCACCTGGGCCCGGCGGGTGTAGCCGGCACCAAACAAAGCGGCCAGCAGGTCATCCCGCAGCAGAGTATCCCCCGCATGGAGGGTGCGGGTGTTGGCGCAGAAATCCTCTTTTGGGGTGGTGAACTGGGTCAGGGCTTCCGCGGGCACAGCCACGGCGCGCAGCCGCCCGCCTACCAGTTCGCCCAGCACAGCCAGGCGGCGGTACTCGTATTCGCGGGCGGTGCCCTCAATGGGGCGCAACACATAGTCCCGCGCCGGGAACACGGCGGCGGGAATGCCCAGCGTGTTCAGGTCAGCAGCAAAGCGGGTGGCTTCGGCCTCGCCGGGGGTCACGATGCATAGCGGCTTATCCAGCTGGCGGCACAGTGCGGCATACACCTGTGCGCGGCCGGATGCGGGCAGCCCAAACAGGGCGCATGCACCTTTGCCGGAAAGTGCGTGGCTCAGTTTTTTGTATTCGGTTGTGGTGGTAAACAATGCGTCAAACATGGTGCCTCCTGCGCTTGCGCATGATAGGGCGGGTGATGTATAATTTTGAGGATACGAGTAATACGAGAGTTTTTGCCCCTTCTTTGAAAAGAAGGAATCGAAAAAGTTCGGCAGAATAAAGAAATCAAATAATGCTGCAATAAGGAGCAGAATATAGAAAGATGACAAAACATAAAAATGTAGCGCTGGATGAGCTGCGTATTCTGGCGGCGCTGATGGTGCTGGGCGTGCATACCGGGCAGAAAGTTGGCCTGGGGGATGCCGCCGCGGTTGGCGCGCAGGGGGTGCAACTGTTTTTTGTGCTCAGCGGGTACCTGGCCGCGGCCAGCCTGAGCCGCCACCCGGAGCCGCTGCCGTATTACCAGCGCCGCATCCGGCGGATCCTGCCGCTGTACTGGCTGGTGCTGGTGCTGCGCTGGCTGTTCGATGCGGTACGCTATCTGGCGGCGGGCGCCAGTGCAGCCCAGCTGTTTGGCCCCGGCGGGCCGTGCGGGCCGGGTTACCTGCGGTACTTTGTATTTTTGCAGATGTGGCTGCCCAGTGATAACTGGATGCTGTGGAACAACCGCAACGTGCTGTGGACGATGAGCGCCTTTGCGTTCTTTTATCTGCTGGCCCCGTGGCTGTACCGGCTGTGCAAACGCTTTTGGGGTGCGCTGGCGTTGCTGGTGGTCTGCCTTGCGGTGAAGGGCAGGATCGGCGGCTTAATTGAAAGCAGTCTGGCGGCTTTCCCGGCAGAAGCCAACATCAGCGAGTTCAGCGCAAAAACGCCGGTCATGACGCTGTACTGCTTTATCTTTGGCATGGCGGCGTTTGCGGCAGTGCGGGAGAACAAGCAGTTTTTATACGGGGCATTCTGCATTCTGCTGGCAGTGCTCACCAACTTCCAGCGGGCGGGGTTCGAGTGTGTGTTTACGGTGCTTGTTCTATTGGCCGTGCAGAACCCGCAGGGCGTTGGCCTGGCGGAAAATCAGAAGTTCGCCCAGGCCGTGGAATTTGTGGGGGCGGGCAGCTTTTGGCTGTACCTGGCCCACCCGCTGGTGCTGGAGCTGCTGCCCAACACCGCGATGGGCGGCGCAGCCGCGTGGCTGTGCTTCGCCGGGGTATATGCCGTCTGCCTGATGGTGTGCTATGCGCTGTATGCGCTTTTTGTGCGCCGGTATGAGCAGCGCTTTGCGTAACCATTGTACTATATTTGCAGCAAAACGGCAAAGTGAATTTTGAGAGAAGCGTTGCATGGAACGACAAATGGCGGGCGG